>NZ_JBSFTT010000002.1:0-474747 GCF_053591415.1 Streptomyces sp. NPDC003032 | reverse complement strand
GCGTCGGGGGTGGACGACGGCGCGCCCCGCGCGTCCCCCGCGCGCCCCCCCCCCACCGCCCCCCCCCCCCCCCCCCCCCCCCCCCGCGGCGGCGGCGGCGCGGGCCCCCGGGGCGTGGTCGCGGGTCGTCGGGTCGGGGCCGCGGCGCGGCTTCAGCCAGTCCCCGGTGAAGCGGGCGAAGCGGATCTCGTCGCGCGCGTCGACCGGGCCGCCCTCGTACATCAGGCCGACGTGCGCGCCGTCGGCCCGCACCATGTCGGAGTAACCGGACCAGTCCGTGGTCACCGTCGTGCCCCGGTCGACGCTGTCCCAGGTGCGGCCGCCGTCGTAGGAGGAGCGGATCTGCATCGTGCGGCGCCGGTCGGGGTCGCCGGGGCAGCCGAGCAGCATCCGCTTGCCGAACTGGAGGGTGGAGCACTGCACCTGCGGCGCGTAGAGGTCGGGGACCGCCCGGAAGGGCGTGGCGAAGGTGGAGCCGCCGTCGCGGCTCACCGTGTGCGTGCGGTGCCCGAGGTCGGTGCCGTCCTGCTCACGGCCGCTGACGTAGAGCGCGCCGTCGGGCCGCTCGGTGACGGTCATCTCCGACGGCTTCTGGCGGAACGTACCGTCCGCGTTCGTCGGGTACGAGTCGGTGGCGCCGACCTTCCAGTGGTCACCGCCGTCGTCGCTGACGACCAGCGCGGCGTGGTTGGCGCTTATCCGGCTGCCGTCCCACGTCTCGGCGTTGACGGCGAGGACGAGCCGCCCCGCGTGCCGGCCGCGGGACAGCTGGACGCCGTGCACGGGACCGGTGGCATACCAGGAGTTCCACTCCTCGGGCAGGATCTCGTCGCTCAGGTCGCGCGGCCGCGACCAGCTGCGGCCGTCGTCGTCGCTGTACTGGAGGTGGGGCGTGCGGTCGCACGGTATGTCGCAGTTCCTGCCGTCCGTGCGGCCGGTGTTGTACGTCTCCGCCAGCAGGACGCGGCCGCTCTCGCGGTCCACGACCGGCGCCGGATTGCCGTGCGTGTCACCGGCGCCCTCGTTGATGACCTGGAGCGGGCCCCAGGTGCGGCCGCCGTCGTGGGACCGCTTCAGCACCAGGTCTATGTCACCCGCGTCGCTGCAGTCGTTGACCCGCCCCTCGGCGAAGGCGAGCAGGGTGCCCCGCACCGTCTTCACGACGGCCGGGATGCGGAAGCAGGCGTACCCCGGGTCCTGGGAGGCCTTGAACAGCACCTGCTGCTCGAACGACGGCGTCCGCTCGGACGCGGCCTGGGCTGCCTGTGCGGAGGGCGCCGGCAGCATGGCGCCAACGGCGACCGCCGCCACGGCAGCGGCGACGGATCTGGAGGATCGAAAGAGTCTGAGGTATCTGAGACGTACGGGGAGGCTCGAACTCGACGACATGGTGCGGGCCCGCCTTTCCTGGCGATGGCGATGGCGACAGCGACGACGGGGCGCCCGGACATGCATCCGGGCATACGTACATCCGGGCATACGCCCGGACATCCCACGTCCTACGTGCGCGCCACAGACGGTACTGAGGGCCACCGCACCCCACAAGAACCGTGCGCCAGAGGAACCGCGCGCCGCTCACGCCAAGCGTCACGGCACAAGGACCACCTTCCCCAAGTTGCTCCGCCCCTCGATCGCCGCATGGGCGAGCGCCGCGTCCTCCAGCGAGAAGCACGCGTGCACGGCGGGCCGCAGCTCGCCCGCCGCGTACAGCCGCCACAGCTCGCGCCGCCACGACTCGTACAGCTCCGGCTTCCCGCGCGCGATCAGCGCCATCTGGAAGCCGATGACCGACTTCGCGCCGACGAGCAGGTCGTACGCCGCCACAGTGCCGCCGCCCGAGCTGTACGCCACCAGCCGGCCGTGCGGGGCCAGGGAGCCGACGGCGGGTGCGAGCAGGTCGCCACCGACCGCGTCCAGGGCGTAGTCGACGGGCTCGCCCCAGTCCTGACGGTCGTACGTGATGACGTCGTCGGCGCCGAGCCCGCGCACGAAGTCGGCCTTGCGGGAGTCGGAGACGGCGCCCACGACGCGCGCGGCCCCCCTCGACCGTGCGAGCTGTACGGCGAGATGGCCGACGCCGCTCGCCGCGGCCGTGACGAGCGCGGCCTCGCCCGGCTCGGGGCGCGCGGCGTCCAGCGCGCCCCATGCGACGAGCCCGGAGCGGACCAGCGCGACCGCGTCGACCGCGCTCGCGCTCTGCGGCACGGGGGAGGCCATCGCGGTGTGGAGCAGGGCGTAGTCGGCGTAACCGTGCCCGAAGACGAGGCCCGTGACGCGGTCGCCCGGCGCGTGACCGGTGACGCCCTCACCGAGCGCGACGACCTCCCCGGCGATCTCGCCGCCCAGAGCGATCGGGTCGCGGGGTTCGCGGACCTTGCGGACGACGGGCAGCGTCACACCGGCCGCCTCGACGCGCACGAGCAGTTCGCCGGGCCCCGGCTCGGGGACGGGCGCCTCCTCCAGGAACAGCACCTCGGGGCCGCCGCGGCGCTCGTACCGGACGCGACGCATCCGCACCACCTCCAGAGTGGGTCAGGAATCGTTGGGACACCCAACGGTAAGCGTATTACCGTTGGGAAGTCCAATGATTCTTCGCTAGGCTTCCCCCATGCCCACGACGCCGCCCGCCCCCGGCACCATCCGCACCCTCCCCAGCTGGCTGCTCGGCCGCGCGGCCGCCCGCGGCCGCGGCCTGGTCGCCGACGCGCTGGCCCAGGAGGGCCTGAAGATGTGGCACCACGTGGTGCTCTCCGCCGTAGCGGACCTCGGCCCGGTCGCCCAGGCGGAGCTGGGCCGCAGCGTCCTGCTCGACCCCAAGGACATGGTCGGCGTGATCAACGACCTCCAGGCCGAGGGTCTCGTCGACCGCGCCCCGGACCCCGCCGACCGCCGCAAGAACGCGATCACGATCACCGCCAAGGGGAAGCGGCTCGTGGCGCGCTGCGCCGAGGCGGCCGAGCGGGCCAACGGCGAACTCCTGGCGCCCCTTTCGGCAGCCGAGCGCGAGCGGTTCCTGGAGATGCTCACGCGGATCTCCGGGGTGAACTGAGGCAGTCGGCCCGACCGGCGCAGGGGGCGCTCCCCGCCGGCCGGGGCCGTGCCGCCGTGCGGCGGGGAGTTCCGGGTCAGCCCTGGGTGGCCGCGGCCCGCAGGGCGACGCGGTGCTCGCCCGCGTACACGTTCATGGAGGAGCCGCGCAGGAAACCGACCAGCGTCAGACCGGTCTCGGCGGCCAGGTCGACCGCGAGCGAGGACGGCGCGGAGACCGCGGCGAGCACCGGAATGCCCGCCATCACCGCCTTCTGGGCCAGCTCGAACGACGCGCGGCCCGAGACGAGCAGGATCACGCGCGACAGCGGAAGCCGCCCCTCCTGAAGAGCCCGGCCGACGAGCTTGTCGACGGCGTTGTGCCGCCCCACGTCCTCCCGTATGTCGAGCAGCCGGCCCTCCTCGTCGAACATGGCCGCCGCGTGCAGCCCTCCGGTCCGGTCGAAGACGCGCTGCGACTCGCGCAGCCGGTCGGGGAGGCTCGCGAGCAGCTCGGTCCCGACGCGGACCGGGGGAGTGTCGGCGATCGGCCACCGCGCGGTGGTGCGCACGGCGTCGAGGCTCGCCTTGCCGCACAGGCCGCACGACGACGTCGTATAGACGTTCCGCTCCAGGGTGATGTCGGGCAGGACGACGTCGGGCGCCGTCCGCACGTCCACCACGTTGTACGTGTTTGAGCCGTCCTCGGTGGCCCCCGCGCAGTACACGATGTTCAGCAGCTCGTCGGCGCTGCCGAAGACCCCCTCGCTCACCAGGAAACCCGCGGCGAGCGCGAAGTCGTCGCCCGGTGTGCGCATGGTGATGGCGAGCGGCCTGCCGTTCAGCCGGATCTCCAGGGGTTCCTCGGCGACCAGGGTGTCCGGCCGCTCGGAGACGTGCCCGTCCCGGATCCGGATGACCTTGCGTCGCTCCGTGACTCGTCCCATGTCTTGATCAGTCCCGGTTCTGTACGTGCTGGTAGCCGAAGCGGCCCTTGATGCAGAGGTTGCCGTGGGTCACCGGGTTGTCGTGCGGCGAGGTGACCTTCACGATCTCATTGTCCTGCACGTGCAGCGTGAGGTTGCAGCCGACGCCGCAGTACGCGCACACGGTCGTCGTCTCCGTCTGCGCCGCCTCGTCCCACGTACCGGCGGCCCGCATGTCGAACTCCGACTTGAAGCTGAGGGCGCCCGTCGGGCAGACCTCGACGCAGTTCCCGCAGTACACGCACGCCGAGTCGGTCAGCGGGGCGTCGTGCTCCACGGCGATACGGGCGTCGAAACCGCGCCCGGCGACGGCTATCGCGAACGTGTTCTGCCACTGCTCGCCGCACGCGTCGACGCACTTGTAGCAGAGGATGCACTTGTCGTAGTCGCGCACGTACAGGTCGTTGTCGACCCGGGGCGCCTCGTCCAGGCGGGCCGCGTCGGGGCCGAAGCGGTCGGGCTCGGCCTCGTACTCCTTGAGCCAGTCAGCGACCTTCGGGGTCGTCGACAAGTCGACGCTGGAGGCGAGGAGTTCGAGGACGAGCCTTCGGCTGTGGCGGGTGCGCTCGGTGTCCGTGCGGACGCTCAGGCCGGGCTCGGCCCCGCGGGAGCAGGCGGGCGCGAGCGTGCGGGCGTCCTCCACCTCCACCACGCACACCCGGCAGGCGTCGAGGAGCGTGGCCCCTTCAGGCACCCTGGCCGCCTGCCCGTCCAGGGCGAACTCCGCGAGCCGACGCGGGAATTGGAGAGGGAGGACGGTCATTCGTACGCCCCCAAGCGGTCGATGGCGGACTCCACGGCGTTCCACGCGGTCTGCCCGAGACCGCAGATCGAGGCGTCCCGCATGGCCCGCCCCACGTCCCGGAGCAGCGCGATGTCACCGGCGGCGTCGGCGCCCGTCAGCTCCACGAGGCGGCGCAGGGCCTCCTCCTGGCGGACGGTCCCGACCCGGCACGGCACGCACTGCCCGCACGACTCGTCGCGGAAGAACTCCGCTATGCGCAGCAGGACCCGGGGGAGCGGAACGCTGTCGTCGAGGGCGAGCACGACTCCGGAGCCGAGCGTGGTCCCTGCCTCCCGCGTCCCCTCGGAGGTGAGGGGGATGCCGAGCTCGTCGGGGCGCACGAAGCCGCCGGCGGCCCCGCCGAGCAGGACCGCCCGCAGGCCGCCCCGGCGTCCGGCGAGAGCGAGCAGCTCGCCGAGGGTGGCGCCGAAGGGCAGTTCGTAGACGCCGGGCCGCTCGACGGCGCCGGAGACGCAGAAGAGCTTGGTGCCGGTGGAGTGCGCGGTGCCGACGGCGGCGTACGCCTTGGCGCCCATGGTCAGGACGGTCAGGACGTTGACGAGCGTCTCGACGTTGTTCTCGGCGGTGGGCTTGCCGAACAGGCCCTTCTCCACGGGGAACGGCGGCTTCGACCGGGGCTCGCCCCGGTACCCCTCGATGGAGTTGAACAGGGCGGTCTCCTCACCGCAGATGTAGGCACCGGCGCCCAGCCGGATCTCGATGTCGAACGCGTACCCCTGGCCGAGCACGTCGTCGCCGAGGAGCCCGCGGGCGCGGGTCCGCGCGAGGGCGTGCTCCAGGAGGCGCAGGGCGCGCGGATACTCGCCGCGGAGGTAGAGGTAGCCGCGGTGGGCGCCGACCGCGTACCCGGCGACCGTCATCGCCTCGATGAGCGCGTACGGGTCGCCCTCCATGAGCACGCGGTCCTTGAAGGTGCCGGGCTCGGACTCGTCGGCGTTGCAGACGAGGTAGTGCGGACGGTCGGGCTGCGCGGCCGTGGCCTGCCACTTCCGTCCCGTGGGGAAGGCGGCGCCCCCGCGTCCCAGGAGCCCCGACTCGGTGACCTCCCGGATGACCTCGGCGGGGCCGATGGCGAAGGCGCGGCGCAGGGCGGTGTAGCCGCCGTGGGCGCGGTAGTCGTCCAGGGAGGACGGGTCAACGGTGCCGATGCGGCGCAGTAGTACGAGGGCGGGGTCCCCGGCCTGGGGAACGGCGAGGGCCGCCGGGGGCTCGGCGGGGGCGGCCTCCGGGGTCGCGGCCGCGAGAGCGATGGCGTCGGGTGTGGCGGGGGCGAGGATGGCGGTGGCGTGGGTTTCCCCGCCGTCCACGGGGCTCCGCCCCGGGCCCCGCTCCTCGAACGCCGGAGGGGCTTCATTCCCTGCCCCGGAAGTCCGGGGTGATCGACCGAGCCCCGCGCCAGGGCCCGGGGCGCATTCCCGGTTTCCTGAAGGGGCGCCATCGGGCAAACGCGCCGCCGGAGGCCTGGCCCGCACCCCCAACGCGGCAGGAGCCCTCTCGCACAGCCC
The DNA here is from genome assembly GCF_053591415.1 of Streptomyces sp. NPDC003032. Lineage (NCBI taxonomy): Bacteria > Bacillati > Actinomycetota > Actinomycetes > Kitasatosporales > Streptomycetaceae > Streptomyces > Streptomyces sp. NPDC003032. Next base: position 468,424 of record NZ_JBSFTT010000002.1, on the reverse strand, counting down.
CAGGCAGGGGCTCCCCTCGACGGCCACCCCAGGCACGGACCCGAGCCGCTCCTCCACCTCCCCGCACAGCCCGGCCGCCGCGCCCGCCAGATCCGTGCAGACCCGCACCACCGTGCGGGGACGGGGCCGCACCGAGAAGAGGGAGTAGAACGTGGCGACCCCGTACCCCTCCGCCGGCGGCACCGTCAGCCGCCTGCACAGATAGCCGAGGCCGCCCTCGCTGACCCACCCCACCCGGTCGTTCAGGGCGTGCAGCCCCGGCAGCAGCAGATCCCGCCGCTCCCGCGCCGCCCGCCCGCCCCGCGCCCAGCGCAGAGCGGCGTCGGCGCGGTCGTCGGAGCCCTCCCACGTGGACGCGGGCGGCCCGAGCACCGCGTCGACGGCGGCGCGTTCGTCGTCCGACGGTTCGCTGTCACCGAAGTGCAGGTCCATAGGTCACCTCACGTGGCCGGCGCGGTCAGCTTGTCGACACGTATCGCAGAGGCCTTGAACTCCGCCGTCCCCGCGATCGGGCAGTTCGCCTCGATCGTCAGCTGGTTGGTGTCGACCTCGTCGGGAAAGTGCGTGGTCATTAAGGCGAGTCCGGGCCGCAGCCCGGGGTCGACCCAGACCGGCGCCGTCACCGCCCCGCGCCGCGAGGAGACCCGTACCTCCTCGCCCACCACGACGCCGTAGCGCTCCGCGTCCTCCGGGCACAGCTCGACGTACTCCCCGCGCCGCAGCGGGGAGGGGTAACTCACGCTCTGCACACCGGTGTTGTACGAGTCGAGCCGCCGCCCGGTGGTCAGCCGGATCGGATACGTCTCGTCGGTGAGGTCGACCGGCGGATCGTGCTCGACGAGCCCGAACGGCGCGAGCACGCCGCACCGCGCCGGGTCCGTCTCCCACAACCTGCCGTGCAGGTACGTCGGTTCGAGCCGGCCCTCGTCGGGGCACGGCCACTGGATGCCCTGCAGCGCGTCGAGACGTTCGTACGTCATGCCGTGGTGGTCCGGCGAGAGCGAGCGCAGCTCGTCCCAGACGGCCCGCGCGTCAGCGTACTCCCAGTCGTGGCCGAGCAGGCCCGCCAGCTCGCAGAGGATGCCGATGTCCTCGCGCGCCTCGCCGGGCGGTCGCACCGCCTTGCGCACCCGCTGTACGCGCCGCTCGCTGTTGGTCGTCGTGCCGTCGGTCTCCGCCCAGGCGGCGGTCGCGGGCAGCACGACGTCCGCCAATTCGGCCGTCCTGGTGAGGAAGATGTCCTGGACGACCAGGAAGTCCAGGGCGCGCAGCCGACGTATCGCCTGCTCGCTGTCGGCCTCGGACTGCGCCGGGTTCTCGCCGATGCGGTAGACGGCCTTGAGGGAGCCTTCCTCCATCGCCTCGAACATCTCGGTCAGGTTCAGGCCGTGGCGGGGCTGGATGACCGTGTCCCAGGCCGCTTCGAACTTCCGGCGGGCGCCCGGGTCGAGGACGTCCTGGAAGCCGGGGAGGCGGTTGGGGATGGCGCCCATGTCGCCGCCGCCCTGGACGTTGTTCTGGCCGCGCAGGGGCTGGAGCCCGGAGCCGTACCGTCCGACGTGGCCGGTCAGGAGCGACAGGTTGATCAGCGCGCGCACGTTGTCCGTGCCGTTGTGGTGTTCGGTGATGCCGAGCGTCCAGCACAGCTGCGCCCGCTCGGCGCGCGCGTAGGCGTGCGCCAGTTCGCGGACGGCGGCGGCCGGTACGCCCGTCACCTTCTCGGCGAGCGACAGCGTCCACGGCTCGACCAGGGCCGCGTACTGCGCGAAGCCCGTCGTGGCCCGTTCGATGAACGCGCGGTTCGCCAGGCCCGCGTGGATGATCTCGCGGCCGATCGCGTGGGCCATCGGGATGTCGGTGCCGACGTTCAGGCCGAGCCAGCCCTCCGCCCACTCGGCGGTCTTCGTGCGGCGCGGGTCGACGGCGTACATCCGCGCGCCGTTCCTGATGCCCTTCAGGACGTGCTGGAAGAAGATCGGGTGCGCGAGACGGGCGTTGGAGCCCCACATCACGATCAGATCCGTGTGCTCGACCTCTTCGTACGACGATGTCCCGCCGCCCGAACCGAAGGCGGCCGACAGGCCCGCGACGCTCGGCGCGTGGCAGGTGCGGTTGCAGGAGTCGACGTTGTTCGTGCCCATCACGACGCGTGCGAACTGCCGCATGAGCCGACGCGACCGAATCCCCAAGACCTACACCCGCCTCACGCGCCCCCTGGTCCGGGACTCCCGGGACGAGCCGTTCCGTCCGGCCACGGTCCTCGACGCGAGCAGGTCCGAGATGGCGTGGACGGTACGGAGCGTGGGCACGGGGACAGCGGTGATGTCCGCCACCGCCAGCTGCGGTCCACGGGCGACGAGATGGACGTCGGCGTCCGCGCGGTGCAGCGCGGCTCCGACGTAGGCGCCGATCGCACCGGCACCGAGGACTGCGACTTTCACGGTGGGGCGCTCCATTCGGTCGAGGGATCCGAGGAGCGAGGGATCCGAGGAGCGAGGGATCCGAGGAGAAGCGAAGTGTCGACTGAATATTGTCTACAGTATCGAAGTTGGGCGGGCAAGGGTTCACGCGGACGAGAACCGGACATCGGCCGGTACCGTGCGCCCCCTTCCCAAGTCGCCGCCCGCTTCCTAGCGTTCGGGATCATGAGGCCCCCCGTCGCACCCCCCGGCTGGAGTCGCTGGCTCGTGCCGCCCGCGGCCCTGTCGGTGCACCTGTCCATCGGCCAGGCGTACGCCTGGAGCGTCTTCAAGCCGCCCCTCGAATCCGCCCTGCACCTCAGCGGCACCCAGAGCGCGCTGCCCTTCCAGCTCGGCATCGTCATGCTCGGCCTGTCCGCCGCCTTCGGCGGCACGCTCGTCGAGCGCAACGGCCCGCGCTGGGCGATGACCGTGGCCCTGGTCTGCTTCTCCTCGGGCTTCCTGCTCGCCGCGCTCGGCGCAGCGACCCGCCAGTACTGGCTGATCGTCTTCGGCTACGGCTTCGTCGGCGGGATCGGCCTCGGCATCGGCTACATCTCGCCCGTCTCCACCCTCATCAAATGGTTCCCCGACCGTCCGGGCATGGCCACCGGCATCGCGATCATGGGCTTCGGCGGCGGCGCGCTCATCGCCTCGCCCTGGTCCGCGCGGATGCTGGACTCCTTCGGCGCCGACTCGGACGGCATCGCGCTCGCCTTCCTCGTGCACGGCCTCACATACGCCGTCTTCATGACGCTCGGCGTGCTCCTGATCCGCGTACCCCGTACGGAGGGCGCCCGCAGGCCCGGCGCGCCCGGCACGCTCGACGGGCCGCAGGTGTCGGCGCGGCAGGCCGTCCGCACCCCGCAGTTCTGGTGCCTGTGGGTCGTCCTGTGCATGAACGTGACCGCGGGCATCGGCATCCTGGAGAAGGCCGCCCCGATGATCACGGACTTCTTCGCCGGCACCGCGACACCCGTCTCGGTCTCCGCCGCGGCCGGTTTCGTCGCCCTGCTCTCGGCCGCCAACATGGCCGGGCGCATCGGCTGGTCCTCGGCCTCCGACCTGATCGGCCGCAAGAACGTCTACCGCGTCTATCTCGGCGCGGGCGCGCTCATGTATCTGCTCATCGCCCGCTTCGGGGACACCTCGAAGCCGCTGTTCATCGTCTGCGCGCTGGTGATCCTCTCCTTCTACGGAGGCGGCTTCGCGACCGTCCCCGCCTATCTCAAGGACCTCTTCGGCACCTACCAGGTCGGTGCCATCCACGGCAGGCTGCTCACCGCCTGGTCCACGGCGGGCGTCCTCGGCCCGCTCATCGTGAACCGGGTGGCCGACCACCAGGAGGAGGCGGGCAGGCACGGACCGGGGCTCTACGGCCTCTCCTTCGCGATCATGATCGGGCTGCTGCTCCTCGGCTTCGTCGCCAACGAGCTGGTACGCCCCGTCCACCCCCGCCACCACATCCCCGCCCCGAGGGAGGCCGGCGATGACCAGCCCGCCGAGCACACCGCCAAGTAACCGCCGCGTGCCGGGTCACCGACGCGCACTCACCGTGTTCGCCTGGCTCTGGGTGGGGTTACCACTCGGTTACGGTCTGTATGAACTCGTACACAAGGTCACACAGCTCTTCAGAGGGTGACCGGATCATGAGAAGCATCCAAAGCAGACGCGCCTTTCCTGTCGCTTCACGTGTCCTGTTACCGGTGAGTCGCTGACCAGACTGGAGGGTCCCGCATCTTCCGCAACAAGGGGGACCCGTATATGCACGGCTCGCGCATCGCCGCTGTCGGCCACTATCAGCCCGCCAAGATCCTCACCAACGAGGCCCTGGCGGACATGGTCGACACCAGCGACGAGTGGATCCGGTCCCGAGCGGGCATCCGCACCCGTCACATCGCGGGGCCCGAGGAGCCGGTCGACGAGCTGGCCGCGCACGCCGGCGGCAAGGCTCTGGCGGCGGCGGGGCTGACCCCCGACGCGATCGACCTGGTCCTGGTCGCCACCTCCACGGCCATCGACCGGTCGCCGAACATGGCCGCCCGGGTCGCGGCCCGGCTCGGCATCCCCTCGCCGTCCGCGATGGACATCAACGTCGTGTGCGCGGGCTTCACGCACGCGCTCGCCACCGCCGACCACACCGTACGGGCCGGGGCCGCCACCCGCGCCCTGGTCATCGGCGCCGACAAGATGTCCGAGGTCACCGACTGGACGGACCGCACCACCTGCGTGCTGACCGGCGACGGCGCGGGCGCCGCCGTCGTCGAGGCGTGCGCGCCCGGCGAGGAGCCCGGCATCGGCCCGGTGCTGTGGGGCTCGGTGCCCGAGATGGGCAACGCCGTCCGTATCGAGGGCACCCCGCCGCGCTTCGCCCAGGAGGGGCAGAGCGTCTACCGCTGGGCGACCACCCAGCTGCCGCCGCTGGCCCGCGCGGCCTGCGAGCGCGCCGGGCTCACCCCGGCCGACCTCGCCGGGCTCGTCCTGCACCAGGCCAACCTCCGCATCATCGAGCCGCTCGCGGAGCGCATCGGCGCGGTGAACGCCGTCGTCGCGCGCGACGTCGTCGACTCCGGGAACACCTCGGCGGGGAGCATCCCGATGGCCCTTTCCAAGCTGGTGGAGCGCGGAGAGCTGCGCTCCGGCGACCCGGTCCTGCTGTTCGGCTTCGGCGGGAACCTGTCGTACGCCGGGCAGGTCGTGCGCTGCCCGTGAACGCGTGAACGGGCCACTCCTCGTGGTGTGATCGGCTCAACTCGCCCTATTGCCCGCCTCGGCAGCTCGTAGACTGTAGACAAAAGGCAATCGTCGAGGAGGGGACCGCGATGTTGTCCACAGGACTGCCGCAGGGGGCGGTGCCCAGGCTCGAACGCCCCGGGCCGCTCAGAGAGCGGGTCTACGAGGCGCTGCTCGAACTCATCACGACCCGCTCGCTGCGGCCGGGCCAGCACCTCGTCGAGAGCGAACTGGCCGGGCACCTCGGGGTCTCGCGGCAGCCGGTGCGCGAGGCGCTGCAGCGGCTCAACACCGAGGGCTGGGTCGACCTGCGGCCGGCCCAGGGCGCGTTCGTGCACGAGCCGACCGAGGAGGAGGCGGACCAACTGCTCGCGGTCCGCACCCTGTTGGAGGCCGAGGCCGCCCGCCTCGCCGCCGCGAACACCGGCACCGCCGGCATCACCGCCCTCGACGAGCTGTGCACCCGGGGCGAACAGGCCGTCGAGGACGGCGACATCGACCAGGTGGTCGCCCTCAACGCCGCCTTCCACGCCAAGGTGATGGAGCTGGCGGGCAATGTGGTCCTCGCCGAGCTGGCCGGGCAGGTGGACCGCAGGGTCCGCTGGTACTACACGCCGGTGGCCCGTCAGCGCGGCAGTCAGTCCTGGCTGGAGCACCGCGAGCTGATCGCCGCGATCGCCGGGCGCGACGAGCGGCGCGCCACGGAGATCATGCGCGCCCACACCGAGCACACGCGGCAGACATACCACCGGCGCGAGCGGGCCTGATCACCGCTCGTTCCTCGCGCCGAGCACCGCCTGCGTCTGCGTGGTCTGTCCCGTCAGCCGCCCTTGATCGTCGTACACCTCGGTCTGTACGACGATGAAGGAGCCGCCGATGTGCAGCGGGCGGGCCACGGCGCGGGCCGTCCCTGAGCGCAGGGCCCGCAGGAAGTTGGTCTTGGACTCGATCGTCGACGTGGCCGCGCCGTCCGGCAGGTTGAGGTACGCGCAGACCGCGCCGACCGTGTCCGCGAGGGTCATCACCGCTCCGCCGTGCAGCACGCCGCCCGCCGTGCACAGCTCCGGCGACCACGGCAGGGTGCCCTCCACCCGGTCGGGCCCCGCCTCCTCGAAGGCGATGCCGAGATGCCCGGCGAAGGGTACGGCGGCGAGCAGTTGGGCGCGCAGATCGTTCTCGGGCAGGGTGTCCGACATGGGGTGACCTTCCACTGGGGGCCGTGGCGGACCACCATCGTGCGACACGGCCCCTGGAGGCGTCGATTACCTCACAGGTAAACCGACGGCAGTGGTGACCTTTCAGCCCCTCCAGTCCTTTGTCCTGTGACTGGAGAAAGTCATGGGCAATTCCGGTGCAACTTCTTCCCACCTCCGGCACGCGCTGCTACGTTCCCCTCGAAAGCTTGAAGGAAGCCCAGAGGCACGTACGTCGGCGCCGAGGGCAACGCGGCAATGGGCAGCCCGATGAGGCGGGGAGGGGCGCGTGAGACGTATGACGGCTCGACCCGCCAACGCACACCAGGCGCGGCTGCTACGGCTGTTGCGTGACGGCGGGCCCAACTCCCGTGCTCAGCTGGGCGATCAGGTCGACCTCTCGCGGTCCAAGCTGGCCGTCGAGGTCGACCGGCTCCTGGAGACCGGACTCGTGGTCGCCGACGGACTCGCCGCCTCGCGCGGCGGCCGCCGCTCGCACAACATCCGGCTCGCCCCGGCGCTGCGCTTCCTCGGCGTGGACATCGGCGCCACCTCGGTCGACGTCGCTGTGACCAACGCCGAGCTTGAGGTCCTCGGCCACATCAACCAGCCCATGGACGTGCGCGAGGGCCCGGTCGCGGTCTTCGAGCAAGTCCTCGTCATGGCGGCCAAGTTGAGTGCGTCCGGGCTCGCGGAAGGTTTCGACGGCGCCGGTATAGGCGTCCCCGGGCCCGTCCGTTTCCCCGAGGGCGTGCCGGTCGCCCCGCCGATCATGCCGGGGTGGGACGGCTTCCCCGTCAGGGAGGCCCTCAGCCAGGAGCTGGGCTGCCCCGTCATGGTCGACAACGACGTGAACCTCATGGCGATGGGGGAGCAGCACGCGGGCGTCGCACGCTCCGTGGGCGACTTCCTCTGCGTCAAGATCGGCACCGGCATAGGGTGCGGCATCGTCGTCGGCGGCGAGGTCTACCGCGGTACGACGGGCAGCGCCGGCGACATCGGCCACATCCAGGCGGAACCGGACGGGCGCCCCTGCGCCTGCGGCAACCGGGGCTGCCTGGAGGCCTACTTCAGCGGCGCGGCGCTCGCCCGCGACGCCGAGGAGGCGGCCGCCCAGGGGCGTTCGGCGGAGCTCGCCACGCGGCTCGACGAGGCGGGGCGGCTCAGCGCCGTCGACGTCGCGGCGGCCGCCGCGGCGGGTGACGCCACCGCGCTCGACCTCATCCGCGAGGGCGGCAACCGCACCGGCCAGGTTATCGCGGCCCTCGTCAGCTTCTTCAACCCCGGCCTCGTGGTGATAGGCGGCGGTGTGACCGGACTCGGCCACACCCTGCTCGCCGCGATCCGCACCCAGGTCTACCGCCAGTCCCTGCCGCTGGCCACCGGCAATCTCCCCATAGTCCTCGGCGAACTGGGCCCCACCGCCGGTGTCATAGGCGGCGCCCGGCTCATAAGCGACCACCTGTTCTCACCGGCGTAACACCGCTCCCCGAACACCACACTTGCACAGCGCACAGCTCTGCCCTGCCCTGCCCCGAGACCGGCACGTACGCACCCCCCTAGGGGAACCGTCATGGCACCAGAACCACCGCTGCTCACCATGTCCGGCATCACCAAGTCGTTCCCCGGCGTCCGTGCCCTCGACGGCGTCGACCTCCAGGTCCAGGCCGGGGAAGTGCACTGCCTCCTCGGCCAGAACGGCGCCGGGAAGTCCACGCTCATCAAGGTCCTCGCGGGCGCCCACCAGCCCGACGACGGCGAGATCGTCTGGCGCGGCGAGCGCACCACGCTCCGCTCGCCCATCGCGGCCATGCGGCTCGGCATCGCCACCATCTACCAGGAGCTCGACCTGGTGGAGCACCTCTCCGTCGCCGAGAACGTCCACCTCGGGCACGAGCCGACCACCGCCGGATTCGTCGTACGCGGACGGGACGCGAGGACGTCAACGGCCGCTCTGCTCAAGCGCCTTGGGCATGGGGAGATCGGTCCCGGACGGCTCGTCGGTGACCTCTCCGCCGCCCAGCAGCAGATCGTGTCGATGGCCCGCGCGCTCTCCCACGAGGTACGCCTCATCGTCATGGACGAGCCGTCCGCGGCCCTCGACCCGGACGAGGTCGACAACCTCTTCCGCATCGTCGGCGACCTCACCGCGGACGGCGTCGCCGTCGTCTACATCTCGCACCGCCTCGAAGAGATCCGCCGCATCGGCGACCGCGTCACCGTCCTCAAGGACGGGCGTGCCGTCGCGGGCGGACTGCCGGCCAAGTCCACGCCGACCAAGGACGTGGTGGCCCTTATGACCGGTCGCAACGTCGAGTACGTCTTTCCGGAGCGGTCCGACGAACAGGCCGACGCGCAACCGGTGTTGTCCGTCCGTGGCCTCACCCAGAACGGCGAGTTCGAACCCCTCGACCTCGACCTGCGCCCCGGTGAGATCGTCGGCCTCGCCGGGCTCGTCGGATCGGGGCGCTCCGAGATCCTGGAGACGATCTACGGCGCCCGCAAGCCGAGCGCCGGCGAAGTGAGCGTCGGTGGACGGGCGTTGCGTCCCGGAAGTGTCCGCGCCGCCGTCCGCGCGGGCCTCGGCCTCGCACCCGAGGAACGCAAGGCTCAGGCACTGCTCATGCTGGAGTCCGTCACCCGCAATGTGTCGGTCTCCTCCATGTCCCGTTTCTCACGCGGCGGCTGGCTCGACCGGGGCGCCGAGCGGGCCGCCGCGCGAGCCGCCACCCGCGAACTGTCGCTGCGCCCCGACGAACCCTCCGCCCCCGTCCGCACCCTCTCCGGAGGCAACCAGCAGAAGGCCGTCCTGGCCCGCTGGCTCCTGCGCGGCTGCCGCGTCCTGCTGCTCGACGAGCCGACCCGCGGCGTCGACGTCGGCGCCCGCGCCGAGCTGTACGCGGTGATCCGCCGCCTCGCCGACGAAGGCCTCGCCGTGCTCCTCGTCTCCAGCGAGGTGCCCGAGGTCCTCGGCCTCGCCGACCGCGTCCTGGTGCTCCGCGAAGGCCGCGTCGTGCACACCGCCCCCGCCCGTGACCTCGACGAACACCGCGTACTCGACCTCGTCCTCGAAGGGAGCCCGGCGTCATGACCCAGCCCGCCCCGGCGGCCGAGGCCGCCGCCCGCAAGACCGGCCCGGCCGACGACGGCAGCCCGTGGCGCACCAGGCTGGCCCGCGCCGACGTGCGCACGCTCTCGCTGCTCGGCGTGCTGGCCGCGCTGGTCGTCATCGGCGGCATCACCCAGCCCGACTCGTTCCTGGACACCGACAACGTCCAGCTGATCCTCACCCAGGCCTCCGTCATCGGCGTCGTCACCGTCGGCATGACGTTCGTGATCATCTCCGGCGGCATCGACCTGTCCGTCGGCGCGATCGTCGCGCTTGCCTCGGTGTGGGCGACGACGGTCGCCACCCAGGAGTACGGCTTCGCGGGCATCCTCTTCACCGCCGTGATCGTCGGCATGGGGTGCGGCCTGGTCAACGGGCTGCTCATCGCGTACGGCGGCATAGTGCCGTTCATCGCCACCCTCGCCATGCTGGCGTCCGGCCGCGGCCTCGCCCTCCAGATCACCGACGGCAAGACCCAGATGGTCACCGTCGACGGGGTGCTGGAACTCGGCTTGCGGGACTCCTACGTCTTCGGCATCCCGCCGCTCGTCCTGGTCTTCGCCGCCGTCACCGTCGTCGGCTGGCTGCTGCTGAACCGCACCACCTTCGGCCGCCGCTCCGTCGCGGTCGGCGGCAACGCGGAAGCGGCGCGCCTCGCGGGCATCGACGTACGCAGGCAGCGGCTGTATCTGTATCTGCTCTCCGGGCTGTGCTGCGGCATCGCGGCGTTCCTGCTGATCGTCCTCGCCGGTTCGGGACAGAACACCAACGGCAATCTGTACGAACTCGACGCCATCGCCGCGGCGATCATCGGCGGCACGCTGCTCAGCGGCGGCCGGGGCACCATCATCGGCTCGGTGCTCGGCGTGCTGATCTTCACCACGATCCAGAACATCTTCGCGCTCAACAACCTGGAGACCGCGACCCAGCAGATCGCCAAGGGCGCGATCATCGTCGCCGCGGTGCTCGTCCAACGACGTACGGCCCACACATCCTGAGTCGAGGGGTTCACCATGCCAACCAACACGAGCCGCAGAGGGCTCCTCTTCGGAGCCGCCGCCCTGTCGTCCGGAGCGCTGCTCGCGGGCTGCACCAGCAACGAGCCCGAGAACGAGGGGACCGAGGAGAAGGAGCAGCAGGTCGCCGACGACAAGCCGGGCAAGAAGGTCACCATTGGCTTCGCGGGCCCCCAGGCCGACCACGGCTGGCTGAACGCCATCAACGACAACGCCAAGAAGCGGGCGGAGAAGTACTCCGACGTCACCCTGGAGTCCACCGAGGGCTCCAACGACACCGCCGCCCAGATCGGCCAGGTCGAGACGCTCATCAACAAGAAGGTCGACGTCCTGGTGATCCTGCCGGCCGACGGCAAGGCGCTCACCCAGGTCGGTCTGAAGGCGATGAAGGCGGGCATCCCCGTCGTCAACCTCGACCGTGTCTTCGCCTCCCCGCAGGCCTACCGCTGCTGGATCGGCGGCGACAACTACGGCATGGGCCTGAGCGCCGGCCACTACATCGGCGAGAAGCTCAAGGACAAGAAGAACGCGCGCGTGGTCGAGCTGGCCGGTCTCGACAACCTCGAACTGACCAAGCAGCGCTCGAAGGGCTTCGACGACGCCCTCAAGAACTACCCGGACATCAAGAAGGTCGCCCGCCAGGCCGCCGAGTTCACCGTCGAGTCGGGGCAGTCGAAGATGTCCCAGCTCCTCCAGGCGCAGAAGAACTTCGACGCCCTGTGGAACCACGACGACGACCAGGGCGTGGGCGCCCTGCGCGCCATCAAGCAGGCGGGCCGCGACGACTTCCTGATGGTCGGCGGCGCGGGCGCGCTCTCCGCCTTCCAGGCCATCGACGCGGACGACAGCGTCCTGAAGGCCACCGTCCTCTACCCGCCCACCATGGCCGCGTCCGCGATCGACCTGGCGCGCGCCCTCGGACAGGGCAAGGGCGTCAGCGGCATGGCGGAGTTCGAGATCCCGTCCTTCGTCACCTGCTACTCGGCCGTGGTCGACAAGGACAACGTCAGCCAGTACATGTCCACCGGCTTCAAGTGATGCGCGCGTCCGCACCCCCCACCGAGCGTCGACGACGAGGAGCACCGCATGCGTGAGACGGAACCGTCCGACTCCGGAGCGGCCGGGAAGCGGCCGCTGGGGGTGGGCATGGTCGGCTACGCCTTCATGGGCGCCGCCCACTCCCAGGGCTGGCGCACCGTGGGGCGGGTCTTCGACCTGCCCGTGCGGCCGGTGCTCTCGGCCGTCTGCGGCCGCGACGGCGGTGCCGTGCGCGCCGCCGCCGACCGGCTCGGCTGGGCCGCCGCCGAGACCGACTGGCGCGCCCTGATCGCCCGGGACGACGTCGACCTCGTCGACATCTGCACCCCCGGCGACAGCCACGCGGAGATCGCCGTCGCCGCCCTGGAGGCGGGCAAGCACGTGCTGTGCGAGAAACCCCTCGCCAACACCGTCGAGGAGGCCGAGGCCATGGCCGAGGCCGCCGAACGGGCCCGCGCCCGGGGCCAGGTGGCCATGGTCGGCTTCAACTACCGGCGGGTGCCCGCCCTCGCCCTGGCCCGGCGGATGGTCGCCGAGGGGCGGCTCGGAGCGCTGCGGCACGTGCGCCTGACGTACCTTCAGGACTGGCTGGTGAACGCCGACTTCCCGCTCACCTGGCGGCTCCTCAAGGAGCGCGCGGGCTCCGGTGCGCTCGGTGATCTGGGGGCGCACATCGTCGACCTCGCGCACTATCTGACGGGGGAGCAGGTGGCCGGGGTGTCTGCGCTCACCGAGACCTTCGTCCGTGAACGGCCGCTCCTGGAGGGCGCCTCCAGCGGGCTCACCGCGGTGGGCGGCGCGCGGCGCGGCACGGTCACGGTGGACGACGCGGCCGTCTTCACCGGCCGCTTCCCCTCCGGCGCGCTGGCCTCCTTCGAGGCCACCCGCTTCGCCGCGGGCCGCAAGAACGCGCTGCGGGTCGAACTCAACGGCTCCGACGGCTCGTTGGCCTTCGACCTGGAGCGTCTGAACGAACTCTCCTTCCACGACCACACCGAGCCCGCCGCGTCGTCCGGCTTCCGCCGCATCCTGGTGACCGAACCCGAACACCCGTACCTGGACGCCTGGTGGCCGCCGGGCCACGGCCTCGGCTACGAGCACACGTTCGTACACCAGGCCCGTGACCTACTGCATGCCATCGCCACCGGGACGCCCCCCGAGCCGTCCTTCACCGACGGCCTCAGCGTCCAGCGGGTGCTCGCCGCCGTGGAGGAGAGCGCCGCGAAGAACTCCGTCTACACGCCGGTCCCTGCCTGAGGAGGCCCTTCATGCCCCGTAGGTTCACGCTCTTCACCGGCCAGTGGGCCGACCTGCCACTCGAAGAGGTCTGCCGGCTCGCCCGCGACTTCGGCTACGACGGCCTCGAACTCGCCTGCTGGGGGGACCACTTCGAGGTCGACAGGGCGCTCACCGACCCCACCTACCTGGACGGGCGGCGCGCCCTGCTCGACAAGTACGGCCTCAACTGCTGGGCGATCTCCAACCACCTCGTCGGCCAGGCCGTCTGCGACGCGATCATCGACGAGCGGCACCGGGCGATCCTGCCCGCCCGCATCTGGGGCGACGGCGAGGGGGAGGGCGTGCGGCAGCGGGCCGCCGCAGAGATCAAGGACACCGCGCGGGCCGCCGCCGCCTTCGGCGTCGACACCGTCGTCGGCTTCACCGGCTCGGCGATCTGGCACCTGGTCGCGATGTTCCCGCCGGTCCCCGCATCCATGATCGAGCGCGGTTACGAGGACTTCGCCGAGCGCTGGAACCCGATCCTCGACGTCTTCGACGCGCAGGGCGTGCGCTTCGCCCACGAGGTGCATCCGTCCGAGATCGCGTACGACTACTGGACCACGCACAAGGCGCTCGAAGCCGTCGGCCACCGCCCCGCCTTCGGCCTGAACTTCGACCCCTCGCACTTCGTGTGGCAGGACCTCGACCCGGTCGGTTTCCTCTACGACTTCCGGGACCGCGTCTACCACGTCGACTGCAAGGAGGCCCGGCGCCGCCTGGACGGCCGCAACGGCCGGCTCGGCTCGCACCTGCCGTGGGGCGACCCGCGGCGCGGCTGGGACTTCGTCTCGGCGGGCCACGGGGACGTCCCCTGGGAGGACGTCTTCCGCATGCTCGGTTCCATCGCGTACGAGGGTCCGATCTCGGTGGAGTGGGAGGACGCCGGCATGGACCGGCTCCAGGGCGCCCCGGAGGCCCTCACACGTTTGAAGGCGTACGACTTCGAGGCGCCGACCGCCTCGTTCGACGCCGCGTTCGGCGGCTCGGATTAGCCGTACCCACCACGTTTGTCCAGTGACGGGAGAAAGCTGAACTTCAGTGCCGCGTAAGGGCTATCCGCCCGGGACAAACGTGGCTACCGTCCCTGATGTGTACAGGACATGAAGGTCCGGGGTGACGGCGCACCCCGGCGCACGGCGCACACACCCGCGTACGACCGTCCCCTCCGGAGGAACCCCGTGCACAGGAAACGCCCGAGACTGCGGAACAAAGCCCTCGCCCTGCTCACCGGCACGCTGCTCGCCGGTGCCTCGCTGGCCCTCGCCATACCGCAGGCCGGGGCCGTTCCCGCCGACCCGCCCTCGACGGCCGTCCCCGCCGCCGAGGACTTCCAGCAGGTCACCCTCGCCAAGGGCGAGCCGGAGGTGGGCGAGCCCATGACGCTCTCCGTGCTCCCCGACCGCTCGGTCCTGCACACCTCCCGCGACGGTACGCTGCGGCTGACGGACTCCGCGGGCAACACCAAAATCGCGGGCAAGATCCCCGTATACACGCACGACGAAGAGGGCCTCCAAGGCGTCGCCATCGACCCGAAGTTCAGCGAGAACCGCGCCATCTTCCTCTACTACGCGCCCCCGCTCGACACCCCCGCGGGCGACGCCCCGGAGAACGGCACGGCCGAGGACTTCAAGAAGTTCGACGGCGTCAACCGGCTCTCCCGCTTCGTCCTCAAGGCCGACGGCACCCTGGACACCGCGAGCGAGAAGAAGGTCCTCGACGTCCCCGCGAGCCGCGGCATCTGCTGCCACGTCGGCGGCGACATCGACTTCGACAAGGACGGCAACCTCTACCTCTCGACAGGCGACGACTCCAACCCCTTCGCCTCCGACGGCTTCACGCCCATCGACGAGCGCGCGGGCCGCAACCCCGCCTACGACGCCCGGCGCGGCGCGGGCAACACCAACGACCTGCGCGGCAAGATCCTGCGCGTCAAGGTCGCCGACGACGGCTCGTACACCGTCCCGGACGGCAACCTCTTTGCCAAGGGCACCGAGAAGACCCGCCCCGAGATCTACGCGATGGGCTTCCGCAACCCCTTCCGGATGAGCGTCGACAAGCCGACCGGCACCGTCTACGTCGGTGACTACGGACCCGACGCGGGCGCCGCCGACCCCAAGCGCGGCCCCGCGGGACAGGTCGAGTTCGCCCGCGTGACCAAGCCGGGCAACTTCGGCTGGCCGTACTGCACCGGCAAGAACGACGCCTACGTCGACTACGACTTCGCCACCGGCGCCTCGGGTGCGGCCTTCGACTGCGCGGCGCCGAAGAACGACTCGCCGTACAACACCGGACTGACCGACCTGCCGCCTGCTGAGGAGGCCTGGATTCCGTACGACGGCGGCTCCGTCCCCGAGTTCGGCTCCGGCTCCGAGTCCCCGATGGCGGGGCCCGTCTACCGCTACGACGCGGCGAACACCTCCCCCGTGAAGTTCCCCGAGGCGTACGACGGCGACTTCTTCGCGGGCGAGTTCGGCCGACGCTGGATCAAGCGCATCGAGCACGGCGCGGACGGCGCCGTGCAGTCCATCAACCCCTTCCCCTGGACGGGTACCCAGGTGATGGACATGGAGTTCGGCCCCGACGGCGCGCTCTACGTCCTGGACTACGGCACGGCCTGGTTCGGCGGCGACGAGAACTCCGGCCTCTTCCGCATCGAGAACGCCACGACAGGACACTCCCCGGTCGCCGAGGCGAGCGCGTCGGTGACCAGCGGCCAGGCCCCGCTGCGCACCAGGTTCACCGCGAAGGCCACGGACGCCGACGGCGGAACGCTCACCTACTCCTGGGACTTCGGCGACGGCGGCAAGTCCACCCAGCAGAACCCCACCTACACGTACAAGAAGAACGGCGTCTACACGGCGACCGTGACCGTCAAGGACTCCACCGGCCGCACCGGTTCCGCCAGCGCGCACATCACCGTCGGCAACACCGCGCCCAAGGTCACCCTGGAGCTCCCCGGTGACGGGCAGCTGTTCACCTTCGGCGACAAGGTGCCCTTCAAGGTGAAGGTGACCGACCCGGAGGACGGCGCCACCGGCCCGATCGACTGCACGAAGGTCAAGGTCACCCACATCCTCGGCCATGACAGCCACGGCCACCCGGTCACCTCGGCCAACGGCTGCTCCGGCACCATCCAGACGTCGGCGGACGGCGAGCACGACCCGAACGCCAACATCTTTGGGGTCTTCGACGCCGAGTACACCGACAAGGGCGCGAACGGCCAGCCCGCGCTGACCACCCACGACCAGAACGTCGTCCAGCCCAAGCACCGCCAGGGCGAGCACTACGGCGACTCCAAGGGCGTGTCCGTGATCAACCACACCCCGGCGCACGGCGGCAAGACCGTCGGCGACATCCACAACGGCGACTGGATCTCCTTCAAGCCGTACATCCTCTCCAACGCCACCAAGCTGACCGCGCGGGTCGCATCCGCCGGATCCGGCGGCACCCTGGAAATCCGCAGCGGATCGGCCGGCGGCAGGCTGCTCGGCACGGCGAAGGTGGAACCGACCGGCTCGTGGGAGACGTACAAGGACGTCAGCACGGCCATCACGCGGGCGCCGTCGAAGACCACGACGCTGTATCTGGTCTTCAAGGGCAAGGGCGCGGGAGCGCTCTACGACGTGGACGACTTCACGTTCACGACGTCGGCCGCACACCGGTGAGGGAGGGGATGTGACCGCAATGCGCAGTCGAGCGCGGCTCCTGACCGCCACGGCGGCGGCCGCTCTGCTCATCGGATGCGTGTCGGGTCCGGCGGCCTCGGAGCCGGGCCCAGGGCCGGTACCGGTACCGGCCCTGGGCGAGGATGCCGGGCGCGTCCTGGTCTTCTCCAAGACGGCGGGCTTCCGGCACGACTCGATCCCCACCGGGGTCGCGACCGTCAAGGAACTCGGCGCCGACGCCGGCTTCACCGTCGACGCGACCGAGGACGCGGGGGCCTTCACGGCCAAGAACCTGCGCCGGTACGACGCCGTCGTCTGGCTCTCGACCACCGGCGACGCCCTGAACGCCGCGCAGCAGCGGGCCTTCGAGGACTACATCCGGGGCGGCGGCGCCTATGTCGGCGTGCACGCCGCCGCCGACACCGAGTACGACTGGCCCTTCTACGGCGGGCTCGCGGGCGCGTACTTCCAGTCGCACCCCGCGATACAGCGGGCGCGGGTCCATGTGGAGGACCACGCGCACCCGGCGACGTCCCACCTGGGCGCCGGGGCCTGGGAGCGCTCCGACGAGTGGTACAACTACCGCACCAACCCGCGCGAGCGGGCGCGCGTCCTGGCCTCGCTCGACGAGTCGTCGTACACGGGCGGCACGATGTCGGGCGACCACCCCATCGCCTGGTGCCAGAGCGACTACCAGGGCGGCCGGTCCTTCTACACCGGCGGCGGCCACACCAAGGAGTCATACGCCGAACCCGCCTTCCGGCAGCACCTGCTGGGCGGTATCCGCTGGGCCGTCGGCGCGGCCCAGGCCGACTGCCGCCCCGAGAAGGGCTACACGCCGGTCTTCGACGGCAAGGCGGCCTCGCTCGCGGACTGGAAACAGGCAGGCCCGGGCTCCTTCTCCCTCAACGAGGACGACGGGACGCTCACGACCGTCGGCGGCATGGGCATGCTCTGGTACGAGCGGCGCGAACTCGGCTCGTACTCGCTCAAACTCGACTGGCGGATGCGCGGCGACGACAACTCCGGGATCTTCGTGGGCTTCCCCGCCTCCGACGACCCCTGGTCGGCCGTGAACAAGGGCTACGAGATCCAGATCGACGCCACGGACATCCCCGAGAAGACCACGGGCTCCGTCTACGGCTTCAAGTCCGCCGACCTGAAGAAGCGCGACAAGGCGCTGAACCCACCGGGGGAGTGGAACACGTACGAGATCCGCGTCGAGGGCGAACGCCTTCGCGTCTGTCTCAACGGCGTGAAGATCAACGATTTCACCAACACCGACCCGGCGCGGAGCCTGCGCCAAGGGCACATCGGCATCCAGAACCACGGCGACGCCGATGAGGTCTCCTTCCGGGACATCCGGGTGAGGGATCTGCCTGGGGTGGGTGACTCGCCCGGAGGGGGCTCTCCCTCGTCCGCGACGTCTCGTCCGGGCGGGGGCCGTTAGACGGCGGCGGGCGGAGGACGCCGGACCTCCGCCCGCCGTCTCGCACCGCACTCGCACCCACGTTTCTTGAGCCTTGATTCTTGAGCTTTGATTTCATGAGCTTGATTTCCTGAGTCACGCAGGAGGCAGCCGTGTCCACATCCGCGCTTTCCACATCCCTGCTTTCCACATCGCCGCTTTCCACAACCGAGATCTCCAATTCCGAGTTCTCCAATTCCTCTGTCGGGGTCTGGCTGGTCGGCGCGCGAGGTTCCGTCGCGACCACCGCCGTCGCGGGGTGCGCGGCCGTGGCGGCCGGACTGCGACCGCCCACCGGCATGGTCACCGAGACGCCCCCCTTCACCGACTGCGGCCTGCCAACGTTGTCGTCGCTCGTCTTCGGTGGCCACGACACCGCGAACTGCCCCCTGCCCAAACGGGCAGAGGAACTCGCCGCCGGGGGCGTCCTCCCCCACGGCCTCCCCTCGGCGGTCCACGCCGAACTCGCCGCGGCGGACGCCGAGATCCGCCCGGGCGGCCCCCTACCGGGCGACACCCGCACCGACGAGCAGCTCATCGCCGCCTTCGCCGCCGACCTACGCGACTTCGTGCGCCGCCGGGGCCTTACCGGCGCGGTGGTGGTGAACGTCGCCTCGACGGAGCCGGTTCGGGGGAGTGGTGGGGTGGGGGACTGGGACGCCCCGGGTGGCGACAGGGCTTCGGCTGGTGAGCGGGCGGCTTCGGTGGGGGCTGCTTCGGGGAGCTGGGCGGGCCCTGGTGTGGCTTCAGCGAGGCCGCCCGTTGTGGCGCGGGGCGGCGTCGCCTCGGGGGACCCCGCTCGGATGCCCGCCAGTTCCCTCTACGCCGCGGCGGCGCTGCGGGCCGGGTGCCCCTACGTGAACTTCACCCCCTCGACGGGCCTGCACCATCCCCACCTCGCCGAGGCGGCGCTCGCCTCCGGGCTCCCCTACGCGGGCCGGGACGGCAAGACCGGCCAGACCCTTCTGCGCTCGGTGCTCGGCCCTATGTTCGCCCAGCGGGCGCTCGCCGTACGGGCCTGGTCCGGCACCAACCTCCTGGGCGGCGGTGACGGCGCGGCCCTCGCCGACCCCGCCGCCGCGGCGGCCAAGAACGCCGGCAAGGAGCGCGTCCTCGCCGACACCCTCGGCACCGCCCCCGAGGGCGAGGTCCACATCGACGACGTCCCCTCCCTCGGCGACTGGAAGACGGCCTGGGACCACATCGCCTTCGACGGCTTCCTCGGCACCCGCATGGTCCTGCAGACCACCTGGCAGGGCTGCGACTCCTCCCTCGCTGCCCCCTTGATCCTCGACCTGGCACGCCTGACCTCCCGAGCCCACGAACGCGGCCTCTCCGGCCCCCTGCCGGAACTCGCCTTCTACTTCAAGGACCCGGACGACGGCGCCGCCGCCGCACTGGGGGACCAGTACCGAGCCCTGCTCGGCCTCGCCGACCGGCTGCGGGATCCCCGGTGAGCGCGGCGCGCGACTGGGCCGAACTGCTGCGCGTCCCCGCCCTGTTCACCGTCCCCGGCGACGCGCTCGCCGGGGCGGCCACGACCGGCCTGCGCCCCAACCGCCGCACCCTCCTCGCCATCACCTCCTCCCTCTGCCTGTACGAAGCGGGCATGGCCCTCAACGACTGGGCCGACCGAGCCGAGGACGCCGTCGAACGTCCCGAGCGCCCCCTGCCCTCGGGCCGCATCGCCCCACCCGCGGCCCTCGCGGCAGCGGCCGCCCTCACCGCGACGGGCCTGATCCTCGCCTCCCGCGCCGGCCGTCCCGCCCTGGTGGTGGCAGCCACCCTGGCAGGCACGGTGTGGGCCTACGACCTGCGCCTGAAACACACCCCCGCGGGCCCCGCAGCCATGGCCGCGGCACGAGGCCTCGACCTGCTCCTCGGCGCGACCGCCACGGCGGGCCCGGGCGCCGCCCCTCTCGCCAAACAGGCCCTGCCGTCCGCCGCCACCCTCGCCACCCACACCCTGGCCGTCACCGCAGTCTCCCGCCACGAAGCGCAGGGCGGCTCCTCGGCGACCCCCTTGGCGGCGCTCGCGGGGGTGACGCTGCTGGCACGGCTTGTGGGCGGGGGATCGGGCACCCGTGGTGCGAGTGCGCCTGGTGGTCCTGGTGGCCTTGGTGGTGCAGGTGGTCCCGATGGTCCTGGTGGTGTAGGTGGTCCTGACGGTTCGGGTGGTGCTGGTGGTGCGACTGCTGGCGTGGTTTCTGAAGTGGCTGGAGTGGCTGCTGGGGTGGCTCTGGTTAGTGGGGTTGGTGCGGACAGTGGGGCCGATGGTGGGGGCGCCGGTGGACCTGGTGCGGGCGTCAGGTCCGGACGGCGGTCGGGCGCGACGGAGTCCGGGACCCGGGCCCTGCCCTCTGCCGTTGCCGCCCGCCAGGCCCTGCGCGGCGCCCTCGCTCTCGCCTATGTCGGGACCGCCGCCAAGCCCCTTCTCCACGCCGCTCTCAACCCCTCACCTCCCCTCACCCAACGCGCAGTCGGCGGCGGTATCCGCGCCATGATCCCGTTGCAGGCAGCGCTCGCCGCCCGGGCGGGCGCAGCGGGAACCGCTCTGTTGACCGCCGCCCTCGCCCCGGCCGCCCGTAAGTTCGCACGGAAGGTGAGCGTCACATGAGCGGCACCACCCCTGAGGACCCGCGCCCGACCGGATGCCTTACCGGAGCCCCGACCAGACGCCCCACCGGACACCCGATCGACACCCTCCGTTTTGGCTACGGCACCAACGGCCTCACCGACCTCCGTCTCGACGACGCCCTCGGTCTCCTCGCCGACCTCGGCTACTCCGGCGTCGGCCTGACCCTCGACCACATGCACCTCGACCCCCTCGCCCCCGATCTCGTCACCCGCACCCGCCACGTGGCCCGCAGGCTCG
The DNA here is from genome assembly GCF_053591415.1 of Streptomyces sp. NPDC003032. NCBI lineage: Bacteria > Bacillati > Actinomycetota > Actinomycetes > Kitasatosporales > Streptomycetaceae > Streptomyces > Streptomyces sp. NPDC003032. Next base: position 447,587 of record NZ_JBSFTT010000002.1, on the reverse strand, counting down.
ACCGCCTCGGCCTGACCGCCACTGTCGAGACCGGCGCCCGCTATGTCCTCGACCCGCGCCGTAAGCACGGCCCCTCCCTCCTCGATCCAGATCCGCACCGGCGGGCCGACCGCGCCCGCCTGCTGGTCCGCGCCGTCCACGTCGCCGCCGACCTAGGCGCCCACGCCGCGCACTGCTTCAGCGGTGTCCTCCCGGAGGGCACCCCCGATGACATCGCCTGGAAGCGGTTCGCCGACGCCCTCGGCCCCGTCCTCGACGCCGCGTCCGGCGCCGGCGTCCCGCTCGCCGTCGAACCCGAGCCCGGTCACCTCCTCTCGTCGCTCGCCGACTTCCACCGTCTGCGCCGGGAGCTGGGTGATCCCGCTCCCGAACTCCTCGGCCTCACCCTCGACATCGGCCACTGCCAGTGCCTCGAACCGCTCCCTCCGGCCGACTGCGTGCGCGCCGCCGCCCCCTGGCTGCGGCACGTCCAGATCGAGGACATGCGGCGCGGCGTCCACGAGCACCTGCCCTTCGGGGACGGGGAGATCGACTTCCCGCCCGTCCTCGAAGCGCTGGCCGCCACCGGTTACCAAGGGCTGACCGTCGTCGAACTGCCCCGCCACTCCCACGCGGGCCCCCAACTCGCCGCACAGTCGATCGGCTTCCTCCGCAAGGCCGCGGTAGCCGCCGGGAGCGCCGCATCTACGGCATCTACCGCGTCCGCCGCAGCCGCCGCAACCGGCGGGGTGGCCCTGACCCCGATGGGTCCCGCCTCCGGGCCCGCCCCCGTCACCGCTCCCGCCCCCGCCGCCAAGGGAGGAACACCGTGACCGACACCCCCGGCATCGCCGCCCTCCGTGCCCGTCTCGAGGCCGAGCTCGGCGGAGCCGCCCGTGCCTGGCTCGACCAGGCCACAGCCGAGGCCGCGGCCCACGCCGAGCGACGGGAGCAGCAGCGGACGCAAGGGACGACCCCCACATGGGAGTTGAGGATCGCGGAGGCAGGGCGCCGCTGCGGCCCCGACCACGCCGATGCCGCCCGCGTCCTGCTCCTGCACGCGGCAGCCGCGGACCCGGCCACCCTCAGCCGTGTCTACGCCCAGGGCACCGCCCCCGAGCGCCGCGCCGTCCTGCACGCCCTGCCGCATCTGGTGCCGGGCCCGGAGGCGCTGCCGCTGGTCGAAGACGCCCTGCGCACCAACGACACCCGCCTCGTCGCCGCGGCCGTCGGCCCGTACGCCGCCGCGCACCTCACGCCGCACGACTGGCGTCACGCCGTCCTCAAGTGCCTGTTCACCGGCGTCCCCGTGGACGCTGTCGCCGACCTGCCGAGGCGTGCCCGAGGCGACGGCGAACTCGCCCGCATGCTCGGCGACTACGCCGGCGAACGCACCGCGGCGGGCCGCGCCGTCCCCGGCGACCTGCATCGCGTCCTGGCCCTGACCGACCCGGGGGCCATCTCGCCTCCCAAGGCTCCCTCGGGCCCCGCGGCCCCTTCGACCGGCGAGGAGTAGGAGTCCCGATGCGCATCTTCGATCCCCATATCCACATGACCTCCCGCACCACCGACGACTACCAGGCGATGTACGCGGCGGGTGTCCGCGCCGTCGTGGAGCCGGCGTTCTGGCTCGGCCAGCCCCGCACCTCGCCCGCCTCCTTCTTCGACTACTTCGACTCCCTCCTCGGCTGGGAACCCTTCCGCGCCGCCCAGTACGGCATCGCCCACCACTGCACGATCGCCCTCAACCCCAAGGAGGCGAACGACCCCCGCTGCACGCCCGTCCTCGACGAACTGCCCCGCTACCTCGTCAAGGACAACGTCGTCGCCGTAGGGGAGATCGGCTACGACTCCATGACGCCCGCGGAGGACGCCGCGCTCGCGACCCAGCTCCAGCTCGCCGCCGACCACGAACTGCCCGCCCTCGTGCACACCCCGCACCGCGACAAGCTCGCCGGCCTGCGCCGCACGATCGATGTCGTCCGCGAGTCCGCGCTGCCCCTGGACCGTGTACTGATCGACCACCTCAACGAGACGACCGTCAAGGAGGCCAAGGACAGCGGCTGCTGGCTCGGCTTCTCCGTCTATCCCGACACCAAGATGGACGAGGGGAGGATGATCGCGATCCTGCGGGAGTTCGGGCCCGAGCGGGTCCTGGTCAACTCCGCCGCGGACTGGGGAAAGAGCGACCCCCTGAAGACCCGCAAGGTGGCCGAGGCCATGCTCGCGGCCGGATACGGCGAGGACGACGTCGACCTGGTGCTGTGGCGCAACCCCGTCGCCTTGTATGGCCTCAGCGGCCGCCTCACCCTGGATGTCACCGGCACGGACGCCACCCACGAGGGCAACTCCATCCTGCGCGGCGGGGCGTGAGCCATGCGCTTCAGGCACCCCGACGGTTCCACCGTCCACCTCGCCTACTGCACGAACGTCCACCCCGCGGAGACCCTCGAAGGCGTCCTCGCCCAGCTCCGCGACCACTGCGAACCCGTGCGCAAGAGACTCGGCAGGGACCGGATCGGCATCGGCCTGTGGCTCGCCAAGGACGCCGCCCACGCCCTCGTCACCGACCCGGCGGCCCTGCGCGGCCTGCGCACCGAACTCGACCGGCGCGGCCTCGAAGTCGTCACCCTCAACGGCTTCCCCTATGAGGGCTTCGGCGCCGAACAGGTCAAGTACCGCGTGTACAAGCCGGACTGGACGGACCCGGAACGCCTCGCCCACACCACCGACCTGGCCCGGCTCCTCGCAGCCCTGCTCCCCGACGACGTCACCGAAGGCACCATCTCCACCCTGCCCCTCGCCTGGCGCACCCCCTTCGGCTCCCTGCGCGCCGAGTACGCCCGCACCGCCCTCACCGCGCTCGCCCAGCGGCTGGACGCGCTGGACGAACTGACCGGCCGCTCCATCCGCATCGGCCTCGAACCGGAACCGGGCTGCACCGTCGAGACGACCGCCGACGCGATCGCCCCGCTCACCGCAGTCGGCCACCATCGCATCGGTGTCTGCGTCGACACCTGCCACCTCGCCACCTCCTTCGAGGACCCGAGGACCGCCCTCGACGCCCTCACCGTCGCCGGGATCCCCGTCGTCAAAACCCAGCTGTCCGCTGCCCTGCACGCCGAACATCCCCACCTCCCCGATGTGCGTGAGGCCCTCGCCGCCTTCGACGAGCCCCGCTTCCTCCACCAGACCCGCACTCTGACCGGCAGCGGGCTGCGCGGTACCGACGACCTCGGCGAGGCCCTCACCGGCAACGCACTTCCCGACACGGCCCCCTGGCGGGCCCACTTCCACGTCCCGCTCCACGCGGCCCCCGCCGCGCCCCTCACCTCCACGCTCCCCGTGCTCCAGGACGCCCTGGCCCGACTCGTCGGCGGACCCGCTCCCCTCACCCGCCACCTTGAGGTCGAGACCTACACCTGGCAGGCCCTCCCCCTTGAACTCCGCCCACGCGGCCGACCCCAGCTCGCCGAGGGCATCGCCGCCGAACTCGCTCTCGCCCGCGACCTCCTCGCGGACCTCGGCCTGAAGGAACTCCCATGACCCAGCCCCCGAGCGACCCGCACAGCGGCCCCACACCTCTTCTCGTCCTCGACGTCGTCGGCCTCACCCCTCGCCTCCTCGACCACATGCCGCGCCTCAAGTCACTCGGCCAGTCCGGGTCCAGGGCGCCGCTCGGCACCGTCCTGCCCGCCGTGACCTGCGCCGCCCAGTCCACCTTCCTCACCGGCACCACCCCCGCCGAGCACGGCATCGTCGGCAACGGCTGGTACTTCCGTGAGCTCGGCGACGTACTCCTGTGGCGCCAGCACAACGGCCTCGTCGCCGGCGACAAGCTGTGGGACGCCGCCCGTCGCGCGCACCCCGGCTACACCGTCGCCAACATCTGCTGGTGGTACGCCATGGGCGCCGACACCGACTTCACCGTCACCCCCCGCCCCGTCTACTACGCCGACGGCCGCAAGGAACCCGACTGCTACACCCGACCGCCGGCTCTGCACGACGAACTCACCAACAAGCTCGGCACGTTCCCCCTCTTCCACTTCTGGGGTCCCGGCGCCGACATCGTCTCCAGCCGCTGGATCATCGACGCCACCCGGCACATCATCGACACCCGCCACCCCGACCTAGCCCTGTGCTACCTCCCTCACCTCGACTACGACCTGCAGCGCTTCGGCCCCGACGACCCGCGCTCCCACCGCGCGGCGGCCGACCTGGACGCGACCCTCACCCCGCTCCTCGACGACGCCAGAACCGAGGGCCGCACCGTCGTCGCGCTCTCCGAGTACGGCATCACCCGCGTCAACCGGCCGGTCGACATCAACCGCGTCCTGCGCCGTGCGGGCCTGCTGGAGGTGCACACGCAAGACGGCATGGAGTACCTCGACCCGATGGCCTCGCGCGCCTTCGCCGTCGCCGACCACCAGATCGCCCACGTCTACGTGCGCCGCCCGGAAGACCTCGACGCCGCCCGCACCGCCCTCCAGAACGTCCCCGGCATCGAGCAACTCCTGGACGACGAGGGCAAGAAGGCACACCACCTGGACCATCCGCGCTCGGGCGAGCTGGTCGCCGTCGCCGAGCCGGACGCCTGGTTCACGTACTACTACTGGCTCGACGACGCCCGCGCGCCCGACTTCGCGCAGCTCGTCGAGATCCACCGCAAACCCGGCTACGACCCCGTCGAGCTCTTCATGGACCCCGAGGACCCCTACGTCCGCGTCAAGGCCGCGGGCGCGCTGGTCCGCAAGAAGCTCGGCATGCGCTATCGCATGGCGGTCGTGCCCCTGGATCCCTCACCTATTCGAGGCAGCCATGGCCGCCTGCCCACCGACGAGGACGAAAGTCCGCTCATCCTGTGCTCCACCCCCCGCGCCGTCAGCGGCCGCGTCGCGGCCACCGATGTGAAATCGCTCCTGCTCCACCTCGCGGGCCTGCACTGAGCTCTGCCTGCCCGCGTCGCTGAATCTGCTTGATCTCCACTGAACCAGACGGCTCGAACCCTGCCATCAGGGTCCGACCCCCAGTGATCCCTGAAACGGATTTCGAACCCATCCCTGACTCATCCCTGACTCATCCCCAACCCATTCCTGACCCGACCTTGATCCAGCCGAGGAGAACCACATGAGCCGCAAGCCGACCCCCGCCGACCCCGAACTCGCCCACAGACTCAGCCGACGCGGCATGCTCGGCGTCGCCGCGGGCGCCACCGCCGCGGCCCTCGTCGGCGCCGCCACCCCTGCCGTCGCGGGGGAGAAGGGCCGCGGCCGCCCCGTGCTGCCACCCGGGCGCCTCGGCATTCAGCTCTACAGCCTCCGCGACAAGGTCTCCACCCTCGGTTTCGCCTCGGTGTTCGCCGAGCTGGCGAAGTACGGCTACGACGAGATCGAGTTCGCCGGATACAGCCAGGGCACGGCGGGTGCGATCACCCTCGCCCAACTCAAAGCGCTGGCCCACGACCACGGCCTGCATCCCATCGGGTCCCACGTCGGCTATTACGACAACAACAACCCGAACGCGTACACGTTCGCGCAGAACTTGACCAAGGTCCTCGACGACGCCCAGGCCCTCGGCCTCAAGCACATCGGGACCGCGTCGGGCCCCTTCCGCTACGGCTCGACCGTCGACGCCTGGAAGCGCGCGGCCGAGGATTTCAACATGTACGGCGAGGCGGCCCGCAAGCGCGGCATGAAGTTCTACCAGCACAACCACGCCGAGGAGTTCTCCTTCGCCACGGACAAGCCGAACGTCCGCCTCTACGACGTGCTGCTCGCCGAGACCGACCCTGACTGCGTGTATCTGGAGATGGACATCTACTGGGCCTACTGCGCCCAGTTCCGGTTCAGCAAGCGGCCCGACGGCAAGCCCGCCCCCTTCGAGCCGGTCGACTACGTACTCAGGCAGCCCCACCGGTACCCGCTGTTCCACGTCAAGGACGGGGTGCGTGACGAGACGACCCGTGACGGCTACCGCATGGCGGACGTCGGGGACGGCGACATCGACTACAAGAAGTTCCTGTCGAAGGTGACCGCGCGCACCCGCCACGGCCGGCGCTACCACCACTGGCAGACCGAACACGACAACCCGGTCGAGTCCTACGCCTTCGCCCGCAAGTCCAGCGAGCACCTGCACTCCCTGCGCTCGGGCCGCTGCGGGGACTGACCCCGGACACGACACGGAGGCCTGCTGCTCAGGACGCCCCTCTCGCGCAGTCTTCCCGCGGGGGCGGCCGAGGATCTGCCGGTCGCTCTCGCCCACGCGGTAGACGCGCCCGTGTGCGTCGTGTTGTGCGGCGACGGGCTCCGCCGTCATGTCAAGCCATCTCCTCACCGAGGGGTTGCGGATTGGGGTCGATGTTTTTGTACCTGGGCCTGCCGGGCTGGGACAGGAACAGCGCGATGAAACCGGCGAACAGTGAGATCGACCCGGCCAGGGTGAACGCGCCCGCATGCCCCCAATTGCTCACCACCACGGCTCCCACGCCGGATCCGAGAAGTCCGGAGACCAGCTTGGAGCTGTAGACGAGGCCGTAGTTGGAGGCGTTGTTGTTCTCACCGAAGTAGTCCGCCGTCATGGCGGCGAACATGGGGAAGATGGCGCCGCCGCCGAATCCGGAAATGCTGGAGAAGACCAGGAACAGGGGGAGGCTCTTGATGTCGGCGGCCCACAGAATGCCGTACTGCGACAGGCCGAGGACGATACAGACGAAGATCAGACAGCGTTTTCGGCCGTAGCGGTCGGAGAGCCAACCGATGACGCCCCGCCCGGTGCCGTTGACGATGGCCTTCAAGGACATGGCCGTGGCGACGATTCCACCGGCGAATCCGGCCTCCTCCCCGATGTCCACCTGGAACGCGATTCCGAAGATGTTCACGCCCGAGGTGCACAGCAGGCAGCACCACATCAGCGCGACCCGGCCGGTCTGCCATGCCTCCTTGGGGGTGTACTGCCGTACGGCGGGCGGATTCATCCGCAGTGCGCGCCGCGCGCGCGGGTCGTCCGGCGGACGCAGTGGGTCCACATCGGCCGGCCACCAGTTCTTCGGCGGATCCTTGAAGAAGTGGCCCGCCACGGCGACCATCGCCGCGAGGAAGAGACCGACGGACACCAGCACCCAGCGGAAATTCGTCAGGTCCATGTAGCCGGTGAAGAGGAAGACGAACGGCACCGAGCCGTAGGCGAATCCGCCGTTGACGAATCCCGTCTTGCCGCCCTTGCGTTCCGGATACCACTTGCCGACCATGTTCACGCAGGTCGCGTACACCATGCCGGCGCCCATACCGCTGAACATGCCGAATCCGATATAGGCGACGATCACATGCGGGGCGAAAGCCAATGACAGATAGCCCAGGAGTGTGCCGAGCGCGCCGAACATCATGGCCCAGCGCGCCGGCAGTTTGCCGCTCTCGCGGAGCTTGCCCGCGGGGAAGGCCACCGCGGCCTGGAAGAAGACCCAGACCCCCAGCATCCAGAAAATGTGCAGGCTGCTCCAGTGATGCGCGGTGTGCAGGGTGTCCTCGGCGGACGCGAACGCGTACTCGGCAGAGCTGATGCCCATCATGCCCACCCACGGCAGGATGACCATCCACTTGCGTTTGCGGCCCATGATGTCGATGTCGGTCTCGCCGACGCGGTACATCCGGCCGTTGGCGTCCGTCACCTCCCGGTACGGGACGGTCGTGGGTATGTCGGTTGTCGTCATGTCGCTCAGCACCCCTTGCGTCGGAAAGATCGTGGCCGGCGCCCCCTGTCCCATCCCTTCCGTGTGCGCACGGGCCCCGGGGCCGGTCGGCGCGCACCGCCGGCCGGCCCCCGCACCGGTCACCTCATCGACCGCCCCCCAGCAGCCCGGCCGCCCGCGCCCACCGGTACTTGGCGCCGAGTGCGGCGACCGGCTTCTCGGTCGTGTAGGGGTACGCCACGACACCCCGCTCGAAGAGGTACTGGCAGGCCTCCTCCACCTCGACATCGCCCGCCAGAGAGGCCACCACGGGCTTCTCGACGCCCCGCTCGCGGAACTCCGCGACGACACGGGCCGTCAGCTCGGCGAAGACCATGGGAGGCGTCACGATGGTGTGCCAGTAGCCGAGGATCAACGCGTGGACGCGGGGGTCCTCAAGGCCGAGTCTGATCGTCGCCTCGTAGGTCGAAGGGGGCTCGCCACCCGTGATGTCCACCGGATTGCCTGCGGCCCCGAACGGAGGGATGAACGCCCGGAACGCGGCGTCCAGGTCTTCGGGGATGTCCATCAACCGCAGACCGTGGTCGGTCACCGCGTCGGAGAGGAGCACTCCCGAGCCACCCGCGCCCGTGATGATGACGATGTTGTCGCCCTTGGGTGTCGCGAGGACCGGCAAGGCACGCGCGTACTCCAGCATGTCGTTCAGCCCCGGGGCCCTGATGACACCGGCCTGTTTCAGGATGTCGTCGTACACGGCGTCGTCGCCGGCGAGCGCGCCCGTGTGCGATCCGGCGGCCTTCGCGCCCGCCGCCGTGCGCCCCGCCTTCAGGACGACGACCGGCTTCTTCGGAACGGTCGCCCGCGCGGCCTCCACGAAGGCACGTCCGTCCTTGAGGTCCTCCAGGTGCATGGCGATGCACTGGGTGTGGGGGTCCTCACCGAACCACGTGAGGAGGTCGTCCTCGTCCAGATCCGACTTGTTGCCGAGCCCCACGATCGCCGAAACGCCCGTCTTCGTAGTGCGCGCGAAACCGAGGATCGCCATGCCGATGCCGCCCGACTGGCTGGTGAGAGCGACCCCGCCTTTCACGTCGTACGGGGTGCAGAAGGTGGCGCACAGGTCATGCCACGTCGAGTAGTAGCCGTAGATGTTGGGCCCCAGGAGCCGCACTCCGTGCCGCTCGCCGATCGCCACGATCTCTTCCTGGAGCGCGTGCTCACCCGTCTCCGCGAAACCGGAAGGGATCAGGACGGCGTTGGGGACGCCCTTGCGCCCCACTTCCTCCAGGGCGGACGCCACGAACTTGGCGGGGATCGCGAAGACCGCCACATCCACCTCGCCGGGCACGTCGGTGACACTTCTGTACGCTTTGCGGCCCAAGATGTCATCGGCCTTGGGGTTCACCGGATGGATCTCTCCGGAGAAGCCGCCTCCGATGAGGTTGCGCATCACCGAATTGCCGATCTTTCCCTGTTCGTTGGAGGCGCCGATGACGGCTACGGAGCGGGGCTGCATCAGCCGGCGCATCGAGGAGAGCATCTCCTCGCGCGTGTAGGTGCGCCGCACTTTGGCGGCCCCTTCGGAGAGGATGATTCTGATGTCCGCCGCGATCGCGCTGTCCGCCGTGGCGATGACCGGGTTGAGGTCGACCTCCGCGATCTCCGGGAAGTCGGTGACCAGTTCGGAGACCCGGCGGATCTGCTCGGCGAGCGCCCACCGGTCCACCGGCGGGGCGCCGCGCACCCCGCGCAGGATCTCCGCCGCCCTGATCGAGTCCAGCATCGAGACGGCCTCGTCGGCGTCCACGGGCGCCAGGCGGAACGTGACGTCCTTGAGGACCTCCACGAGCACACCGCCGAGCCCGAAGGCGACGACCTTCCCGAACGTCGGATCGGTCACCGCGCCCACGATGACCTCCTGCGCCGACGGACCGCCCGGCAGCAGCTCCTGCACCTGTACGCCCTCGATACGGGCCTCAGGGGCGTACGCACGGGCGTTCTCGACGATTCGGCGGAAGGCGGCCCGCACGTCGGCCGGGCCCTCCACGCCCACCACTACGCCGCCCGCTTCGGTCTTGTGCGGGATGTCCGGGGAGACGATCTTCATGACGACGGGCCCGTCGAAGCGGGCGGCGTGCGCCACGGCCTCGTCGACGTCGGTCGCCAGCTCCTCACCCGGCACGGCGATCCCATAGGCCTCCGCGATCACCTTGCCCTCGGGCGCGGTGAGCGCCGTGCGGCCCTCGGCGCGCACCGAGTCGAGGAGCGTATGCACCCGTAGCGCGCGGTCTTCGGCCGTCACTCAGATCACCCCGTTCGACTTGAGCAGCCGCAGTTCCTCATCGCCGAGGCCCAGCTCCCCGATGAACACCTCTTCGTTGTGCTCGCCGAGCAGCGGCGAACTGACCACGTCCACAGGGGAGTCCGAAAGCTTCAGCGGGGAGCCGACCGTGGTGAACGGGCCGCGCTCGGGATGCGGGACCTCGACGACCATCTCGTTGGCGACCAGCGAGGCGTCCTCGATGATCTCCCTGGTGGACAGGATCGGGCCGCAGGGGATGTTGTGGGCGTTGAGCCGCTCCAGGACGTCCCACTTGGGCAGCGTGGAGGACCACTCCTCGATCAGCTGGAACATCTTGCCGAGCTTGGGAAGCCGTGCCTCCGGGGTGGCCCAGTCCGGGTCCCGCGCGAGTTCGGGGCGCCCGATGAGTTCGGTGAGCGGCTGCCAGCCCACAGGCTGCACGATGACGTACACGTAGTCGTTGGGTCCGCCGGGCGCGCACTTGACGGCCCAGCCGGGCTGTCCGCCACCGGACGCGTTGCCCGAGCGCGGCACCTCGTCCCCGAAGTCGTCGTTCGGATACTCCGCGAGCGGGCCGTGCGCGAGCCGCTGTTGATCGCGCAGCTTGACCCGGCACAGGTTGAGCACGGCGTGCTGCATCGCCACGTTCACACGCTGCCCGCGGCCGGTGTTCTCCCTCTGGAAGAGGGCGGCGAGAATGCCCGCGACGGCATGGACGCCCGTCCCGGAGTCACCGATCTGGGCGCCCGTGGCGAGCGGAGGGCCGTCCTCGAATCCCGTGGTCGACATGGACCCGCCCATGGCCTGGGCGACGACTTCGTAGGCCTTGAAGTTCGTGTAGGGGCCGTCTCCGAAGCCCTTGATCGAGGCGTAGACGATACGGGGGTTGATCTCCTGGATGCGTTCCCAGGTGAAGCCCATGCGGTCCACGGCGCCCGGGCCGAAGTTCTCCACCATCACGTCGGAACGCCGGATCAGCTCCGTAAGAAGCTCTTTGCCGCGCTCCGTCTTGGTGTTGAGGGTGATGCTCCGTTTGTTGCAGTTGAGCATCGTGAAGTACAGCGAGTCGACGTCGGGAAGGTCGCGCAGCTGTTTGCGGGTGATGTCTCCGGAGGGGGCCTCCAGCTTCACCACGTCCGCGCCGAGCCAGGCGAGCAGCTGGGTGGCCGAGGGGCCGGACTGGACATGCGTCATGTCGAGGACGCGGATGCCTTCAAGAGCCTTGGTCATGGCCGTCGGGGCTCCTCACTTGTACATGGTCTGGTTCATGGTTCCGGGGGCGTACGCGTCCGGGTCGACCCAGACGTTGATGAGCGAGGGTTTGCCGGACTCGCGGGCGCGCCGGAGGGCGGGGCCGATGTCGGCGGGGTCGCGGACCTCTTCGCCGTGGCCGCCCAGCATCTGGGCGAACTTGTCGTAGGGGACGTCTCCGAGGGTGTTGCCGACCCGTTCGCGCGCCTCGCCGTACTTGGCCCTCTGGCCGTAACGAATCCATCATCCTCTCCGACCCCTCGGTGCGATCGGTCTTCGTCAACGTCTTCGGTGGCATCACCGCCTGCGACACGGTCACCGACGGCATCGTCCGGGCCCTGGAGACGGTGCGGTTGACCAAGCCCCTGGTGGTGCGGTTCGACGGCAACAACGCCGCGCGCGGGCGCGCGATCCTCGACGGCCGCGCCCACCCCCTCGTCCAGCAGGCCACCACCATGGACGGCGCCTCACGCCGCGTCGCCGACCTCGCCAACGCGCGCTAAGGAGCCGGGGCATGGCGATCCACCTCACCAAGGAGAGCAAGGTTCTCGTCCAGGGCATGACCGGCGCCGTCGGCATGCCGCACACCCGCCGCATGCTCGCCGCCCGCACGGACGTCGTCGGCGGCGTCAACCCGCGCAAGGCGGGCCGCACCGTCGACTTCGACGACGGCGCCGTGCCCGTCTTCGGCTCGGTCCGCGACGGCATGGACGCCACGGGCGCCGACGTCACGGTCGTCTTCGTGCCGCCCGTCTTCACCAAGGCAGCCGTCATCGACGCCGCCGGCGCGGGCATCGGCCTCGCCGTCGTCATCACCGAAGGCGTCCCCGTGCACGACTCCGTCTGCTTCCTCTCGTACGCGAAGAAGCGCGGCACCCGCGTCATCGGCCCCAACTGTCCCGGCCTGATCACACCGGGCCAGTCCAACGCGGGCATCATCCCCGCCGACACCACCAAGCCGGGGCGCGTCGGCCTGGTCTCGAAGTCCGGCACGCTCACCTACCAGCTCATGTACGAGCTGCGCGACATCGGCTTCTCCACGTGCGTCGGCATCGGGGGCGACCCCGTCGTCGGCACCACGCACATCGACTGCCTGGCCGCCTTCGAGGACGACGCCGACACCGACCTCGTCGTCCTCATCGGAGAGATCGGCGGCGACGCCGAGGAAAGCGCCGCGGCGTACATCGAGAAGTCCGTCACCAAGCCCGCCGTGGCGTACATCGCCGGCTTCACCGCCCCCGAGGGCAAGACGATGGGCCACGCGGGCGCGATCGTCTCCGGCTCGTCGGGCACCGCGCAGGCCAAGAAGGCGGCGCTGGAGGCCGTCGGCGTACGTGTGGGCGACACCCCGACCGAGACGGCGCGGCTCGTGCTCGATCACTTGCGGAAGTGACGGCCCCTACCGCGCCGCCCCGCCCGCCGGGCGAGGTACCTGGCTCCAGCCCCGCCCGTCCGGGAAGGGAACCGGCGCCCGGCCGGCTCGGCCCCGCCCAGCCCGGCCCCGGCCCGCCCGGTCAGCCCAGCCCCACCCCGCCCCGACCGTGCACCGTGCACCGTGAGCGGAGACGACCGAATGGCAACCCGAAACCCATCCCGCGGCGAACCCACGTCCGCCCCCGCAAGCGCCCTCGTCCTCAAAGCCGGCACGGCCTGGTCCGACGCCTGGCAACGCTGCCTCGCCGTCGCACCCGAGGCCCCGAGGCCTTCCGCGACGACCGCGTCCTCAACCTCTGGAACGGCAGCTGACAGGCCGACGGTCGCACCCTGCCCGCCACCAGCCCCGTCGACGGCACCCCCATCGCGGGCCCGCCGCGACTCGACGCCACCACCGCCCGACGCGCCGTGCGCGCGCACTCGACCAGCACCGCGCCTGGCGCCACACACCCCTCGCCGAGCGGCGCGCCCGCGTCGCCGCCACGCTCGACGCCCTCACCCAGCACCGGGAGCTGCTCGCGCTGCTCCTCGTCTGGGAGATCGGCAGGTCATGGCGGCTCGCGCGGGCGGACGTGGACCGGGCCATCGACGGCGTGCGCTGGTACGCCGACGGCATCGAGCCGATGGTCGAGGGCAGGGCCCCGCTGGACGGGCCCGTTTCCAACATCGCGAGCTGGAACCACCCGATGAGCGTGCTCGTTCACACAATGCTGGTACAGGCACTGGCAGGGAACGCGGTCATCGCCAAGACCCCGACCGACGGCGGCGTCGCCTGCCTCACCCTGGCCTGCGCACTCGCCGCCCGCGAGGGACTTCCCGTCACCCTCGTCAGCGGCAGCGGAGGCGAGCTGTCCGAAGCGCTCGTACGCGCACCCGAGGTCGGCTGCGTCTCCTTCGTCGGCGGCCGCGACACGGGCGCCGCGGTGGCCACGGCAGTCGCCGACCTCGGCAAACGGCACATTCTCGAACAGGAGGGACTGAACAGAGGGACTGAACACCTGGGGCATCTGGAACTACAGCGACTGGGACACGCTCGGCGCGGTCGTCCCCAAGCTCTTCGACTACGGCAAGCAGCGCTGCACCGCCTACCCTCGCTTCGTCGTGCAGCGTGCGCTGTTCGACGAGTTCCTCGCCGCATACCTGCCGGCCGTCCGCACGGTACGCGTGGGCCATCCCCTCGCAGTCGGGCGCCCGGGAGATCCCTTCCCCGAGCTCGACTTCGGGCCGCTGATCAACGCGGCCAAGGCCAAGGAGCTGGCCGACCAGGTCTCCGAGGCCGTCGACCGGGGCGCCGTCCCGCTGTACCGCGGCGCCGAAGCACCGGACCGCTTCCTGCCCGGCCAGGACACGGACGCCTATCTCCACCCCGTCACGCTGCTCTACCCGCCGCCATCCTCCCCACTGCACCATGCGGAGCCGTTCGGTCCGGTCGACACCATCGTCCTGGTCGACACGGAGGCGGAGCTGCTCGCCGCCATGAACGCGTCGAACGGCGCGCTCGTCGCCACGCTCTCCACCGACGACCCGGCGACGTATGAACGCCTCGCGCCCCAGATCCGCGCCTTCAAGACCGGCCGCGGCACGCCGCGCTCGCGCGGTGACCGCGTGTAGCTCTTCGGCGGCTTCGGCGCGTCCTGGCGCGGCGCCTTCGTCGGCGGAGAGCTGCTGGTGCGCGCCGTCACGCAGGGCTCGGCGGGGGGACGGGCGCCGGGGAACTTCCCCGGCTACCACCTCATGGCGTAGGGCCGGGGCAGATCCCGGACCGGCAGGGTTCGGCCGATTCCTTGCTGGTCCGTGCACGGAAAGCAAGAGGTTCGTAGCCCTTGGTGATGACGTGGAAGGAGTGGGGCGGCTCGCCGTGCATCCGGTGGTCGATGGGCGGATACGCAGGTGAAAGGCACTCCGAAACCTTGGTATTGTTGTCCATGTCGCCGCGGGGAACACACCGCACGGCGGCAGACACCTAGTCCGGGTGGCGGAATGGCAGACGCGCTAGCTTGAGGTGCTAGTGCCCTTTATCGGGCGTGGGGGTTCAAGTCCCCCCTCGGACACCAGTAGGCCAGCAGCGGCTGGCAGCACCAGCAAGACCCCAGTTCATCGAACTGGGGTCTTCTGCGTTTCAGACTGTTGCCCACAGTGATCGCACGTGCCCCAGGTGCCGCGCCATGCACCGCTCGGCGGCCTTCGGGTCGCCCGCGAGCATCAGGTCGAGGAGTTCGATGTGCTCCTCGGCGGACGGGGTCAGCTGGTCGCGTTCGTCCAGGGCCGTGAGGCCGTAGAGGCGGGAGCGCTTGCGGAGGTCGCCGACCGTTTCGACCAGGCGGTCGTTGCCGGAGAGGGCGAGGAGCGAGAGGTGGAAGCGGCGGTCGGCCTCCAGGTAGGCGATGAGGTCGTGGCCGCGGGCGGCGCGCACGATCTCATCGGCGATCGGGCGCAGCGCCTCCAGGTCCTCGCGGGCCGCGGTGCGGGTGATCCGGCCGATCATGGGGACCTCGATGAGGGCGCGGATCTCCGCGTACTGGTCGAGGTCGCGTTCATTGACCTCCGTGACGCGGAAGCCCTTGTTGCGGACGGGCTCCACCAGGCCCTCGCGAGCCAGATCCAGCATCGCCTCGCGTACGGGCGTCGCCGAGATGCCGAAGTCCCCGGCGAGGCCGGGTGCGGAGTAGATCTCGCCGGGGCGCAGCTCGCCGGAGATCAGGGCGGCCCGCAAGGCGTGGGCGACCTGGTCGCGCAGCCGTTCCCTGGTGGTGATGAGGTTCTTCTGTTTCAGGTGCCCCATGGTGCTCCCCTCCGGTGGGTCCTGCGCCCGCGCGGATCACCAACGTACAATGTCACGTTGTTAGTTGGGGGGAGCGGGAGCAGGGGCGGCGGCAGGAGTCAGAGGGTGAAGCCTGCCGGGAATGGGTCGTCGGGGTCCAGGAAGTACTGGGCCGTGCCGGTGATCCAGGCCCGTCCGGTGATCCGGGGGACGACCGCCGGAAGGCCCGCCACCTCCGTGCGTGCGATGAGGCGGCCGGTGAATTCCGTGCCGATGAAGGATTCGTTGACGAAGTCGCGGTTCAGGGGTAGTTCGCCGCGGGCGTGCAGTTGTGCCATCCGTGCGGAGGTGCCCGTCCCGCACGGGGAGCGGTCGAACCAGCCGGGGTGGATCGCCATCGCGTGCCGGGAGCGGTGCGCGTCCGAGTCCGGCGCGGCCAGGTAGACGTGCTTGACCCCGGAGATCTCCGGTTGCTCGGGGTGCGTCGGGCGGGTCGGCGAGGCGTTGATCGCGTCCATGATGGCGAGGCCCGCCGCGAGCAGGTCGTCCTTGCGGGCGCGGTCGAACGGCAGCCCCAGAGCGTTCAGCTGGACGAACGCGTAGAAGTTCCCGCCGAAGGCCAGGTCGTACGTGACCGTGCCGTGGCCCGGCACCTCGACCTCGCGGTCCAGGGCGACGCAGAAGGCGGGGACGTTGGTGAGCGTGACCGATGTCGCCGCGCCGTCGGTCACATGTACGTCGACGGAGACCAGGCCCGCCGGGGTGTCCAGGCGGACCGTCGTGACCGGCTCGGTGACCCGCACCATGCCCGTCTCGACCAGGACGGTGGCCACCCCGATGGTGCCGTGGCCGCACATCGGCAGCAGCCCGGACACCTCGATGTAGAGGACTCCGTAGTCGGCGTCGGGGCGGGTCGGGGGCTGGAGTATCGCGCCGCTCATCGCGGAGTGGCCGCGCGGTTCGTACATCAGGAGGGTGCGCAGATGGTCGAGGTGCTCGATGAAGTGGAGTCTGCGTTCGGCCATGGTGGCGCCGGGGATCACCCCCACGCCGCCGGTGATCACGCGCGTGGGCATGCCCTCGGTGTGCGAGTCCACCGCGTGGAACACGTGACGGGTGCGCATGGGGCTCCTCTCGTCAGGACGGGATACACGGTGGGCGGGGCAAGGGGAGGGAGTTAGTGGTGGCCGGCCGCCAGCGCCTTTTCGGTGGCCGCCCGCACCAGCGCGTCCGTGGCGCCGGACAGTGCGGTGCGCGGCGGACGGGTCGGACCGCCGCGGTGGCCCACGAGGTCCATCGACAGCTTGATGGACTGCACGAACTCGGTCTTTGAGTCCTGGCGCAGGAGCGGGTGCAGCGCCCTGTAGAGGGGGAGCGCGGCGTCCAGGTCCCGGGCGCACGCGGCGTGGTAGAGCTGCGCGCAGGCGGCGGGGAAGGCGTTCGGGTATCCGGCGATCCAGCCGACCGCACCCGCGAGAGCCAGCTCCACCAGGACGTCGTCCGCGCCTATCAGGAGGTCTAGTTCGGGGGCGAGTTCGGCGATCTCGTAGGCTCTGCGCACGTCGCCGCTGAACTCCTTCACCGCCATGATCGTGCTGTCCGCGTGGAGTTGGGCGAGCAGGCCGGGCGTCAGGTCGACCCTTGTGTCCAGGGGATTGTTGTACGCGATCACTGGGATGCCCGCTTTGGCGACCTCGGCGTAGTGGGCGCGCACGGACTGCTCGTCGGCGCGGTAGGCGTTCGGCGGCAGGAGGAGCACGGAGCCGCAGCCCGCCTCCGCCGCCTGCTCGGCCCAGCGGCGTGACTCGGCGCTGCCGTAGGCGGAGACGCCGGGCATCACGCGGGCCGCGTCGCCCGCCGCTTCGACGGCGGTACGTACGACGCGGGCGCGTTCGTCGTCGGTGAGCGTCTGGTACTCGCCCAGGGAGCCGTTGGGCACCACGCCGTCGCAGCCGTTCGCGATGAGGTGGCGGACGTGTTCGGCGTAGGAGTCGTAGTCGACGGAGAGGTCTTCGTGCAGGGGGAGCGCGGTGGCGACCATGATGCCGCGCCAGGGGCGGTCCGGCGCCCAGGTCCAGGTTTGCGTGGGCGTGGGCGTGGGGGCGGTGGTGGAGGAGGTGGTGGCGGTGGTCATGATGGGTGCCCTTCTGTGGGGGCTGTCTGGGGTGGGGCTTCGGCGGGTGCTGTGGCTTCAGTGGGTGGTGTGGCTTCGGTGGCTTCAGCGGGTGTGGTGGGTGCGGTGGGGCTGGCAGGGGCGGTGGGGTCGGTGGCGGCGGCCGGCAGGTGGGCGAGTGTGCCCAGAGGGACTGGCGTGGCCAGTGGGCGGCGGTCCGGGGGCGCGGGGGCGGTGGCGGACGGCGCGGTGAGGCAGGTCACGGCCGTTCCGCACATGCGGCCCTGGCACCAGCCCATGCCTGCCCGGGTGAGGAGCTTGACGGTACGAGTGTCACGGGCGCCGTAGTCGGCCACGGCCTCGCGGACGCGGCCTGCCGTCACCTCCTCGCAGCGGCACAGGTCCGTGTCGTCGGAGAGCCACCGCGTCCAGCCGCGGCCCGGGGTGTGCGTGGTGACCATGGCCTCGGCGAAGGCGCGCATGCGGTCGCGGCGGCGGCGCAGCGCGCGCAGCCGGGGGGTCGGTGAGGGCTGCCTGCCGGTCACCCTGGCGGCGATCGCCAGAGCCGCCAACTCGCCCTCCGCGAGGGACAGTTGCGCGCCTCCGATGCCCGATGTCTCGCCTGCCGCCCACATGCCTTGGAGTGAGGTCTCCTGGAGGGGGCTCAGGCCGAGGGCGTGCGTGCCGTCCGCGGTGCGGCGGGTGGCGCAGCCGAGTGCGGTCGCCAGGTCGATCTGCGGGATCAGGCCGTGGCCCACCGCCAGCGCGTCACAGGCGATGCGGCGGGCCGTGCCCGGCACCGGCCGCCAGTCCCGGTCCAGGCGGGTGACCGTCACCGCCTCCACCCGCTCCGTGCCGTGCGCCTCGGTCACCGCGCTACGGGTGCGCAGACGTACCCGGTGGCGCAGCAGAGCCCTGCCGTGGAGCGCGGCCTCCGCGAGCTTTCGCGGATTTGTGGCGAGGGCCCTCGGATGGCGGGCGTAACCGAGGTAGCCCGACGCTTCGATCACCTCCGGGACCCGGGCCCCCGCCGTGGCGAGCGAGGCGGTCACGGCGAGCAGCAGCGGGCCGCTCCCCGCGACGACGACGCGCCTGCCGGGCAGGGCGAGGCCCGACTTGAGCATGGCCTGGGCGCCGCCCGCGCCCACGACACCGGGCAGCGTCCAGCCGGGGAACGGGAGATGACGTTCGTACGAGCCGGTCGTGAGGAGGATGGCGCGGGCGCGGATGGTCACGGGTTGCCGTGACGCGGGCACGTCCGTAGGGTCTGCGCCGTCCTCGCCGGTCAGGGCGTGGATGACCCACTCCCTGGCTGCCTCGCGCGTCACCGTCCAGACGTGGTGGCCGAAGAGCTGGGTGACGCCGGTCGCCGCCAGGCGGCCGCGCAGGCCGGCGAAGGTGGGCCAGTCGTGGTGCAGGGCTTCGGGGCGGGTGGCGCCCGTGGCCGGCGCGGGGTGACGGTAGAACTGGCCCCCGGGTTGTCCCGCAGCGTCCAACAGGGCCACGGACAGGCCGTGTTCGCCTGCCGTGACCGCACCGGCGAGGCCCGCCGGGCCCGCTCCGAGTACCGCGAGGTCGTACGTCTCAGACACCGAGCCCGGCATGGCCGTCTCCTTCCTGCGTGGTCACCACGTCGCCGGGCCGGGCGATGACCAGGCAGGCGCGCCGGTTGGGGCGGCCGTTGACCGTCGCGAGGCAGTCGTAGCACTGACCGATCCCGCAGAACGCCCCGCGCGGCCGTCCGCCGACCCGGGTGCTGCGCCAGGCGAGAATTCCGGCGGACCAGAGCGCGGCGGCGATGGACTGACCGGGCAGAGCGCGCAGTTCGTGTCCGTCGAGGGTGATCGTGAAGGCGGCGTCGGGCGCGGCGCCTACGAGGGCTGCGGGCGTCCGGGGCGTCGGGGGCGTCCGGTCGTCATGCGTCATGGAGCCGGCTCCTAGGTGGGTAACGGGCCTTCGCGTGTAGGGGCGTTGCGGCACGCGACCTCAAGCCGTGGGCGCCTCTCGTGTGAAGCGTTCCGGAGCGAACGGGCCCGGCGGCAGCGGAGGTTCACGCCCCGTCAGCATCGTGGCGATGAGCAGGCCCGTCGCCGGGGCGAGTCCGATGCCCGCGCCTTCGTGGCCGCACGCGTGCAGCAGGCCGGGGACGCGCGGGTCGGGGCCGATCGCCGGGAGGTGGTCGGGGAGGTAGGGGCGGAAGCCCGCGTAGGCGCGTATCGCCCGTACGTCGGCGAGGGCGGGGAAGAGGCGGGTGGCCTGGGCCGCGAGGCGTCGCAGAACCTCCACGGACAGGGTGCGGTCGAAGCCCACGCGTTCCCGGCTCGCCCCGATCAGCACCGGGCCCGCCGGGGTGCCCTCCACCACGGCGGAGGTCTGCAAGGCGGCGGATCCGCTCGCGACGTCGGCGACGTAGTCGGCGGAGTACACCTTGTGCCGCACGACGCGCGGCAGGGGTTCGGTGACGAGGACGAAGCCGCGCCGGGGGAGTACCGGCAGCTCCACGCCTGCGAGGCGGGCGAGTCGACCGCCCCAGGTACCGGTGGCGTTGACCACGTACGGCGCGCGCACCTCACCCAGGGGCGTCCGTACGCCGCGCACCTCGCCCTTCGCGCCGGTGAGGACCGCGGTGACTTCCTCGCCGAGCCGCAGCGTCAGGCGCCCAAGAAGTCCAGGGCGTCCAGGGCGTCCAGGGTGTGCAGGGCATACGCGGTGTCCGGGGCGCCCGCCATGGGCACCGAAGCCAGCCCCATCACCAGCCTCATCCCCAGCCCCGGCACCAGCCCCAGCCCCGGCCCCGGCCCCGGCCCCGGCAACCCCGGCCCTGCCCGCAGCCCGCAGCAAGTGCGCTGCGGCCAACGCCGGCTGTACCTGCGCGTCCTGCGGATAGGAGAAGCCGCCCGCGAGGCCCGGCGCCAAATGCGGTTCGTGGTCGGCGAGGCGGTCGGCCGGGACTTCGATCGCCTCGACGCCCGCGCGCCCCTGCCGCGCCGCGAAGTCCCGCAGGGCGGTCAGCCCGGCCTCGGTGGAGGCGACGACCAGGCCGCCTTTCCTCTCGTACTCGATGCGCGAGGGGAGTTCGGCGGCCAGGTCTTTCCACAACTTGGCGGAAAGCAGCGCCAGGTCGAGCTCCGGACCAGGTTCCTTGTCGGAGACGAGGAGGTTGCCCTCGCCCGCTCCTGTGGTGCCGCCCGCGACGGGGCCGCGGTCGATGACGGTGACGTGGAGGCCGGAGAGGGAGGCGTAGTAGGCGCAGGCCGCGCCGACCACTCCCGCTCCCACAATGATGAGATCCGAGAATTCCGGTCGTCCGGAAGGGTGTCCCGTGAGCACGGCAGTAATATTTCACATGGCACTGGTGCTGCCAAGGGGCCGAACCTCAAAGGGAGTTGATCGCGGAGAGGGAAGGTCAGTCGCGGCGGTTGTGCGTGCCGGGGGTGTAGCCGAAGGCGCGGCGGAACACGTCGATGAAGGCGCTGGTGGACGACCATCCGCAGCGGTGCGCGACCGTGGTGACCGGCGTGCCGTCGGCCAGCATGCGCAGGGCGTGGTAGAGGCGGAGCTGAGTGCGCCACTGGGGGAAGGTCATGCCGAGTTCGCGGCGGAAGAGGCGGCTGAGGGTGCGCTCGGCCGCCCCGGCCACGGCGGCGAGTCCGGCGAGGCCGCGAGGGTCCGCCGGGTCGGCGTGCAGCAGGGCGCAGACCGCGGCGAGGCGGGGGTCCGTGGGGGTGGGCAACTGGATGGGCTGCTGCGGTGACGCGCGCAGTTGGTCGAGCAGCACCGCGCGCAGACGCCGCCGCTCAGGTGTCTGCTCGTGCGGCGCCCGCGTGCAGGCGAGGATCAGTTCGCGCAGCAACGGGCTTACGGCGAGGACGGTCGGGACGTCGAGTCCGAGCGGGTTCGTGCCGGCGGGCAGGCCGAGCAGGTGCAGGGCCAAGTGGCCGTGGGCGCGGTGGGCGTGGACGCATCCGGCGGGGACCCAGATGGCGCGGGTGCCGGGGGCGAACCACGTGCCGGCTTCGGTGGTGACGGCCACGACGCCGGAACCGGCGTAGATGATCTGGTGGTCGTCGTGGCGGTGTGCGTCGATGCGCTCGCCGGGGGCCAGGGCCTGGGTGCGGGTGGGTGCCTCGGGGGTGTGGCGGATATCCGGCATGGATTGGCACTTTATCGGAAGCGCGCCAACGGGGGGCGCGGCGACGATGGGGCGGTGTCAGCGAAGCAGCAGCCCTCACGTACGCGGCAGAGTTCCTCCGGCGAGACCGCCTCCCGCGAGACCGCCTCCGGCGAAACCCCCTTCGACCAGAGTTCCTCCGTGAAGCCCGCCCCTGCCCCGACCCCACCCCCAAAACCTGTCCCTCGCCCCCGTCGCCGCCCCCTCACCCTCCTGACCCTCGGGCACGCCTGCGTCGACGTCTATCAGGGAGCCGTCGCCGCACTCGTCCCCTTCTTCGTCTCCGAGCGTGCCTATACGTACGCCGCCGCGTCCGGCATCGTGCTCGCCGCGTCCCTGCTCTCCTCCGTGGTGCAGCCGCTGTTCGGGGCGCTCACCGACAAGTGGGCGATGCCGTGGCTGCTGCCGGTGAGCACATTGGTGGGCGGGGTCGGGGTCGCCCTCGCCGGGGTCAGCGGCAACTACGTACTGACTCTTCTCGTCGTCGCCGTGTCCGGCATCGGCGTCGCCGCATACCACCCGGAGGCCGCGCGCGTGGCACGGCAGGCGAGCCGCGGCAGCCACACCGCCATGAGCTGGTTCTCCCTCGGCGGCAATCTCGGCTTCGCGACCGCGCCCCTGCTGACCGCCGCCATCGTCGCCACGGGCGGCCTGCGCGCCTCGCCGCTCCTCGTGGTCCCCGCCCTCGCCGGGGCGGCGCTGTGCGTGGCCGCGCTGCGGGGCATCAGAGCCGCCGAGGCATCCGAGGCCGCCGAGGCCGCGTCCGGGAGCGTGGCTTCGAGCCCCGTCGCCGCCGAGGACGACTGGCCGTCCTTCCTGAGACTGTCCGGCGCCATCATCTGCCGCTCGATCGTCTTCACCGGACTGAGCACGTTCATCGCGTTGTACGTGCGTCAGCGCACCGGCGGCGGAGAAGTCGCGGGGACCATCGCCCTGTTCGTGCTCTACCTCGGCGGTGCGGTCGGCACATTGGCGGGCGGAAGGCTCGCCGCCCGCCATGGGCGCCTCCCGGTGGTGCGGTGGTCGTACGCCCTGACGGTCCTCGCGGTGGCGGGCGTCGTCCTCGCCCCCGCGCCGACGCTCCTCGCCTTCGTCGCGCTCACCTCGGTCGGCCTGTACGTGCCGTTCTCCCTGCACATCACCCTCGGCCAGGACTATCTGCCCCATCGCATGGGCACCGCGAGTGGGGTCACGCTGGGCCTGACGGTGAGCGTCGGCGGCCTCGCGAGCCCGCTCGTCGGCGCCCTCGCCGACGCCGCCTCCCTGCGGACCGCCCTGGCGCCGCTGATCGCGCTGCCCGCCCTCGGCTGGCTCCTTCTGCGCGCCTTGCGTGAGCCCGGGGCGGAAGCCCTGCCCCGTCCCTGAGCCCGGGGTCCCTGAGCCCGGGGGAGCCCATGGAGGTTCTTGGCTCCTGAGGGGTTGTCAGTGCAATTTCACATTACTACGTTACGCATCACATGACGCACCGGCCGTCCAAGCAAGTGCCGTTTCACGTAAGTCAGTTGGTGGTCGACGCGTCAATCCCCCACCTCCCACAGAGGAGCCAGCGGTGTCCCGACTACGTCCACGAACCCTGCGCAGATCCGTGCTCGCCGGCGCGACAGCGGCGACCCTCTGCCTCACGGCCGCCCCTCTCGTCCAAGCAGCCGAGCCCGCCTCCGCCCCCGCGGCAGATCGCCGCACCGCCGCGGTGAAGGCGCCCGCCGAGCCCAACCCCTTGGACCTGGTCGACCGCCGGGCGAACGCCCCCAAGCCGAGCGCCTACAAGGTCCCGGCGCCCGGCGGACTCAAAGGAGGCGGCACCCCGGGTGCCCGCAACCGCACCCCCAAGCCGAAGGCGTACTCCACGGCCGTCCCCGAGGCCGCCCCCTGCACCCTCGACGGCATAACCGGCCTGGCCCCCGAGCGGTTCGCCGACTTCCTCGCCGATCCGGCCGTCACCGCCGACGGCTGTCTGCGCACGCTCATCTGGACCTGGGACCGACGGCTCGCCCCCGTCATGTCGGACGCCCACGTCCAGGCGGTCTCCGGCCGGATCACCCGGCTCGCCGCCGCCCACGACGGCAAGAACGGCAGCAACCTCCTGGAGATGCTCACGTATCTCCACGCCGTCGCCTACCAGGACTTCTCACACGACGAGATCGACGTCACCGACGGTCCGACGGTCGACGCCATGCGCCGCGCCGTCGCCGCCTTCGGCACGGCCCCTCGTACCTTCGACGCGACCCGGACCAACGCCGAGTCCCTGCGCGAAGCCCTCTACGCGGCCAGCGCCCCCGGTCTGCGCCAGCACCAAATCGCGCTGGTCAAGCGCGTGCTGACCACCATGGACGCCGCGCACCCCGACACGGCGAAGGACGCCTCCTGGGCCGGGTCCGCGCTCGCCGCGCTCTCCCTGAACTATCTCGGCGTGTACCCCGGCAACCAGGACACAGCCTTCCACGCGGCGGTCAAGGCCGACGCCTCCTACCGCGCCGCCTTCAAGGCCTTCGCCGGCCACACCCACCTCAAGGGCACGGACAACGTCTGGGTGGTGCGCGACGCGCTCGGTGAGTACGGCAGGTTCGGCCAGATCGACGGGCTCCGGAGCGAGATCGTCGCCGGTCTCGGCGGCCTCGTCGGCGTCACGGTCGCCAACTTCGGTGAGGGCAGCGCCCCTTGGGCCAGGGTCGCCACCTGGCTGAACGAGTTCGACGCCTGCGCGCCGTACAAGGTCTGCAAGGCGGACATCGAGCGCCGCCTCTTCCCGGGCACCTTCACGTACGACAAGGGCGGGATGAAGGTACGCACCGCCCTCGACCGGAAGACGGTCGACCAGCTCTACTACGCGAGCAAGCAGGTCAAGGCGCAGTTCCACCGCGTCGTCGGCACACAGGAGCCGCTCGCGGGGGATCCGAACACCGGGCTGACGACGGTTCTTTACGCCTCACGCGCCGACTACGAGAACTACCATCCGCTGCTCACCGGGATGGACACGGACAACGGCGGCGTCTACATCGAGCGCGGCGCGACCTTCTACACCTACCAGCGGCGCGTCCCGCAGGATTCGACGCTGACGCTGGAGGAGCTATTCCGCCACGAGTACACGCACTACCTCAACGGCCGCTGGGCGGTGCCCGGCTTCTTCGGAGAGGGCCCCTGGTACGAGGGCGACCGGACCACGGCGATGGACGAGGGAACCGCCGAGTTCTTCGACGGCGCCACCCGCGACGACGGCATCAAGGTCCGCAAGTCGCTGGTCCAGGGTGTCATCGACGACACGGCGAACGGCGGCCCCAGGATGAGCGTCGACCAGATCCTGCACGCCACGTACGACGGGGACGGCTTCCGCTTCTATGACTACGCGGGCACGTTCTTCGAGTTCCTGTGGGCCGAACGCCCGGCGCTGGTCAAGGAGATGTACGGCCGTCTGCGCGCCGACGACCCGGCGGGCTTCGACGCCTGGCGCGACCGGCTCGGCAAGGACGGCGGGCTGCAGAGCGCGTACGACGCCTTCCTCGACAAGCAGATCGCGCACGTCGACGACCTGTTCGTCCCCGACACGACGTACGTCCCGGTCGACCAGTTGCGCGACACCTCGGCCACCCAGGTCCGGGACTCCTTCAAGGCGACGACGGGCATCACGCCCCAATGCCGCTCGAACGGCGCCGCGGAGCGCCCGCGCTACATCTGCGCGGGCCGCGTCACCGCCAACCTGAGCGCGGCCGGTGACCCCGACGCGGTCTTCAAGGACATGTCGGAGACCGTGGACTACTACCTGCTCGACCGGTCCGAGGCGGGCCACAACAACCTGGCCGACATGAACTGCTCGTTCGGCGAGGTGGACATCTGGCCCAACGGCCGCGCGGGCAGCGCGGACTTCGACTGCGAGGGCCCGCTGAGGGGCTGAGCCACGGACAAGGAGCAGGTGGTACAAGGGTCAGCTGGTGGCCCCCACCAGCAGCTCCGCCGCAGCGATGCCCGACACGCGGGTCGCGCCGTGCGTGATCAGATGGGCGGCCCCGAGCGTGTCACCCGCGGGGACGCCCATCTCGACGACCAGGGCATCGGGGCGGCTGCGCAGGAGGCGGGTCAGGGTGTCCCTCATCCAGCGGTGGCGGGCCGCGTCGCGGACCACGACCACCAGGGCGCGGCCCACCGCCGGGATCAGGGCCTCGCGGTCGAGGAGGTCGGCGGAGTAGGGCAGTTCGGGCTCCGTGAGGCGGACCGAGGTCGTGCCGGGGCGCAGGTCGCGCAGGGGGTCGGCGACGCCCCAGGGGGTGCGGCCGTCGACGGCGAGGTTCATCGTGGGGGAGAGCTCCACGACATGCGGCGCCCCGGCGAGCGGGAGCGCCGTGCCGGAACCGTGCCGCACACGGACCGCGCGGCGCGCCGCGACCAGGCCGATGTCGGAGTCGCGCGCGGCCCGCGCCACGGCCCGGGACCGCTCGCCGGACCAGGCCGCGAAGTCACGTACGCGGGTGCTCGCCTCCGTCAGGCGCTCCTCGGGGAGCGTGCCGTCGAGCACGGCCTTCACCAGGGCCGTGCAGAGCAGGTCGACCGTGGCCTCCCCGGCGCTCTCGCCGCCCACGCACACCGCGTCCACACCGCCCGCGACCGCGCGGACGGTGGCGCCGTCGATGCCGTAGCGGTCGGTGACGGCGCCCATCTCGATGCCGTCGGTGACCAGCAGCCCGTCGAAGCCCAGGTCCCCGCGGAGCAGGCCCACCAGGATGGGGTGGCTGAGCGTCGCGGGCAGAACGGGGTCGTACGCGGGGGCCAGCAGATGGGCGGTCATCACCGCGCGGGCGCCCGCCTCCATCGCCGCGATGAACGGCGGCAGCGCGGTGAGCGCGATCTCCTCCGCGGAGCCCCGCACCTGCGGCAGACCGTAGTGCGAGTCGACGACCGTGTCGCCGTGGCCGGGGAAGTGCTTGGCGCAGGCGGCGACGCCGGCCCCTTGCAGGCCGCGGATCCAGGCGGCCGTGTGGCGGGAGACGAGGTCGGTGCGGGCGCCGAAGGAGCGTACGCCGATCACCGGGTTGAGGGGGTTGGAGTTCACGTCGGCGCTGGGCGCGAAGTTCAGCGAGATGCCGGCGGCGTGCAGGTCACGGCCGATGTCGTGGGCCACGCGCTCGGTCAGGTCGATGTCGTCGACCGCGCCGAGGGCGAGGTTGCCGGGGCGGGACGACCCGGTCCACGCTTCCAGGCGCGTCACGTCACCCGCCTCCTCGTCGATGGCGACGATCAGGTCCGGGTTCTCCGCGCGCAGGGAGGCGGTGAGCCGCGCGACCTGTTCGGGGGTCTCGATGTTCCGCGCGAACAGCACGACGGAGCCCAGGCCCTCGGAGATCCTGCGGCGCACCCAGTCGGGGGCCGTGGTGCCCTCGAAGCCGGGCTGCAACACGGAGTTGGCCAGGTGCTCCAGAGTCGGGTCACTGCTCGGTGCCATGGCGCGACCTCCGAAGATGCGGGTACGTGATGCGTGATGCGTGGGACGTGACTCGTGGGACGGAGCGTGTTGAACGAGACTCCTGCTGATTGGTCCAGGCCAATCGGATAGTGGATATTGGCTCGTATCGATCGGGACTGTCAAGGAGTCGGAACCGGCCGAGACGGGCGAATCCCACATGCTTTACGTGGAGTTGGGGAATCCTGGTGACTTCCGCTGATTACTTGACCGTTCGATCGCTGATCGCTGGATCGCAACCGGTGAGGGAAGAGGGCCATGCGCAGGTACGAGCTCGTCGGCAGGCGCGACATCAGGCTGGTCACCGATGTGGCGGTGCCGGAACCGGGGCCGCTGGAAGTCCTCGTCCGGGTGCGTGCCTGCACGGTCTGCAACCGCAGCGACCTCGCCTACTTCCACTACCACGGACTGCGCGAGCACTGCTCCCAGGGCTGTTTCGGTCACGAGATCGCCGGGGTCGTCGAGGCGGCCGGCGCCGGCGTGAGCCGGGTCGTCCCCGGGCAGCGAGTCTTCGTGCGGACACCGCTCACCACCGGGTACGCCGACTTCGCGCTGGCCCGCGAGATCGCGGTCGGCGTGCTGCCCGACGCCGTGCCCTACGAGCAGGGCGCGATCCTGCAACTGCTGCCGCTGGCCGTGCACGCCACCCGCGGCGTCCGGCTCGGCGACCGCGTCGCGATCGTCGGCCAGGGACCCGTCGGGCAGATGGCGCTGCGCGTGGCGGTGGCGCGCGGCGCCGCCGAGGTCGTCGCCGTCGACCTCGACGACTGGCGCCTTGAGCGGTCGTCCGCCGCGGGCGCCGACGCGGTGCGCCGCGTGGACGGCGGCCGGGAGCAACTAGCGTCCACCGGCGCCGACTTCGACGTGGCCGTGGACGCTGTCGGCACCCCCACCACCCTCAACGCCTGCGTCGGGCTCGTACGCCAGAACGGCCTCGTCGTCCTCCTCGGCACCCACCACGTCGACACCCACGTCACCGTCGACCTCGTCACCTGGGAGCGCAAGGGCCTGCGGGTGCACAGCTCCGCCGAGCCCCTGGACACCGCACGCGCCGAGGCCCTCGCCACCGCCGAACGCCTCGCCCACCGCCGCACCGACGCCCTGCGCCTGCCCGACCTCCACACGCACACCTACCCCCTCGACGAGCTTCCGAAGGCCATGGAGCAGCTCTCCGCGAGCCGCGCCCTGTACCCGGACGCCGAGCACGCCCCCTACGACGGGCCGCCGCACGAGACGCTGAAGGTGGCGATCGTCCCCTGAGCCCCTCCATGGGCCCGAGCCGGGCGGGCGCCGCGTGAGATGGGGCATCGCCGGATACGGCGACATCGTGACGCGCCGCGCGCTGCCCGCCCTGCGCGCGCTCGGCGAGGAACCGGTCGCGCTCTGGGGCCGCGACCCGGCCCGCGCGGCGCGCGTCGCCCGGCAGTACGCCGTCGCCCGGTCCGGCGCCGACCCGGGAGCGCTGTTCGCGGGCGTCGACGCCGTGTACGTCGCCACCCCCGTAGCGGGCCATGTGCCGCTCGCTCGGGCCGTCCTGGACGCCGGAATCCCGGTCCTCGTCGAGAAGCCGCTCGCCGGGGGCCTCGGCACGGGCGGCACGCTGGACACGGCCGGGCGGTGCGCCGGCGTCGCGTACTACCGCAGGCTCGCGCCCGCCGTACGACGCCTGCGCACGCAGCTCGCCGGGTGGACGCCCGAGCGGGTGGAGGTGCGGTTCCGGTGCGCCTTCGAGCCGGGCCCCGACGACCCGATGCGATGGCGCACCGACCCCGCCGTGTCGGGCGGCGGAGTGCTCGCCGACGCCGGCAGTCACCGGATCGACCTGCTGCTCCACCTCTTCGGACGCCCGTACGAGATGACGGCCCGGCTCGGGGGCCGCTTCCCCGAAGGGGCGGAACGGACGGCCGAACTCACCCTGCGCTGGCGGTCCGGGCTCCTGGCGCACTGCCTCATGGAGTGGGGCGAAGGCCCGCCGGTGGACCGCGTCGAGCTGACCGGAGGCGGCCGCGCCGTGACGCTCGACCCACTCGACGCGGGAAGGATCGCCGAGCCGACCGGGGCGCCGTCGCTCCTCCTGCCCCCGGCGGCCAACCCGCACCAGCCCCTGTTCGCCGACTTCGCGGTGGCCGTCAGGACCGGCGGGACGCCCGTGTGCCCGGTGGCCGAGGCCCGCCTCGTCGACGACGTGATCGTGGCCGCGGAACGCTCGGACGCGTCGGGCGGCAAGCCGGTCCCGCTCCAGGACTGAACCCCGAGGCGCACGGGACCTCACGCCCCGTCGTCCGCCGACCAGGTCCGCAGCCAGCGTGGATCGGGCGTGTCGTCGGAACGTACGAAGCGGGCGTCGACGGAGAGCCGCATCGCGTCCGTCGTGGTGTCCAGGGACGCGTGGATGATGTGCGGCAGGTGCACCATCACATCGCCCGCCGCGAAGTCCGCCCACAGCCAGCGGCGGCCGAGCGTACGGGCGGTCAGCTCCAGGTCGTGACAGATCTGGCGGCGCTCGCCGGGCCGGTCGGTGGCGTCGCGCAGCGGCGCGTACTCCTCGGGCGCCAGCCGGTGGGAGCCCTCCAGATACACGAGCGCGCCGGTCGGCGGCGGGCAGTCGCCCACGGGTATCCACAAGGTGACGACGCTCGGCGAGCCCTGGTCCATGTAGTCGAAGTCGACATGGGCGCGCGAGGCCCGGCGCGTGCCCCGGTGGAAGTGGCGCAGGATGCGGCGCGGCAGCATCCGCGCCGGGGAGTCGAGAAGTTGGGAGGCGAGCACGGCCAGCGCCGGGTCGCTCACGAACCGGTCGAAGGGCGCGGAGCGCACGAACGCGTACGCGGGATGCCCGGCGACTCCGTACTCCGGGATCTCGGCGGGCACCTCACCGGAGAAGACTCCCTCCTCGGGATCGCTGCCCGCCGCGAGCAGACCCGGCGGGAAGAGCGAGAAGTACCGGCCGCGCAGCCGCATCACCCGCGCCCGGTCGAGCAGCCCCGGCAGATACAGATAGCCGTCGGCGTGCAGCCGTGCGCGCAGCGCGGCCGGGTCCCTCGGCGACAGCAGGTCCCCGCTGGGGCGCAGCGGGCAGAAGAGCTTCGTGGTGAAGGGGACGGGCACGCCGTTCGACGACAACTTCACGCTGTACGAGTTCCCGCTGGACGAGTTCGCGTTGTACGGGTGCGCAGTGTACGAGTTCACGGTGTGTGTCCTTCGGGTCGGTCAGTAGACGCCTTCCACCGCCTCGGCGGAGCCCTCGCCGTCCTCCGGGGAGTCCCGGAAGGGCCGCACGGCGGCCACCCCGTCCCAGGGGAACCACGGGTGCGGCCCGGTCCTCACCGCACTGTCCCGCTCCAGGAGGTTCGGCAGGAAGAGGTCTTCGAGGAGGGTCGTGACCCGTACGCGGCCACGCCGGCCGACGGCGACCTCGCGCCACGGGTCGGCGGGGTCGACGACCTTCAACACCGCGAAGGGCGGCGGGAGATGGTACGAGTGCCCGGCACCGTCCGGCACGCCGGGCGCCGCTTCCACCGCCGCGCCCGCCACCGCGTCGGCCTGTAGGGCGTGCCCGACCAGCGTGTTGCCGTAGGTGTCGATCCACTGCACGCCCGCCAGGTGCTCCTCCCGCAGGAACTGTGCCTCGGCGGCGGTGCAGGAGGTCCCGCCCGTGCACACCGCGCGGATGCCGTACGCGTGCAGGGGGCGCGGCAGCCGCATCGCCAGCTCCAGGAGAAGCCGCGAGGTGGTGAAGAGCAGCGAGGGGCGCTCGACGGCCAGCAGGGTCAGGGTCTGGTCGATCAGGTGCGCCGTGTACGCGTCCGCCTCGCCGCCCGAGCGCAGCGCCGCCTTCACCCAGCGCGGGTCGAAGTCGATGGCGTGCACGGCACCGCGCCAGCTGTCCGCGAGCCCCTCCACGAAGTGCCCGTACGCGTGCGGGCCGCTCGGCGTCATGGCGAGCACGTCGCCACCGGCCACGCCGCGCGCCTCCAGCACGGTGCGGTAGATCTCCACGTCGTACGCGAGACGTGTGACGTTGACGATCCGGCAGGGCGTGCCGGTGGTGCCGCCGGTCTCGAAGACGCGGAAGGGCCGGCCGTGGTACCCGCGGGGGAGCAGGTCGCGGGCGTGCGTGGCGCGCAGTTCCGCCTTGTCGAAGAGGCCGAAGAGTTCCAGCGCGGCGAAGCCGTCCACGTCCTTGACGGGGTCGAAGCCGAGGCCCTCGCGCCGGGCGGCCCAGAAGGGGCTCGCCGTCCGCGGGCCGAAGTGCCAGCGCATCATCCGGCGCGTCCAGGTGTCGAGGTCGACGCCCAGCTCGGGGACGCGCTCGCGCAGGGTGTCGGTCAGCGTGCCGAAGGCTGTCGCCATGCGGGGCCTCACTTCACTGGGCGGTACACGAACAGGGAATCGGCGGTGATGGCCCGCACGGCGTCGGGGGCCGCGTGGAGGACGGCGGCGAACGGGAAGGGCACCTCGTGACCGACCAGGGGATGACCCTCGTACGCCTGGAGCAGCACCAGGCGGGGCAGTACGCAGGGGGCTCCGTCGACGAGGGCGACCGGGTCCCGGCGGGTGAGCATGCGGTCGCCCGGACGCACGCCGTCGTGGACGGAGCGCAGCGCACGGTGTGCCGCTTCCGGCTCGCGGAAGACCGTGAGCGGCCAATCCGTGTCGGTCGGATCCGGAGGGATGGCGTCGAGCGCGGTGGCGAGTGAGGACGCCAGCGCCGAACTCTGCGCTCGGTCCGTGCAGACGATGGTGCGTACGTTGCTGCAGAAGCGCCCGGAGTCGGCCGCGACCAGGGGCAGCAGCCACGCCACGGCCTCGTCGACCGGCATCCCGGCGGGCACCAGGGCGCAGCCGCGTCCGGGGCCGTGCAGGGTGAGCGCCGGTGCCTCGCGGACCGACGCGGCGAGACCGGTGCCGCCGTAGACGACCCGCCGGTCGGCGCGCTTCAACAGGCCGTGCAGCCCGCGCTGGTCGGTCGGGTAGAGGCCGATGCGGGCGGCGGGCCAGCCGACGGCGAGCAGGGCGGCGACGAGCCGGGCCGCGGAGAGCGGCTCGCGTCGGCTCGGACGCACCCAGACGGCCCCCGAGCGCTCGGCCTCCGCGAGGACGGAGTCGAGGCAGGTGAAGGTGTTGCCGGGCAGCGCTACGAGGGACAAGTCGTCGTCGGGTGACGGCGCCTCGCCCCTCTTCAGCGGACTCGCGCTCTTCCGCAGGCCGTCGCCGAGCATCGCGCACCACCGGTCCACCAGTGGCCCGGGCAGTCCGGCCGTGTCCCACAGTGCCGCGCGGAAGCCGTCTGCGTCCTGCTCGCCGAGGCCACCGACCGTGACGCTGCCCCGGCCGAACAAGTCGACGGCCGCGAGCAGCAGTTCACGGCGTCCGGTGAGCGGGGGCAGCCCGGGGCGCGTGGTCTGCCACCACCCGCGGTCGGCGTGGGCGACGATCTCCGGGACCAGCGCCAGGCCGTACGCGGACCTCGCGCCGGACTCCGCGTCGGACTCCGCGCCGGGGAGCGCGGCGGTGTCCAGCGACGTCCGCCACTCGCCCCTGCGGAACGAGGCGACCACCGCGGTCACGACAGCTCGCCGCGGAGGGCGGCGACCACCCGCACCTGCTCGGCCTCCGTGAGCGACGGGTACAGCGGCAGGGCGACATGGTGACGGGCGAACCAGCGGCCCCGCGCGAATGGGCCATCACTGTGGGCCTGTTGACGGCCGGTGATGAAGTACGGGTGATCGCACAGCAGATGGTCGTAGACCTCACCGGCCAGCGCCACCCCGTGCCGCTCCCGCAGCCGCTTCCTCAGGAGCGGGCGGTCGAGCGGCCCTTCGGGATCGGGATAGGCGAGGTACTTGTAGAAGTTGCTGTCCGACCCGGCGGGCACGGCGTGCGGCCGTATGCCGGGGAGGTCGGCGAGCAACGCGTCGTAGCGCGTGGCGAGTTCACGGCGTACCGACAGGGTGTGCGCGAAGCGCTCCAGGTCCACCGTGCCCACGGCCGCGTGGAGTTCGCTCATCCGCCAGTTGCCGCCGGGGCGGTCGTGCAGCGTGGAACCCTGGGCGCTCTTGCCGTGGTCGCGCCAGC
Source organism: Streptomyces sp. NPDC003032 (assembly GCF_053591415.1). NCBI lineage: Bacteria > Bacillati > Actinomycetota > Actinomycetes > Kitasatosporales > Streptomycetaceae > Streptomyces > Streptomyces sp. NPDC003032. The sequence goes on along the minus strand of NZ_JBSFTT010000002.1, from coordinate 414,365 downwards.
GCCGCACCTGCTCAAGGTCGTCCGGCAGCGCGGCGGAGAGCAGCCCGCCCTCGGCGCTGACCGCGACCTTCGTGGGGAAGAACGAGAAGGCGCCGAACCGGCCGAAGCCGCCCGCCGGACGCCCGTCGAGCGTGGCGCCGAAGGCGTGGGCGGCGTCCTCCACCACGGGGATGCCGCGCTCCCGGCAGTGCGCGAGGACCTCATCCAGCGCTGGCGACACGATGCCGCCGATGTGCACCGGCAGCACGGCGGCCGTGTCGGGACACCGGTCCAGGGCCGCACGCAGGGCGTCCGGGTCCATGCCGAGCCCGTCGAGTTCGATGTCGACGAAGCGCACGGTCGCCTGGGCGCGCACCGCGGCAGCGGCGGTAGCGAAGAACGTGTTGACGGGCACGAGCACGGTGCGGCCCGCCACGCCGATGATCCGCAGCGCGATCTCCAGGGCCGCCGAACCGGACGCGACGGCGGCCGTCTCCGTGCCGGTCCAGGCGCGGGAGAGCTCCTCGAAGCGTGCCACCTGCGGGCCTTGTGTGAGGACGCCCGAGGCGAGCGCGGCATCGACACGGTCGAGCACGGTGCGCCGGTCGGCGACCTCGAAGTGAATGCGCTGGGCCGGGACTTCACCGGGAGCGGTGTGCTTGGCGGACAGGGCTCGGGTGAAGAAGTCCGCCGCGTGGCCGACGTGCGTGCCGTGCCCCATGGGCAGCTCGTGGATCTCCAAAGAGGACTTGAAAGAGGGCCCGAAAGAGGGCTCGGGAGGGGGCTCGACCGTCCCGTACGCCGCACGGACCCTGTCCGCCGCCGCTCGGGCGTCGGCCGGTTCCAGGTAGGAGTCGGCCGTGCCGTACTGGAGCTGGAGAGGGGCCGGGGCGAGTGCCCCGTACAGGTCGGCCAGGTCGGCGTACTCCAGGATGCCGGGGAGCACCGCACCCTCGTGGCCCGTCAACAGCCGCTCATACAGGGCCGGGTAGCTGCCGAGGTGGCTCGCCGCGCAGAGCGGGAGGCCCGGTCGGGGGGCGAGCAGCGCGGTGTGCAGGGCGACCGCCGCGCCGAGGCTGTGCCCGAACAGGCCGACGCGGTCGGGGTCGACGAGCGGATGCGCCGCGAGGACGTCGAGCGCGCCCAGGGCGTCGCCGACCAGCGCGCCGAGCAGGGAGCGGCCGGTGAGCGCGAACGCGTGGGCCAGCAGAGCCCCTTCGTCACGCCCGGCCCTGCGGTCCTCGTCGAGGCCGCCGCCGATGCCGTGGTCGAAGGAGAGCGTGACGAAGCCCGCCCGCGCCAGCTGCTCGGCGACATTGCGGTCGGGGTGGTCCGGGGGTTCGGCGCCGGTGAGCTGGCCGAGGCGCGCGTTCTTGCCGCCGAGGACCAGGACGGCCGGGCCGGGCGCGGCGCCGGGCGGTGCGAGCAGGGTGCCGTGGAAGGAGCCGCGTACGGGCGAGTCGAGTACCAGCTGCTCGCGGTGCAGCCCGTCCCGCACCGCCTTTCTGGCGTCGGTGACGACGAGAGGCGCTCGCTCGACACGGGCCAGCCGCTCGACGAGGGAGCGCAGGTGCTGTGAATGGGCCAAGTGGGCGTCTGTGCCGTCGAAGGTCGTGCGTCGCTGGGCCGGCTCGGCGGCGAGGAGCCGGTGGACGTGACGGAGCTGCATGCGCGCTCAGACGAAATCGCCGTGCAGAGTGCTCGGCACTTCGAGCGCGTACGCGTCCAGGGCCTCGTCCAGTTTGATCTGGCCGCGTTTGAGGAGTTCCAGGAGTTCGTTCTGGGGGCGGTAGAAACATGATTTGCACAGGTCGGTCCTGCGCGGGTTGGACGCCTCCCATTCGGCGCGCGGGCCGCCTTCGAGCACCTCGGCGTATCCCTGTTCGATGACATTGCCGATGAGATAGCGGCTGTTGAGATGCACCTGGGGGCACGGATAGAGATTTCCGTCGGCGCCGACCGCCGTGACGAAACGGCTGTAGTGGCAGCGCTCGAAGTCGCCCTCGACCTCCTCGACCTGGTCCATCGGGCCGCGGTCCAGCTTGGGCACCGACACTTCGAAGGCGTCGGTGGAGAGTGCGGCGGCCCTGGTGAGGGAGTCGGAGATCTCCGGCATCACCGATTCGATGGTCTCGTGACCGAGTGCGCTGTAGAACTCCGGTTCGAAACGCACGTAATGGGCGCCGGATTCCCGGGCGATATGGGCCGCTTCCATGATCTCCCGGTAATTCTGCAGGGTGATCACGTAGTTGAAGCCGATGCGGAAGTCGGGGTCGACGGCGTTCTCCCTGAGCCTGCCGACCGACCCGATGAACTGCGAGAACGTCTGCTCGCGGTCACGGGTGATGTCGTCGAACGTCGCCTCCGTGCCCGCGTTCAGGCCGATGCGGACCCAGGTGTGGGTCTCGGCGACGCAGGCGGCGACCTTCGGGCGGCCGAGCCGCGAACCGTTGGTGATCAGCCCGATCCGCAGCCCTGCCGCGTGCCCGGCCCGGCAGATGTCGCTGTACCCGGGGTGGATGGTGCACTCGCCGCTGCCGCAGAAGGTCACGGCACGGCCGTCGTTCTCGGCGAACTCGCGCAGCAGGGTGACCGCCTTGTCGGTGGCGATCGAGTCCTTGAACGAGAACAGGTCGTAGAACTGCTCTTCGTTGGGCGAGTGGAAGTTGCAGAAATTGCACCGCATATTGCAGGCGCCCATGATGCCGATCCGCATATGGACGGGCTTGATCTCCTGGTCCGCAACGAACCGCCGCAGCAAGTCGCCGTGGGCGAGGACCTTCTGTGGTGAGTGCGCCTGATCGAGACTGACGATCGGCAGTCCTTCGCGGTTTTGGGGGGCTGCCATTTTGATGTCGCCGGCACCGGGTGTGCTGTTCACGAACCCCCCACGCATGCTTGGTGTGCGTTTACGCTGTTCGAGACTCCTTGCGACATTAGGGAGCGCCACCGGGGCTGTCAATGGGTCTAGACAACGGGTCTGGACAACGCGGTAGCTAGGCGGAGGCCGTGCCCGGATTCGTCAGGAACTCGGCGATGGAGGCCGAAAGGGCTTCCCTGTCGAGGCCGAGACCGGTGAGCGGGCCCTGGCCGTCCTCGAATTCGATCAGCGCCAACAGGATGTGCTCGGTCCCGACGTGGTTGTGGCCGAGGCGCAGCGCCTCACGGAACGTCAATTCGAGTACCTTGCGGGCCTCCGCGTCGTACGGCACCAGCTCGGGCACCGCGGCGGCCGTCTCCGGCAGCGCGTCCAGGGCCACCCGGCGGACGTCCTCCAGGGAGACGCCCTGCGCGGTGATCGCCTTGGCGGCGAGGCCGTCCGGCTCGCTCAGCAGGCCCAGGATCAGATGCTCGGTGCGGATCTCGTCGTGGTGGGCCGCCTTGGCCTCGTTGTGCGCGGCCATCGCGACGTTCCTGGCGCGCGGCGTGAAGCGGCTGAAGCCCTGGCTGGGGTCGAGGTCGCCCGACTCGCCCGGCTTCTTGGGCACGAACCGCTTCTGGGCGGCCTGCCGGGTGACGCCCATGCTCTTGCCGATGTCGGTCCAGGAGGCGCCGGAGCGGCGTGCCTGGTCCACGAAGTGGCCGATGAGGTGGTCGGCGACGTCGCCGAGGTGGTCGGCGGCGATGACCGCGTCGGAGAGCTGGTCGAGGGCGTCCGTGTGGACCTTCTTGATGGCTTCGATGAGGTCGTCGAGTCGGACGGTGGGCGGGGGTGTGGTGCTGCCGTCTGTGTTCGTCATGTGACAACCGTAGGTTGACAGTTGGGGACCGTCAACCCTTGGTTGACATCGTGGTCGAGTCGAACGGTACGAAGGTCGCCGCCGGGGCCCTCGGCCCTGCCCCGCGCGCCCCGCGCCCCCGTACAGGCGCCGCCCACACTCGAACACCCCGCACTGTGGTGCCCGCGACCATGGGAGGACCCCGCCCCGCCTCTCTAGCGTTCCAGGCATGACGAGCGAACCCCCCGGCCCCGACGGCTCCCCGGCCGCACGCGCCGCGCACCCGCACCCGCACTCGCGTACCGGCGCCGTGGACCTCAGCGGACGCACCGTCCTGGTGACCGGCGGCGGCAGCGGTATCGGCCGGGCCTGTGCCGAGGCGTTCGCCGCCGCGGGTGGGCTGGTCCATGTCGCCGACGTCGACGCGGAAGCGGCCAAGGCCGTCGCGGATGCCATCGGCGGGGTGGCGCACGCCGTGGACCTCACCGACGCCGATGCCCTCCGCGCGCTGCCCGCCGCCGTCGACATCCTGGTCAACAGCGCGGGGACCCAGCACGTCGCGCCCATCGAGGACTTCCCGCCCGCCCGCTTCGAACTGATCCAGCGGCTGATGGTCACCGCGCCCTTCCTGCTCCTCAGGCACTGCCTGCCGCACATGTACCGGCGGGGCTGGGGCCGCGTGGTGAACATCTCCAGCGTGCACGGGCTGCGGGCCAGCCCCTTCAAGTCCGCGTACGTCGCCGCCAAGCACGGCCTGGAGGGGCTGAGCAAGGTCGCCGCCCTCGAAGGCGCCGCGCACGGCGTGACCTCCAACTGCGTCAACCCCGGTTATGTGCGTACGCCGTTGGTCGAGGGGCAGATCGCCGACCAGGCGGCCCTGCACGGCATCGCGCCCGAGGACGTCGTCACGGACGTCCTGCTCGGCCGTTCCGCGATCAAGCGGCTCATCGAACCCGCCGAGGTCGCCGCCGTCACCGTCTGGCTCTGCGGGCCGCACACCGGCTACCTCACCGGCGCCTCGCTTCCCGTCGACGGCGGCTGGGGAGCGAGTTGACCACCGCGGGCCGCCCGAGGAAAACCCTGGGTCCGGGCCCCGCCCTCGTTGGTTGAACGGCGGAACCACCGCCTCATCGCGCCCCTGTCCGTGAATCCACGCCCCATCCGCCCCGCCCGACCCGCCGGCCCACGACGCCCACCGCGGACCCCACCCCGGTACCCCAGGGTTTTCACGGTCGCACCCTGGCCCGTACGGGGCCATGGTGGTTCCACGGTCGCGGAGCCGCGGCGGGCCCGGAACACCGGTTACGGGGAAGCAGGACCGGTGGTCGGACGTACTACGGGGGTGTACGTCTGGACGGGCCGCCCGGCGACGGGGGGCGACCGCCGCGAGGCGGGGGAGGGGGTGCCGGGCAAGGCACCCCCGCTCGGGGCGCGCGGCATGGCCGACCCGGCAGGACCCGACCTGACCCGGCCCGGACCGTCAGACCGTCGAGGCCTCCGACGCCTGCGCCAGCAGCCGCACGAGCTGCGCCCTGCGGTGCACCCCGTCGAGCTTGCGGTAGATGTTGCTCAGATGGAACTCGACCGTCTTGACGCTGAGGAAGAGCCGCTCCGCCACCTCGTGGTTGGTCAGACCCCGGCCCACCACCAGCGCGACCTGCATCTCCTGCGGCGTCAGCCGCTCCAACGGAGCCCGCTCCGGGCGCACTTCCGTGCCGCCCGCCGCGTGCAGCTCGGCGGCCACCCGCGCCGCCCACCCCGTCGCGCCGAGCCGCTCGAACGTGGCGAGGGCGCGCTCCAGAAGGCGACGGGCCTCGCTGCGCCTGCCCTGTCTGCGCAGCTGCTCGCCCCACGCGAACTCGGTGCGCCCCCGCTCGAAGGGCACCGGACGCTCGGCGAGCAGCGCGAGGGAGCGCCGCATGTGCTGCTCGGCGTCGTCCGGTTCGAGCAGGCCCCGGCAGCGCGCCGCGGCCCCCGCGGTGACCGGACGGTGCCCGCGCCCCGCCTCGTACTCCAGAACGTCGAGCACCTCACGCGCCTCGGGGGTCATGTGCAGATGGACGTACGCGTCCGCCAGGTCCGCGGCCCACGTCAGATAAAGGCCGTCGCCCCTGCCGTGCGTCCGGGAGAAGGCCCGTACCTCCTCCAGGCGGTGCACCGCCTCCTCGAAGCGGCCGAGGCCCAGCTCCAGGAGGCCGAGCGCGCCGCGCGCCCGCGCCGCGTCCATCGGCAGCTCGGTGGAGGCGGCCCACTCCATGGCCTGTGCCGCGTGCCGCCGGCAGTCCGCCTCGCGGTTGAGCGCGGCCTCGGTCCTTGCCAGGGAGGCCAGGCCGCGCGGCACCTCGATCAGCCGCCCGGTGGCCTCGGCGAGCCGCACGGCCTCGTCGGCGTGCGCCAGCGAGGGGCTCCAGCGGCCCCGCCAGAACTCCACCACGGACAGCGTGCACAGCAGATGGGAGAGGAGCCCCACCGCGCTGGAGCCGCGCGCGGTGTACGCGGCGCGGTCGAGCAGCCCATGCGCCTCGTCGAGTTCCTCCGCCGCGAGATGGCAGAGACCGCCGACGCCCGAGAGCGGGTAGGGGAAGGCCGGATCGGGTGAGGCCAAGGGCCCCGCCAGCTCGCGCAGGAGCGAGCGGCCCGCGTCCGCGTCGCCGCCGAGCAGCAGCACCAGGGTGCGCAGGAGCCGCACCGGCAGCAGCGTCTGGTGGGCGGAGTCGGCCAGCTCCATCGCCGCCGCCGAGCTGCCCCGGGCCGCGGTGAGGTCGCCGACCGCCAGCTCGGTGAGCGCGATGCCTCCATGCATCACCGCGGCGAGCGCCGGGTCGACCTTCTCCGCCTCGTCGACCGCCGCCCGCAGCAGCTCCCGCGACCGGGTCGGCTGCCCGCGCTGCACATCGAGGTAGCAGCGCAGCTGGCGGATGTCGAGCCGCGTGCCGAGCTGTTCGGCGTGCTCCAGGGCACGGTCCAGGATCGCGGCGGCCTCGTCGAGGGACCCCGCGGCCTGTGAGGCGCGGGCCGCGCACAGCAGCCGCTCCGCCTTGCGCTGCCCGGCCGGCGTGAACCGCGCGGCACGCTCGTACAGCCGGGAGGCCAGGGGGTACGCGAGGGTGTCGGGCGCGCCGGACGCGGCGTTCTCCAGGAGCGAGGCCACGTGCTCGTCCGGCTCCGCGCCGGAGGCGGCCAGATGCCACGCGTACTGCTCGAGGGCGGGCGCGGTGGCGCCTTGGAGGGAGCGGGCGATGGCGTGGTGGGCCCGCCGTCTGCGCACGGGCGTCGCGCCGTGGTAGACCGCCGAGCGGACCAGCGGGTGCCGGAAGGCGTACCCGTCCTGCTCCTCGACGACCAGGCCCGCCGCCTCGGCCGCCTCGAGCGATTCGTAGCTGAGTCCGTGGGCCCGCAGCGCCGCCTCGGTGCCCGCCAGCGGCCGGGTGCCGAGGACCGCGAGGAGCAGCATCGCGTCCTGTGCCTCCTGGGGCAGCCGGGCCACGGCGCTGCCGAAGGTGTGCGCGAGCAGCTCCCCGATGGGCAGGGGCGCTCCGGCGTCGGCGTCGTCGCCGCCCGCGCCGCTCCCGGCGAGCAGGGCGGGCAGTTCGATGAGCGCGAGGGGGTTGCCGCGCGCCTCCGCGAGCAGCCGGGCCGCCTCCCGCTCGGTCAGTTCGGCGGTGCCCTCCTCGGCGATCAGGCGGTGCGCGGACTCGGCGTCGAGCCCGCCGAGGGTCATGGTCTCGACGGAGGCGAGCCGGGACGCCGCTTCCTCCAGTTCGTCGCGCGAGGTGAACAGCACGACGACGCCCTCGCGGCCGAGCCTGCGGGTGGCGAAGGCGAGGGCGTCCAGGGAGTACGGGTCGAGCCACTGCGTGTCGTCGACGGTGACCAGGACCGGGCCCTCCTCGGCGAGCGCGCCGAGCAGGCTGAGCGTGCCCGCGGCCACCGCGAAGCGGTCCTGGGCGACGGCGGGCCCGAGCGCCAGGGCCCCGGTGAGGGCGGCGGCCTGGCGCTCCGGGATGCGGTCGAGGAAGTGCAGCACGGGCCGCAGCAGATCGGCGAGGCCCACATAGGGCAGGTCCGACTCGACCTCGACGCCGCGCGTGCCGAGCCGCAGCAGGTCGTCGGCCTGCTCGACCACGTAGGTGAGGAGGCTGGTCTTGCCGATCCCGGCCTCCCCGCGGATGAGCAGGGCGCCGCTCTCGCCCCCGCGTGCCTTGTCGATGAGAGCGAGAAGACGTGCGCATTCCAAGGAACGCCCCAGGAGCATGCGTTCAGCGTACCGGCGGTACATGACTTCGCGGAGGCGCCGAACGGGACGTATCTCTCTCAAGGCGGGACCCAACTCACCAAAGGCCGCGCGGACTTGGCTCTGTCTTCCGTCAGGTCCTGCCGCTACCCTCCGCGCATGATTCCCACGGTGGTCTGGGGCACCGGCAATGTCGGCCGCGCGGCCGTCCGTGCCGTCGAGGCCCATCCGGCGCTGACGCTCACGGCCGTGCTCGTGCACAGTCCGGAGAAGGTCGGCCGTGACGCGGGGGAACTCGCGGGCTTCGGGAGGGCGTTGGGCCTCGCGGCGACGGACGACGTCGACGCGGTCCTCGCCGCCGGGCCACGGGCCGTCGTCTACGCCGCCTCCGGCGACCTGCGCCCCGACGACGCCCTCCACGACGTCGTCAAGGCCGTCCGGGCGGGCGCCGTGGTCGTCACGCCCGCCCTGTACCCGCTCTACGACCGGCGCGGCGCGCCGCCGGAGTTCAGGGACCCGGTCCTCGCCGCCGTCGCGGAGGGCGGCGGCTCACTCTTCGCCTCGGGCGTGGACCCGGGCTGGGGCAACGACGTACTGCCCCTGCTGATCAGCGGACTCGGCACCACCATCGACGCGATCCGCTGCCAGGAGATCTTCGACTACACCACGTACGACCAAGAAAACTCGGTCCGCCAACTGATCGGCATGGGCCAACCGTTGGAGTACGAGCCGCCGATGCTGGCGCCGTCGGTCCCGACGATGGTGTGGGGCGGCCAGATCCGCCTGATGGCGAGGGCGCTCGGCGTGCGACTGGACGAGATCCGCGAGACGTCGGACCGGCGCGCGCTCGACGCGACGGTGCGCACCCGGACGATGGGGGAGTTCGCCCGGGGCACCCAGGGCGCCGTCCGCTTCGAGGTGCGGGGCATCGTCGAGGGCGAACCCCGTATCGTCATCGAGCACGTCACCCGCATCCACCCGTCCTGCGCGCCGGACTGGCCGCTCCCGCCCGGCGGCGGCGACGGCGCCCACCGCGTGATCGTCGAGGGCCGTCCCCGTATCGAGGTCACGGTCGAGGCCACGGACGAGGACGAGAACCGCTCGGCGGGCGGCAACGCCACCGCCGTCGGCCGTCTGGTCAACGCCATCGACTGGCTCGTGGACGCCGGACCCGGCCTCTACGACGCGCTCGACGTCCCGCTGCGCCCGGCGGCGGGCCGCCTCGGAAGGAAGTGACCCATGGGTGGACCCCCGCGCATCGACATCCCCGAGGGGCAGGACGCGATCCCGTACGTATGGGGCGAGATGGTCCCCGAGATCGGCACGGCCGCGTCGAACTTCTCGCTCGCGGTCTACGCCCATACGACCTTGGGCCTGCGCGAGTTCGAGGCGGCGCGGCTGCGCGTCGCGCAGATCAACGGCTGCGCCTTCTGTCTGGACTGGCGCACCGAGCGCGACGGGGACAAGGTCGAGGAGGGGTTCGCCGACGCGGTGACCCGGTGGCGCACCACCGACGCCTTCGACGACCGCACGAGGCTGGCCGCGGAGTACGCCGAGCGGTACGCCCTGGACCACCACCACCTCGACGACGAGTTCTGGACGCGGATGACCGCGCACTACAGCCAGGCCCAGATCGTGGAGCTGAGCATGAGCATCGGGTCGTGGCTGGCGTTCGGCCGGCTCAATCATGTGCTCGGCCTCGACACGGTCTGCGTACTGCCCAAGCCATGACGCTCACAGGTCGGCGGCGGCGATCCGCTCGATGTTCCGCTCGGCGAGCGCCGTGATGGTCACGAACGGATTGACGCCGGTGTTGCCGGGAATCAGCGCGCCGTCGATGACATAGAGCCCGGGATGGCCATGCAGACGGCCGTAGTTGTCGGTGGCCTTGCCGAGGACCGCTCCGCCCAGCGGGTGGTACGTGAGGTGGTCGCCCCAGATCTTGTACGTGCCGAAGAGATCGGTGCGGTAGATCGTGCCCTCCTTGGCGTTGATCTTGTCGAAGATCGTCCTGGCGGCGTCGATGGAGGCCTTCTTCCAGGCGGTCTGCCAGTTCAGCTCCGCCCGGCCCGCCGCCGCGTTCCAGGAGAACTCGGCGCGGTGCGGGTTCTTGGTGATCGACAGATAGAACGAGGCGTACGTCTCGATCCCGGTCGGCAGCGGCGCCACCTCGGCGAACGCGCCGCCCGCCGCCCAGTTGTCGATGCCTGCCGTGGGGATGGACGACTGGAGCCTGCCGGTCGCGTCCCACATGTGGTTGGCGCGCCCGCACATGACGTTGCCGTTGTCGCCCCAGCCCTTGCCGACCTCGGCGTTGAGGCGGGGCAGCGCGCCCGTCGCCCTCAGCTCGACCAGGAGCTTGCTGGTGCCGACGCTGCCCGCGGCGAAGAACACCTTGTCGGCCGTCACCTCCTTGGTGGCGACGGTGCCCCCGCCGGTGTCGATCTGGTCGATCGTGACCGTGTAGCCGCCGCCGGCCGCCGGGGTGACCGAAGTGACCTTGTGCAGCGGCGAGATGGTGACACGCCCGGTCGCTTCGGCGCGGGCGAGATAGGTCTGCTGGAGCGACTTCTTGCCGTGGTTGTTGCCGTATAGGATCTCCCCGGCCAGCGCCGATCTGGTGGCGGTGCCCGCCTGCTCCCGCTTCATGTAGTCCCAGTCGTACACGTCGGGCACGAAGACGAACGGGAAGCCGGAGCGCTGGGCGTGCTTGCGGCCGACGCGGGCGTACTGGTAGCAGTCGGCCGTCTCGAACCAGGCCGGGTCGATGGTGCTCACGCCGAGCCCCGCGTTGGCGCGCGGGTAGTAAGTGCCGTACATCTCCCCGGCGTCCACCGTGGGCAGCACGGCGCCGAAGAACTCGCGCCTCGGCGTGACCGCCATGCCGCCGTTGACCAGCGAGCCGCCGCCGACGCCCCGGCCCTGGTAGACGGTGATGCCGCCGAACTCCTCGGCGTCCAGGATGCCCGTGTGGCGCGGCACGTCCTTGTCGAGCGGGAAGCCGAGGAAGTCGCTCAGGGGCTGCTTGGTCCTGGTGCGCAGCCAGTAGGAACGGATGTCCGGACTCGTGGTGTTGGCGAAGATCTTGCCGTCGGAGCCCGGGGTGTCCCAGGCCATGCCCATCTCGGCCATGTGCACGTCGACGCCCGCCTCGGCGAGCCGCAGGGCGGCGACGGAGCCGCCGTAGCCGGTGCCGATCACGAGGGCGGGGACGCGTGCGCCGTCCGCGAGCGGGGCGGCCGCGGTGGCTCTCGCCCTGGCCGGGCCTGCCTGGCCCGCGAGCGCGACGGCCCCGAGAACGGAACCTGTTCCAGTGATGAATTTTCGACGTGACAGACCGCCAGTCCCGTTGCCAGGTAAGGGTGCGCGCTCCATGTGACTTTCCTCACTCTCGATGGAATGGAAACGAGTTCTACTGCCGTCCACATGGGAAGTCACGCCATACCTAAAAGTAACTTCTGTCCGGTCCCGCACCTCTCATGGTGTCCGGTCACACCACGGGCCGCAGAACCATGGTGGTCCGCCATATACGCCACTGAACTGCGGTTTCCTACCTTGTGCCGGTACGGAAGCGTCCCCGCGGCGTCCCTGACGGAATGACTGGAAGTGGTGCACATGGCCTCGCAAGGAACCGCTCCGCCGACCCGCGCCGGCATCAGCCGCATCGTGGCGGCCAGCCTCGTCGGCACCACCATCGAGTGGTACGACTTCTTCCTCTACGGCTCCGCCGCCGCGCTGGTCTTCAACACCCTCTTCTTCCCGTCCAGCGACCCCCTGGTCGGCACGCTGCTCTCCTTCCTCACCTACGCGGTGGGCTTCGCCGCCCGGCCCCTCGGCGGCGTCGTCTTCGGGCACTACGGCGACCGGATGGGCCGCAAGAAGCTGCTCGTCATCAGCCTGCTGCTGATGGGCGGCGCCACGTTCGCGATGGGACTGCTCCCCACCCACGCGAGCATCGGCGTCGGCGCGCCGATCCTGCTGACCGTGCTGCGGCTCGTGCAGGGCTTCGCGCTCGGCGGCGAGTGGGGCGGCGCGGTGCTCCTGGTCTCCGAGCACGGCGGCGACAAGAGCCGCGGCTTCTGGGCGTCCTGGCCCCAGGCCGGCGCCCCCGGCGGAAACCTCCTCGCCACCGGGGTGCTCGCTCTGCTGGCCGCCGTCCAGTCCGAGGAGGCCTTCCTCGCCTGGGGCTGGCGCGTGCCCTTCCTGCTCTCCGGGGTCCTCGTGATGATCGGCCTGTGGATCCGCATCTCGGTCACCGAGTCGCCCGTCTTCCTGGAGGCGCAGAAGAAGGCGCGGGCCGCCGCCGCGGCGGGCGTCCAGGAGAAGCCGCCCGTGGTCGAGGTGTTCCGCAGGAGCTGGCGGGAGGTGCTCACCGCCATCGGCACCCGGTTCGGCGAGAACATCTCGTACTACGTCATCACGGCCTTCGTCCTCGTCTATGTCACCGTGCACCTGGAACTTCCCAAGAGCGACGCGCTCAACGCGGTGCTCATCGGGTCCGCCGTCCACTTCGTCACCATCCCTCTGTGGGGCGCGCTCTCCGACCGCGTCGGGCGCCGTCCGGTCACCCTGATCGGCGCGCTCGGGATGGCCGGCTGGGCCTTCGCGTTCTTCGCGCTGCTCGACTCGCGGTCCTTCCCCGTCATCGCGCTCGCGGTCACCGTCGGGCTGCTCTTCCATGGCGCGATGTACGGTCCGCAGGCCGCGTTCATCTCCGAGATGTTCGACACCAAGGTCCGCTACTCGGGCGCCTCGATGGGCTCCCAGCTCGCCTCGATCATCGGCGGGGCGCTCGCGCCGATCATCGCCGTGGAACTCCTCAGGGACTACGACTCGGCGCTCCCCGTCGCCCTCTACATGTCCTGCGCGGCCCTCATCACCGCCGTGACCGTATGGTTCGCCAGGGAGACGCGGGGACGGGACCTCTCCGAGGACGAGGCGGCGGACCCCGAAGCCCCGGCCCCGGCCCCGGCCCCGGCGACGGAACAGCAGGGCGCGGTACGGCTCGGCGGCTGAGGGCCTTGCCGCGGCCTGCCTCCGTCGGCGCGGGGGCGGGCCAGCAATCGCGTCCGCCCCGTCGATTCAGGGCGGGCCAGCAATCGCGCCCGCCCCGCCCATCCAGGGCAGGCCATCGACCGCACCCACCCCGTCGGGAGACCATCGCCCCATGCTCCCCACCATCAAGGGCGCGGGCCGCGCCGAACCTCAGGCGGGTCTGCGCGGCCTGCTCGATCTGCTGGAGCGGGGCGCGCCCGCCGAGGACTTCGCTCGTCCCGCGGCCCGGGCCCGCGAGGCCGGTGCCGCGCCCGGCGACCTCGCGGCGCTCGACGAGGCCACCGACGTGGCGCTGCGCGTCCACCGCACCCTGGGCGCGCACCGCCGCCGCGAGGCCGAACTCACCGCCCTCTTCGACACCGCGAGCGACCTGGCCGCGCTCCGCGACCCGGACGCCGTGCTGCGCGCCATCGTGCGCCGCGCCAAACTGCTCCTGGGCACGGACGTCACGTACCTCTCCCTCAACGACGAGGCGGCCGGCGACACCTATATGCGGGTGACCGACGGCAGCGTGGCCGCCGCCTTCCAGCAGCTGCGGCTCGGCATGGGCGAGGGCCTCGGCGGCCTCGTCGCCCAGACCGCCCGCCCCTACGTCACCGGCGACTACCAGCAGGACCCCCGCTTCCACCACACCGACGCCATCGACAGCGCCGTCCTCCAGGAAGGGCTGCGCGCCATCCTCGGTGTGCCGCTGCGGCTCGGCCCCCGGGTCATCGGGGTGCTGTACGCCGCCGACCGCTCCGCCCGCGTCTTCGCGACGGAGGAGATCGTGCTGCTCTCCTCCCTCGCCGACCACGCGGCCATCGCCATCGACGGAGCACGCCTCCTCGAAGAGACACGGGCCGCGCTCGTCGACCTCAACGCCGCCACCGAGACCATCCGCGCGCACAGCCAGGCCATGCGCCGCGCCGAACAGGCCCACGACCAGCTCACCGACCTCGTGCTGCGCGGCGGCGACGCGGGCGACGTGGCCGACGGCATCGCCGCCCTCCTCGACGGCGGCGTCCTCATCCACGACGCGGACGGCGTCGAACTGGCCCGCACCGCAGCCGGACCGCTGCCCCCGCCCGCCCCGGCCGTCGCCGCCTCACGCGCCAGCGGACGCGCGGTACCGCAGGACGGCACCTGGGTCTGCGCGGTCCTTGCCGGGCCCGAACTGCTCGGCAGCATCGCCCTGACCGGACGCGCCGAACTCGCCGACGCCGACCGGCGGCTGTTCGAGCGCGCGGGCGTCGTCACCGCGCTGCTCCTCCTGCTGCGCCGGTCCGTCGCCGAGACCGAGGACCGGGTGCGCGGCGAGCTCCTGAACGACCTGCTCGCCACCACCGGCGACCCGGTCAGCCTGGCGAGCCGCGCCCGCCGCCTCGGCGTCCAACTCGGGCGACCGCACGCGGTGTTCGTCGCCCACAGCGAGAGCGCGCCCCGGCCGCGGCTGCTCGCCGCCGCCCACCGCGTCGCCCGCGCCCACAGCGGCCTGGCCGGGCTCCACCACGACGACGTGGTGCTCGTGATCCCGACCGACACACCCGGCGGCGACGCCCGTACGTTCGCCACCGAGCTGGGCCAAGGCATGGGCGCCCCGGTCACCGTCGGCGCCGCCGGTCCCGCTCGGGAACCGGCCGGGCTGCCCGCCGCGCACGCAGAGGCGCTCCGCTGCCTCTCCGCCCTGCGGGCGCTCGGCCACATCGGTCACGGCGCCGCTCTCGCCGACCTCGGCTTCGTCGGGCTGCTCATCGGCGAACAGGCCGACCTGGGAGGCTACGTCAGGGCCACGCTCGGCCCCCTCCTCGACTACGACGCCGAGCGCGGCACGGAGCTGGTGCGGACGCTGGAGGCGTACTTCGGTGCGGACCGCAGCCTCACCAAGGCGAAGGCCGTGCTGCACGTCCACGTCAACACGGTCGTGCAGCGGCTGGAGCGGGTCGCTCGGCTCCTCGGCGACGACTGGAACAGTCCCGCGCGCACCCTGGAGACCCAACTCGCGCTCCGCCTTCACCGGTTGACACCGCCGCGGTGAGCGCGGGCTCACGGGGCGCTCAGCTCCGCCCGTAGGCGAGTCAGGAGCGCGCGGGCCGCCGGGCTCGCCGGGCCGTCCTTTCGCCAGGTCAGTGCTATGCGGCCGCGCGGCCGCGGGTCGGTGAGAAGCAGGGTCCGCAGGCCCAGTTCGGCGGCCGTCCCCGCGGGCAGCGCCGGCAGCACCGCCACGCCCAGGCCGCGCGCGGCGAGGCGCGTCAGGACGTCGGGGGAGGCCGCCTCGAAGGCGATACGCGGCCGGAAGCCGGCCTCGGCGCAGGCCCCGTCGAGGACCCCGCGCAGACCGGTACCGCGCGGCAGGGTGATCAGCGGGCGCCCGGCGAGCTCGGCCAGCGGGACGCCGGCACGGCCCTCGGGGCGCAGGAGCGGATCATCCGGGGCCACGGCGGCGACCAGCGGCTCGTCGACCACGATGTCCAGGGCCACGTCCGGGGGCGGCTCCTGCGTCGTGAGGCCGAGCAGCGCGATGTCCAGCTCGCCCCGGCGCAGCGCGGCGAGCATCCGGTCGGAGGCGTCCTCGGTGAGGGCGATCTCGACCTGGGGGTGCGCGTCATGGAAGTCGGCGAGCACGGAGACGACGTCGAACTCGTGGGTGGCCGCCCCCGACACGAGTCCGATCATGACCTGCCCGCGCAGCAGCCCCGTGAACTCGTCCGCGGTCCGCCGCGCCCCCTCGACGGCGGCGAGCGCGGCCCGCGCGTAGGGCAGCACGGCCCGGCCCACCTCGGTCGGCGTCACCGTACGGCCGGAGCGGTCGAGGAGCCGGTGGCCCAGCTCGCGTTCGAGCTGCCGGATCTGCGCGCTCACGCCGGGCTGCGCCAGGTGCAGCCGGGCCGCGGCGCGGGTGAAGTTGGCCTCCTCGACCACGGCGACGAAGTACTTCAGCTGCCGGAGTTCCATAACCGGCGATGCTAGTGGCGAGAAGAGGAAGCTCTTGGACTTATGGCCGGGCCTTGATCACCCTGGAGTCATGAGGAAGACGACAGGTAGGACGGCAGACAGGGCGACAGAGAACCAGAGCCGCGTCCGCGCCGAGATCGCCGCCGAGCGATGTGAACTGGCCGACCTCTTCGACACGTTGAGCCCCGACCAGTGGGACACCTCCTCGCTCTGCGCGGGCTGGCGCGTACGCGAGGTCGTCGCCCATATGTCCCTCGGTTTCCGCCACTCGCTGCCCAGGACGCTCCTCGAACTCGTCAAGGCGCGCGGCAGCCTGCACCGCATGACGGACCGCTGCGCCCGCGCGGACGCCGCCGCGTCGTCGACATCCGAACTGGCCGCCCTGCTCAGGGAGAACGCGCACCACCCCTGGACGCCCCCGGTCGGCGGCTACACCTCCGCGCTGGGCCACGACGTGGTGCACGGCCTCGACGTCACCGTTGCCCTCGGTCTTGACCGCCGGGTCCCGCTGGAGCGCGTACGCATCCTGCTGGGCGCCGTCGACGCCAAGAGCGTCAAGTTCTTCGGGGCCGACCTCGCGGGCGTCGCACTGCACGCCGACGACGTCGACTGGTCGTACGGCAGCGGCACCCCCGTGCGCGGCGCCGCGCAGGACCTGCTGCTCGTCGCGTACGGCCGCAAGGTCCCGCGGGGGACGCTCCGCGGCGAGCGGTGCGAGCGTTATGTCCTGAGGTGAACGAGGGCCTGTCGGCGGCCGGTTGTCACATCCGGACCTGTTGGATCCGTCATAGGTGCGACCTACTCTGGTAGCCGCCTGAAGGGGAGTCGCATGAGCGGAAGCATCGAGCGCACCGGGGCAAGCGGGCGGCCCGCGCGGCCCGGCAGAGGCGAGCGGGTCGCGGACTGGGCGGACGGACGCCTCGGCATCAACACCCTCGCCAAGAGCCAGATGCGCAAGATCTTTCCCGACCACTGGTCGTTCATGTTCGGCGAGATCTGCCTCTACAGCTTCCTGATCCTGATCCTCACCGGCACCTATCTGACCCTCTTCTTCGAGCCGAGCATGGCCGAGGTCACCTACGACGGCCCCTACGTGCCGCTCAAGGGCCTCCAGGTGTCCAGGGCGTTCGAGTCCACGCTGGAGATCAGCCTGGAGGTGCGCGGCGGTCTGCTGATCCGGCAGATACACCACTGGGCGGCGGTCGTCTTCATCGCCGGCATGTTCGTCCACATGATGCGGGTGTTCTTCACCGGCGCGTTCCGCAAACCGCGTGAGGTCAACTGGCTCTTCGGCTGGACCCTGTTGATGCTCGCCATCATCACGGGCCTGACCGGTTACTCGCTCCCCGACGACATGCTCTCCGGCACCGGCGTGCGCTTCGCACACGGCGCGATCCTCTCGATCCCCGTGGTCGGGACGTATCTCGCCATGTTCCTGTTCGGCGGGGAGTTCCCGGGCGAGGACATCGTGGCGCGGTTCTATCCGATCCACATCCTGCTGCTGCCGGGCATCATGCTCGGGCTGGTCGTCGCCCACCTGATCCTGGTCTTCTACCACAAGCACACCCAGTTCGCGGGGCCGGGAAAGACCGAGAAGAACGTGGTGGGGGCGCCGTTCCTGCCGATCTACATCGCCAAGGCGGGCGGTTTCTTCTTCCTCGTCTTCGGCGTGCTCGCGATCATGGGCGCGGTCGCCTCCATCAACCCCGTCTGGGCGATCGGCCCGTACCGCCCCGACATGGTCTCCACCGGGGCCCAACCCGACTGGTACCTCGGCTTCTCCGAGGGGCTGATCCGGGTGATGCCCGCCTGGGAGATCAACATCTGGGGGCACACGCTCGCCCTCGGCGTCTTCATCCCCTTCTCGCTCTTCCCGCTGATCATGATGGCGATCGCGGTCTACCCCTTCGTCGAGGCCTGGGTCACGGGCGACAGGCGGGAACACCACATCGCGGACCGGCCCCGCAACACACCCGTGCGCACCGGCTTCGGCGTCGCCTGGCTCACGCTCTACTTCGTACTGCTCATCGGCGGCGGCAACGACATCGTCGCCACCCACTTCCACCTCTCGATCAACGCCATCACGTGGTTCGTACGCATCTCCTTCTTCGTGGCGCCCGTCCTCGCGTACGTCATCACCCACCGCATCTGCCTCGGCCTCCAGCACAGAGACCACGAGAAGGTGCTGCACGGGCGCGAGACCGGCACCGTCAAACGCCTGCCGCACGGCGAGTACGTCGAGATCCACGAGCCCCTGCCGCAGGCGGAGCTGTACCGCCTGACCGCCCATGAACAGCACCGGCCCTACGAGATCGGTCCCCTGGTCGACGCCAACGGCGTGGCCCGCAAGGTCTCCCGCTCCGACCGTCTGCGCTCCCGCCTCTCCCGCGCCATGTACGGCCCGAAGGCGCAGGTGCCGAAGGCGACCGCGGAGGAGTACCTGGCCATCCAGCGCGGGGAGGGCGAACACCACTGACGGACACCGACGGATCAACTCGGTTAGCCTCACACGGTGATGGCATCCGAGAAGACTCCGAAGCTGTGGGCGATCAGCGACCTGCACGTCGCGTACGCGGAGAACAGGAAGTACGTCGAGACCATCCGGCCGGAGACCGACGGCGACTGGCTGATCGTCGCCGGGGACGTCGCCGAGCGCATGGCCGACATCGAGTGGGCGCTGCGCACGCTCGCCGGGCGGTTCGCCAAGGTGGTGTGGTCGCCCGGCAACCACGAACTGTGGACGCCCAAGGACGATCCGGTCCAGCTGCGCGGCGAGGAGCGCTACCAGCATCTCGTCGCGCTCTGCCGCGGACTCGGCGTGTCCACGCCCGAGGACCCCTACCCGGTGTGGCGCGGCGCGGGCGGCCCCGTCACCGTCGCCCCGCTGTTCCTGCTCTACGACTACAGCTTCCGCCCCGAAGGGACGCACACCAAGGAGGAGGCCCTCGCGGTCGCCCATGAGGCGGGCGTCGTCTGCACCGACGAGTACTTCCTGCACCCCGACCCGTACGCGACGCGCGACGACTGGTCCCGCGCCCGCGTCAAACTCACCGAGGAGCGCCTCGCCGAGCGGCCCGCCGGCCTGCCCACCGTCCTCATCAACCACTGGCCACTGCTCCGCGAGCCCACCCGGGTCCTGCGCTACCCCGAGTTCGCCCTGTGGTGCGGCACCGAACTGTCCGCGGACTGGCACGTGAAGTACGACGCGGCGGCCGTCGTCTACGGCCATCTGCACATCCCCCGCACCACCTGGCACGACGGAGTACGCCACGTGGAGGCCTCCGTCGGCTACCCCCGCGAGTGGCGCAGGGGCTTCCACCCCGATCCGCGTCTGCGGCAGATCCTGCCGGTGCCGGAGGAGGGCTAGCGGACGCCGGGCGCGGGGCCGGGCCCGGGGCCGGTAGGCAAGGGTTCCGCAAGCAGGTGCATACCGGGGGACAAGCCGGGGCGGTGAAGCTCGGTGCAGGGCGTCGTGTCCGGCCGGGGCATGGGCCGGACGGCGCGGGCGCCGGGAGGAGGCGGACCCATGCACCTGCTCGACCTGCTCGCGGCACGGTCCCGGCCCGCGGCCGCTCTCCTGATGACGCTCACCAGGCGGTGCCCGCTTTCCTGCGCGCACTGTTCCACCGCCTCCTCGATGGACTCCGAGCAGCTCGACGCGGCACCGCTGACCGCCTTCGCCGCCACCCTGCGCCCCGACGACCGGCCCGACTTCCTGCTCCTGACCGGGGGCGAACCGCTGCTCAGGCCGCGCCTCGTCAAGCACCTCGCCGAAACGGCGCGGGCCGCGGGGACCCGCACCCAGGTCCAGACCGGGATGTTCTTCGCCCGCGACGGCGCCCGTGTCCCGCGCCCCGTCGCGGACGCCTTCGCCGCCGTCGACCACGTGGCGGCCAGCCTCGATGTCTTCCACGAGGCCCAAGTGGAGCGGGCCCGCGTCCTCGACGTCCTGCGCGGGCTCCTCGACGCCGGCAAGGACGTGAGCGTCCAGGTCACCGGCCTCGGCCCGGACGACCCCTATCTGGCGGAGGTCACCGACGACATCCGCCGCGCCTTCGGCGACCGCGTGCCCGTCCTGGTCGCCGAGGTACGCGCGGCGGGCCGGGCCGCACGGTGGCTGCCCGGCGCGGGCCCCGCCGAGCTGCCACGCGGTGCCTCCCCGTGCGCGATGGCGGCGTGGCCGGTCGTCGCCTTCGACGGCACGGTGGTCACCTGCTGCAACCAGAACGTCGTCGACGGCCTCGGCGGACGGCTCCCCCGCCACCTGCGCCTCGGCCACGTCGCCGACGACGACTGGCCGACGATCCGCCGCAGGCTCGTCGACCGCCCCCTGCTCCGCGGCATCAGGGCCTTCGGACCGCTCCACCTCGCCGACGCCCTGCGCACCGAGAACACCGAGAACCGCGGCGGGGGCACCGGGTACTGCGGTACGTGCGTCAGCGCCCTCGGCACACCGGACGCCGAGTCCGCGGCCGACGCCTACCTGCGACGCCCCGGCACCCGCCTGCTGGAGGAGCGGATCGGCGGGCTCCTCCAGGAGCGCGGCGCGGACGGATTCCTCGCCCGGCACGCGGTCAGCGGCTACCGCGACCTGGCCGGACTCGGCGGAGGTGCCGCGTGACGGGGGCGGGCACGCGCGTCGACGCCGCCCTCGGGCTGCTCCTGCCCGGTCTGCGGGCCACGCTCGAAAGGATCTGGGCGGTGCACCGGCCGGCCCTGATCTACCCGGAGTTCCTCGTTCTCACCCACCAGATCATCCGGGCGTCCGTGCCCTTGATGGAGTCCGCCCGAGACCGCTGCGAAGAGCTCGTACGCAAGGACGCGGACCCGTCGGCCGCCGCCCTGATCCCCTACTGGGAGCGGCACATCGAGGAGGAGCGCGGCCACGACGAGTGGGTGCGCGAGGACCTCGCCGCCCTCGGGCACGACCCCGCGAGAGTCTGGCGGAGCGTGCCGCCCGGCGAGGTAGCCGCGCTCTGCGGGGCGCAGTACTTCTGGATCCACCGGCTCCACCCCGTCTGCCTCCTCGGGTACCAGGCGGTCCTCGAAGGCAGCCCGCCCCGCCCCGACGTCGCCGCCGTGCTCGGCGCGCGCACCGGACTGCCGCGTCGCGCCTTCCGCACGCTCGCCCGGCACGCCGCCGCCGATGTCGGTCACGGCGCGCAGCTGCGCCGGCTGCTCGATGAACTGCCCCTGGAGGAACGGCTGACGGCCGCGGTGAGCAGGTCGGCCCTGCACACGGCGCGGTCGGTGATCCGCGTCTTCGAGGATCTGGCCGACACACAGAGGGAAGGGGCCCTGTGATGGCGAAGCCGCCCGCGATGGCCGCGGCTCTGCGGCACCGCCGCTTCCGTGTCCTGTTCGCCAGCCAGGTCGTCTCCAGCATCGGTGACTGGCTCGACTACCTCGCTCTGATCGTCCTCGTCACCTACGTATGGGACCAGGGCGCGGGAGCGCTCGCCGCGGTGAGCGTGGCCACCGCCGTGCCGCTGGTGCTGCTCGCCCCGGTCGCGGGGGCGCTCGCCGACCGGGTACGCGACCGCAAGGCCGTCCTCATCGGCTGCGACGTGGCACGCGCCGGCCTGGTGCTCGGCTTCCTCGCCGCGCCCGGACTGCCCGTGCTGCTCACCCTGGTGGTGCTCAAGGTCTCCTTCTCGGCGCTGTTCAACCCGGCCTACCAGAGCACCCTGCGCTCCGTGGTCCCCGAGCGCGACATGCTGTCCGCGATGTCCCTGACCGTCTTCGCCAACCAGGCGGCGAAGATCGCGGGCCCCGCCCTCAGCGGGCTGATCGTCGCCCTCTGGGGCGTGCGCGCCGCGTTCGTCGCCGACGCCGCCACCTTCGTCCTCTCCGGCCTGCTGCTCTGCGCGGTGCGGCTGCCCCGGCGGCCCGCCCGGGACGACGCGGGGTACCCCGGGGAACGGCACGGGGCGGGCAAGGGCAAGCTGTGGGCCGAGACCGTCGAGGGCGTGGCGTTCATCGCCCGCACCCCGGCGCTGATCGCCGTGATCGGCAGCATGGCGGCCACCCTCTTCCTCGTCCTCGCCTTCGACACGCTCTCCCCGCTCGCCATGCGCGAACTGTCCGTCGGCGAACAGGACCTGGGGTACGTGGTGGCGGCGGTCGGGCTCGGCGCCGTGCTCGGCACCCTGGCGATCAGCCAGTGGGGGACGCGGGCGCGGCCCTTCGTGCTCCTCGGCCTCGCACAGATCACCGTGGGCGCGCTGGTCGGCGGCATCGGGTTCGGCCTGGGCGCGGGGGTCGACGGCCTTCCCCTGCTGTGGATGTCCGTCGCGTTCGGCATCGGCTTCGCCGCGGCCGGGATCATGGTCGTCTTCCCGTACGTCCTGCACCGGGAGACCCCGCAGGAACTCATCGGCCGTGTGACGTCGACCGCGAACGCCTTTCCCGTCCTGCTCCAGCTCGCGGCGCCACCGCTCGGCGCCGTGCTCGCCGGTTGGTTCAGTGTCGGCTTCGTCTTCCGCACGGCGGGAGCGGCGCTCTGTGTCGTGGGCGTGGTGGTGTGGATCTACGGGAGGGGCGAGAAGGTGACCGGTGTCGGGAGCGACGACCAGAACCGGATCGGGAACCGGACACAGACCGAGAACAAGAACCTGGAGCTGCTGCGCGGCGCCGGATTCCCCGTCGACCAACTGCCCGACGGCCGACGCGAAGCCCTGTCCGAGCTGACCGACGAAGAGGTGGAGACCCTGATCGACGTACAGGCCCGCATCCAGGAACGCGCCCCCGAGGTCGAGGCGCACAGCGCGGAACCGATCATCGGGGGCGTCCTGTTCTGACCACGCGGGACCCGTGGAGCACATGGGGCACATGGGGCACATGGGGGAGGGAGGCGACAGCGTGCGCGAGCGAACCGCCCAGAGCCGCAAGACCGTCACCATCGTCTTCTGCGACATGGTCGGGTCCACCGCGCTCAGCGAACGCCTGGACGCCGAGGCGCTGCGCCACGTGATGCTGCGCTACTACGCCGTACTGAGCGACTGCCTGGAACGGCACGGCGGGACCGTGGAGAAGTACATCGGTGACGCCGTGATGGCCGTCTTCGGCATCCCGGCGGTCCGAGAGGACGACGCGCTGCGTGCCGCCCGCGCCGCGCTCGACATCCTCGCGGCCGTCGAGACGTTCGCCGAGACCGCGCACGGTGCGCACGGCGTACCGGTCGCCGTGCGCATCGGCATCCACACAGGCGAGGTCGTCACCTCGGGCGACGCCGACGCCGGGCACGCCCTGGTGTCCGGCGAGGTCGTCAACGTGGCGGCCCGTCTCGAACAGCACGCGCCCACCGGGCAGATCCTCATCGGCGCCGACACCCACCACCTGATCGCGCAGGCCGCGGAGACGGTCCCGGTGCCACCGCTGACCGTCAAGGGCAGACGTGACCCGGTACCCGCCTGGCGGCTCCTCTCGGCGGGCTCGCCCGAGCACGGGGCGTCCCGCGGGCGCGGCGTCGCCCTCGTCGACCGGCGGGACGAACTCGCGCAGCTGGACCTGGCGTTCGGGCGGGTGCGCCGGGACCGCGCCTGTCATCTGGTGACGCTGTACGGGGATCCGGGCGTCGGCAAGAGCAGGCTGGCCCGCGCCTTCGCGACCGTGGCCGCCGGGGCCGGGGCGACCGTCGCCCGCACCGGCTGCCCGCCCTACGGCAGCGAAGGCTCGCTCGCGCCCCTCGCCGACCTCCTGCGGCGGCTGCTCGGCGAGGCGCCGCGGGAGCGCCTCACCGCGCTCCTCGGCACCCAGGGCCCCGACGCCGCCGTCGCCACCGCCCTGGCCCGCCTGGCGACCACGGGCCGCTCGGGCACCTCGTACGACGAGACCTGCTGGGCGCTCCAGCGGCTGTGCACCGCCCTGGCCCGCCAGGAACCGCTCGTGCTCGTCATCGACGACCTGCAGTGGGCGCACGAGGACCTGCTCGGCGCGCTCGACCACATCACCGACTGGGTGCAGGACGCGCCCGTCCTCGTGCTCTGCCTCGCCCGGCCCGACCTCCTCGAACAGCACGCCGGCTGGGGCAGCGGCAAACTCAACGCGACCGCGCTCGTGGTGCCGCCGCTCGCCGGCGACGACTGCCGGGAGCTGGTCCTGCGCCTCAGCGGCCGCCTTCCGGACGAGCGCGGCAGCGCACCGGACGACGTCGTGGCGCATCTCGTGCCGCCGTCGCTCCCCGAGCGCGCCATGGACCGGCTCGTCAGCCGCTCGGAGGGCAACCCTCTCTTCGTCGAGCAGATCATGGAGATGGTCGCCGAGGGCGCCGACCCCGACGACGTACCCCTGTCGGTGCGCGCCATCGTCGCCGCCCGGCTCGACCGGCTCGCCCCGGACGAACGGGCCGTACTGGAGCGCGCTTCGGTGATCGGTGCCGAGTTCACCGCCGCCGACCTCGCCGCGCTCGCCGGCCCCGACGGGACGGCGGCCGAACCCGTCGTGCGCGACCTCGCGCGACGCCGCTTCCTGGAGCCCGCGGAGCCCGGCCCGGCGGGCGACCCGCGATGGCGCCCGGCCGGCCAGCTGATCCGCGACGAGGTCTACACCGGCATGTCCAAACTCCTTCGGGCCCGCGGACACGAGAGCTTCGCCGCGCACGTGGAGCGCCGCGCCCCCGACGACCACCACACCATCGGCACCCACCTCGAACAGGCCTCCCGGCTCCGCGCCGAGCTGGACCCCGGGGACCCGGGCGTCCGGCGCACCGCGGAGGCCGCCGCCGCCCACCTCGGGCGGGCCGGAACCGACGCGCTCGCCCACGGCGACATCAACTGGGCGGTCGGCCTGCTGCGCCGGACCCTCGCGCTGACCGGGAACCGCTCCCCGGCCGCGCTCGCGGTGCGGACCTCGCTGGCCGAGGCACGGCTGGCCGCAGGCGACGCGGAGGAGGCGGTCGCCGAGATGCGCCGCCTGCTCGACGAGGCGCGGCAGACAGGGGACGCGCGGACCGCCGCCAGGGTCCGGCTGCAACTCGGCTACCTGGAGCCGGGAACGGAAGGCTTCGGGGCTCTTCTCGATGCCGCACGCGCCGCGATCCCGGTGTTCACCGACGCCGACGACGCGCTCGGGCTCGCCCGCGCCTTCCTCGCCATGGGCCAGGAACGGCAGAGCCGCAGCCGGCACCAGGAGGCGGCCGAGCATCTGGAGCGCGCCCTGCACGAGTCGGTGCGGGCCGGCGCCGAACTGGAGCGCGCGGGCATCCTCGGCGCCCTCGCCGTCTCGCTGTGGCTGGGCCCCGAACCGGTCGGCTCCGCGCTGCGCAGCTGCCACGCCTTCCGCGGCGACCACCTCGCCGGACGCCTGGTGGGGAGGGCCACCGTGGGCTGCCCGACGGCGGTCCTGCTCGCCATGCGCGGCGAGTTCGACGAGGGCCGCGGCCTCCTGGACGACGCGCTGCGCACCCTCACCGACCTCGGCCACCACTTCGCGGTCCCCGCCGTACGCCTCTTCATGGCCGGCGTGGAACAGCTCGCCGGACGCTGGGAGGCGGCCGAACTCCTGCTGCGCGAGGCCGCCGACGGCATGGAGCGCCTCGGCGACCCGCAGCTGCACGCCACCGCCGTACGCGACCTCGCGCGCGTCCTGCTCACCCGGGACGCGCCGCCCGACACCGTCCACGCCCTGCTCGACACGCTTGTGCGGGACGGGGTGAGCGCCATGCCCGCGGCGGCGTGCGAGGTGTACGGCATGCGGGCCCGCCTCGCCGCCGGGCAGGGCGACGCGGCAGCGGCCGACGCACATCTGGCCACCGCCCTGCGGGCCGCCGCGCGGACGGACTCGCCCACCTGCCTGGCCACGGCCGAACTCGACCGCGCGCACGCCGTGTCGGCGCTCGGCCGTCGGGCCGAGGCCGCCGAGGCCGCCGCGCGGGCTGAACGGCACTTCACCGCGAAGGGGCATCTCGTGGGGGCGCGAAGGGCCCGCGCGGTGCGGGACGGTGTGCGATGACGGCCGCGCCCGAGGGCCTGACCTGGCACCTGCTGGGCCGCGACCGCGAGGCCATCGAGATCCGCACCGACTGGGCGGGCGCGGGTGCGGGCGAGGGCGCCGACGACGGCGCGGACTGGGCGTGGGGCGGCGCGAGCGGCCGGGGCGTCAGGGTCTGCGTGATCGACAGCGGTGTGGACACCGGGCACCCCCTGGTCGGTCCGGTCAACGCCTCCTATCTCGTCCGGGAGGCCGGGGAGGACGACGACGGGACGCCCCGGTGGGAGGTCGTCCGGGTCGCGGGCGGGGACTCCACGGGGCACGGCACCGCCTGCGCGTCGATCATCCGCGGCCTGGCGCCGCAGTGCGAGGTCGACAGCGTCCAGGTCCTCAG
The DNA here is from genome assembly GCF_053591415.1 of Streptomyces sp. NPDC003032. Lineage (NCBI taxonomy): Bacteria > Bacillati > Actinomycetota > Actinomycetes > Kitasatosporales > Streptomycetaceae > Streptomyces > Streptomyces sp. NPDC003032. Next base: position 388,120 of record NZ_JBSFTT010000002.1, on the reverse strand, counting down.
CACCGGCTTCCGGGGCTCGGGCGACGCACTGATCGCGGGCGTGCGGTGGGCCGTCGAGCGTGGCTACGACGTGATCAACATGAGTCTGTCCACCACCCGGAGGAAGTTCGCCCCCGTCCTCCACGACCTCGCCGATCAGGCGTACTTCGGACGCAGCCTGCTCGTCGCCTCCGCGCACAACATGCCGGTGGAGAGCTTCCCCTGGCGGTTCTCCTCGGTGATCTCGGTGGGCAGTCACGACGAGGACGACCCCGGGCTGCTCCTGTACAACCCGCGTCCGCCGGTGGAGTTCTTCGCCCGTGGGGTGCAGGTGCCCGCGGCCTGGCCCGGCGGCTCCACCCGGCGCTGCACGGGGAACAGCTTCGCGACCCCGCACGTGGCGGGGCTGTGCGCACGGATCGTGGGCAAGCACCGAGGCATGACCGCCTTCCAGGTCAAGCAGGCGCTGTTTCTCGCCTCGGCCAATGTGAGGAGCCAGTAGATGGACGACACCGGGCCGTTCGCGGCGCAGGGCGGCGCGCAGGAGGACGACGTCCACCGCGCGCTGCTGCGTTCCGTGGTCCGCACCGCCGCGGCGATCTTCGACGCGCAGGCCGGCTCCATCGCCCTGCTGGACCAGGACAGCGGGGAACTGGTCTTCGAGGCGGTGGCGGGCAAGGGCGAGGACGGCCTGGTGGGCCGCCGCTTCCCGGCCGGGCGGGGCATCGCGGGGTGGGTGCTGCAGTCGCGCCAGCCCGTGGAGGTGCACGATGTCGACAGCGACGCCCACTTCGCGCGCGACATCGCGGAGTCCACCAGCTATGTGCCCAAGGCGCTGATGGCGGCGCCGCTGCTGTGCGGCGACGAACCGCTCGGTGTCCTCGAAGTCCTGGACCGCAGCCCGCTGGTGCGTACCCCGCTGGCCGCGATGGAGCTCCTGGCGCTCTTCGCGGACCAGGCGTCGCTGGCGCTGGCCCTCGTGCAGGGCGCCCGGCGCGCCCGGCTCGCCGCGCCGGCCGTCGCCGAACCCGTGGGGCCCGCCGCCGTCCACGCGCTGGCGAGGGAGATCGGCGCGCTGGACGGCGGCAGGCAGGAGGCGGCCCTGCGGATCGTCAGCGACCTGGGGAAGGTCCTGCGCAGGCGGGAGTGACCGGACAGTCCGCCTGGATCTTGGTGCCGTGCCGACGCCGCGGAGTCCTCTCCAGGGCCAGGTCGCGCACGAAGGCGCCGAGCCGGAACAGGCACGCGCCGTCCGGGCCCGGCAGCCGCACGTTGGTGAGCGCGTGCGCGTCGCACAGCCGGTTCAGTGTCCGCGCGGTGTCGACGGGCTCGCCACCGAGCCGGAGCCAGGCGTCCATGAACGTGAAGTCGCCGCCCGTGTCGAGGAGCTGGAGGTCGGACCAGTCCTCGTCCGTGAGCGTGCCGTAGCCGCGCCGCAGGCTGCGGCGCAGATCGATGTCGCCGACCGTGAACCAGTCGAGACCGCAGGAGGACTCCACGTGGTCGGCGAGCTTGGCCAGCGGCCAGACCCGCCGCGACGCGAGCCGGGCGCCCGCGATGCGCAGCGCCAGCGGGAGTCCGCCGCAGAAGCGTGCGATGCGCCGCGCGGCCCGCGGGTCGGCGTCGACGACCGCGGCGCCGGTGACGCGCCGCAGCAGCTCCAGCGCGTCGCGGTCGTCCAGCGGCCGCAGTTCGAGCACCTGGGAGCCGTCCAGACCCGCGAGACGAGAGCAGCTGGTCACGACGGTGGTGGCCAGCGCGGCGCTGGGGAGCAGCGGCCGCACCTGGGCCTCGCGGACGGCGTTGTCCAGGACCAGCAGTGCCGGTACGCGCAGCACGAACAGCGCCCGGTAACGCCTGACAAGACCGGGCAGATCCGGCGGCAGCAGCTCGGCGGGCTCCCCGAGCTGCTGGAGGAGTTCCGCCAGCGCCTCGGCAGGGGAGCGCGGCAGCCCCCGCCCGTCGCTGAGGTCGACGTGGAAGATCCCGCCGGGGTACGCCTGTGCCGCCGCGTGCGCCGCGGCGACCGCCAGCGACGACTTGCCGACGCCCGGCGGGCCCGTCACCACCGTGACCCGCCAGCGCGCCGCGGGCTCCGCGTGTGCCTCCACGTCGGGCAGCAGCTCGCCGAGTTCCCGCTCACGCCCGGTGAAGTCCGGCAGGCCGGGGGGAAGTTGTACCGCTCCGATGGGCTGTCGCGGCTCGTGCGGGAGACCGCCCGCGCGCTCGGGGGCGCCCGGAGCGGCGGGCCCCACCTGGGCCACCGGTCCGCCCTCCAGGATCTCCTGCTGCAACTGCTGGAGCACGGCGCCCGGTTCGAGGCCGAGCTCCAAGGAGAACAGGCGGCGCGTCTCGTCGTAGGCGATGAGCGCGTCGTTCTGTCGGCCGACCCCGCACAGCGCCCGCATGTGCTGGGCGCGGAACTGTTCCCGGAAGGGGTGCTCGGCGAGCAGCGGCTCCACCTCGTCGAGCACTTCGTGGTGCAGCCCAAGTCGGAGCCGGGCGGTGAACCACGCCTCCAGGCCGGAGAGGCGGCGCTCCTCGAGGCGGGCCGCCTCCGCGTCCAGCGGCGCCACGCCCTCCAGACCGACGAAGGGTCTGCCCCGCCAGAGCGACATGGCCTCGCGGATCACCCTGTCGACGCGGCTCGCGTCGTTCTGTGCCGCGGCCCGCCGGGCCAGGTCGATGCCGTGCTCGAAGCGGACCATGTCGATCGACTCCGGGTCGACGGCGAGGCGGTAGCCGGGCCTCTGGTGCAGGAGCCTGGCACTCGCCTCCGGGTCCTCGTGCGCCAGCGTGCGGCGCAGATGGTGGACGTACACCTGGAGGTTCTTTCCCGCGCTGCGCGGCGGGTCCTCGCTCCACAGGGCGTCGACGAGGCGGTCCACCGGGACCACCGAGTCCGGCCTGCTCAGCAGGACCGCGAGCAGCACCTGCTGTTTGAACGGTCCCAGCGCGAGCTGCTGCGACTGGGTGACCGCGGCGAGCGGCCCGAGCACGTTGAACTGCAACACCGTTGCATCCCTCCCCGTGTGTGCGTACCTCTCGTGGTCGCGCCGCAGGGCCCAGGCGGGAAAGCACCTGGGCCCTCATGGTGATCAGCCGGCGTACGGCGGGTGGCTCGTCGGGCGTCGGACTACCAGACGAAGGCGCCGCTCAGCGGGCTGTTGCTGTGCGACACGACGTCCTCCGCGGCGTCGAGACGCGACTTGATGGAGTTGAGCAGCGTGACTTCCTCCTGGCTGAGGGAGGAGATCGCGTCGAGCTGCTGCGGGTTGGCGCCCTTGAAGTTGTGACCGGCGGCGGCGAGTTCTTTGAGAGCGTCGAACGACATGGCGTTCCTCCTTGGTTGACTGGTGGTCCGTCGGTCGGCGGACCACCGGATGTGAGGGGAATGGGCGCCCCCTCACGCTTGGGTGGCCGCCAGGGCCGGGGCCCGGCGGGAGGCCAGCACCGTCCGCAGGGCGGCGTCGGCGGCGTCGACGGAGTGCAGCGCGCTGAGGCCGACGGCGGTGGCCAGGTCGTGCGTCAGCGGCATTCCGTCGATGGTGCGCAGAAGTTCGTCACGGTGTTTCACGTCGAGCGCGGCGTGGCGCTCCAGGGTGCGGAATCCGGCGCGCGGATACCCGGTGCGGCGCGTCAGCTCGTCGACGAGTCCGGGCGCGGGTGGATTTCCTTCGAGGACCGCGATATGCCCGAGCAGACAGACGGGGTGGTAATGCCGAATCCAGTAGTACTGGGCGCCCACCAGATTGGCCACGGACGCGGCCGGCACACGGCGCAACGGCTCTTCGGGGTCGTGTCCGAGGGCTTCCAGGTCCTGTCTGAGCCATTCGTCGTGGCCCTGTTCCTCGCGAATGTGCCGGGAGAGATACGTGGCCAGGACGGCGGCGGCCGGATCGTTCTCCGCACGGCTCCTCGACTCCTCCAGAGCGCATTCCATGAGGGGCACGGTGGAGCGGATCGCGGTGTGCAGCATGCAGAGATACTCGGGATAGAGGTCACGAAGTCGCGGTGAATTCCACAGCTCCCGCGATGTCGCGGCGAGACGGGGCAGCAGCAACTCGACTTTCGCGAGAAGCACACGGCTGTGCCGGGTGGTCATGAGGAGTTCTCCTGTCTCGCGGTACGCGGAGTCCGGAGTGAGGGGCGCGGGCGGGCGGGTCACGGGCGGGAAACCGGACCGCGGGCTTACCGGTTCATCGGGTGAGGCCGGCGAGGGCGGCGAGCAGCGCGTCGTGCCTGCTCTCCCCGGAGCGCCGCTTCGTCATCGTCCAGCACAGTCCGCAGATGGAGGAGAACTCGCGGTCCGCCAGGTCGCGGTAGCGCGGCAGCCCCGTGAGGACACCGGGGCCGACCGAGCCGAGGGCGCGGAAGAAGTCGTCGTCGTGGAACCCGCGGACGGCGCTCACGGCCTCCGTCCCGTCGGCGGTGTCGCGGCGCAGGGCGGCCGGGCCCGCGCCCATGATCACGGATTCGTTGCAGCAGGCGGTGACGCGGCCGTCGTAGCGCACCACCGTGGCGTCGACGACGTCGCAGGGTCCGAAGTCCCGCCCGGCGGTGCGCTGCCGCCAGGCGTAGTGCGCGGCGCCCCTGCCGTGCGGGAGCCCGTGGGTGGGGATCAGCTCGGCGTGCGCGGGCCAGTCGGGGCCGAGCGCCTCGGTGAGCGAGGCACGGGTGGTGTCCAGGCTGTCGCCCTCGTCGACGCACTGCACGACGATGGGTACGCGGTGCCGTGCGACGACCCGCGCGGCGTTGACGAACCGCTCCGGGCCCTGACCGTCGACGTGGTGGGCGTCGGTGCTCAGGTAGATCGCGGTGGTCAGGGGCAGCAGCCGGTCGATCCACTGCGGGGCGCGCGGCGAGGCCGCCCAGAACCCGCTGGTGTAGATGACCACGTGCTTGCCCGCGTCGGCCAGCCGCCGCACGGCCAGGGTGAGGCCGCGCCGCTCGACGAACGGTTCGCCTCCGGAGATGCCCACCATGGTGAGCTCCGGCATCTCCGCGAGCCGGTCGACGAGCGATTCCAGCAGGGTGAAGTCGGTGATGCGTGGGCTGTCGGGGCGGGAGTCCACCGAGCAGTGCGCGCAGCCCACCGGGCAGCGGTCGGTGAGGAACAGCAGGACCGAGGAGCCGCGTTCGCGGCGGATGGTGAGGATGTCCTGGTGCGTGAGCGCGGTCATGGCGTGCTCCCCGCGGTCTGCTGGGTGCCGGTCGGCGCCGTGGCCTCGGTGAGGCCCAGGGTGATCAGTTCGGCGTACTCGGTGATTCCGTACTGCTGGGCGAAGGAGACCGGGCCGGCCTCGACGAGGAGTTCCTCGGTGTGCTCCTCGACGAGGCGCGTGGTGGGTTCGAGTGCCAGACGGCGTACGTTCGCGGGCACGGCCGGGTCCTTGGAGAGCACCCAGCAGGTCTGGCAGTAGCCCTCGGCGCCGCAGCCGCCGCCCGAGCCGTGGCGCTCCATCAGGTACTCGGGGCCGGTCGCCCGGATCGCCCGGACCATCGGGTTGCCCATGGCCCGTTCCTTGATGGTGGGCCAGTCGTCCTTGGCGATGTGGCCGAGGTAGAGGTGGGGCGGCAGGGGCACCTTGCCGTCCATCACGTCCTGGTTCCCGCACGCCGTCACCTGCCCGTTGAATCCGATGACGGGCCAGGCGGAGACGGCACAGGGAGCAGGCGCCACCTCGCCCCGGGGGAGGGGCGCCTGCTTGAGCCAGGCGTCCGCGCGGCCGTGCGGGCTGACCGGGGCCACGAGCATCGGCACCCGGTCGTCGAAGACCCGGCGGACCTCGGCGGTGAGGTCGGCCAGATACGGGTCACCCGGGCCCGTGCCGGTCAGCTGGAGGCTGACCTGCTTGCCGTCGTCCATGAGTTCTTTCAGGACACGGAAGACCGCGGCCCGCGGGACCTCCTCCTCGTGGAAGACGTCCAGGCTCGCGGAGAAGTGGTCCACCGCGTCGATGGCCCGCTTCACGGGACGTGGGATGCGCCCGTGCTCGGCGAAGTACAGGCCGGAGAGCACATGGGTGCGGGCGCCCACCGCGCGGGAGCGTTCCGCGATGTCCTGGACCAGGCGCGGCCGCAGCAGGGCTTCACCACCCGACATGAGGACGAATTCCGGCCGGTTTCGGGCCGTGAAGGTCTCGGCGAAGCGCCGGAAGAGCCCTTCGGGATATTCCTCGCTGTCAAGCATGGAACTGGTCGAGCAGTGCTTGCAGTGGAGAGGGCACCTGCGGGTGATCCCGAAGAACACCGCAGCCGCGGGCACCGGGCGATATCGCAAGATCTCCATGAGGTGCACCGGAATCCCCCTCCGTCGACATGTTGTTGCGGCTTCCGTGTAGATCTGGTCCGAGTATGAAGTCCCGTACTTACGTTCGTCTTTCAACTCGGTTGAGAACCGGTTCTACCGGTTCTCAACCGACGTATTCAGACGGACGGAAGGACCCCGTCGGGGCGATTGCGCAGCGCGAGTGCCGCGGGCAGAGCGGTCGAAATCAGCGCCAATGCGGCAACGCCCGCGAGGATCAGCGAGTATCCGACCGGGGGAATGCTGAAATCGGTGGACCCCGTCAAAGCGCCGTTCGCCCCGGCAAGGCCCGTGACGGCGATGGCCGTGCCCGTCGCGGCGCCGATCAGCACGGCGATGAGCGTCTCCAGATACAGCATTCCCGTGATGTGCCGGGGGCCGGCCCCGAGGAGACGGAGCAGCGAGACCTCCTTGGCCCGTTCGGCCGTCCCCATGAGCAGCCCGTTGATCATCGATACGGCGGTGAACAGCACCAGGACCGACAGCACCAGGTAGGTGCCCGTGGTGTTGCGCGCCAGCGAGGTGCGCAGCCCGTGGGCGTACTCGTCCACGTCGGTCACCTCGACCGTCGGATGGTCCTTGGCGAGCGCCGCGGCCGCCGCGCGCAGCCGCTCGCCCTGGCCGGGCGCGGCACGGACCAGGACCGAGTCGGTGAGGTTCTCGTGCAGGTGCGGTCCCAGATAGCGCTCGGACAGCAGGATGTCGCCGAGCCCCAGCGGCCGGTCGAAGACGGCGCCGACGGTCAGCGTCACCTTCGTGCCGTCGCCGAGCCAGCCCTGGAAGCGGTCCCCGAGGCCGAAACCGCGCTGCTTGGCGTAGGTGCGGCTGACGGCGGCGGTGCCGTCCTTCTCCAGGCTCGCCAGTGAGCCCTCGCGCAGGCCGAGGTCCATCACCTCGCCGGCCGCCGCCGGGTCGAGCGCCTGCGCGCCGAGGATGTCCGGGGTGCCGAGGACTTCCGAGATGACCGTGGTGGAGCGGGTGGCCGCGACGGCGCCCGCACCGTCCAGGCCACGCGCCGCCTCGGTGACGTCGGCCGGCAGCCCGGGGGAGTCGCCGGGCAGCAGCACGAGGTCCGCCCGGGTGCGCCGGTCGGTCTGCTCGGCGGTGATGCGGTTGAGCGAACCGGTGACGAGCAGCACCGTGCAGGCCATCGCCACGGTCAGCATCAGCGCCGACGCCATGGAGGCCACGCGTCGCACGGAGAACCGGGAGTTGGCGTGCGCCAGCCACCCCGTCACCCCGCCGAGCGCCGAGACCAGCGCGCCCAGCGGGGGCTCCAGGACCCGGGCGAGCAGCGGCCCGAGGAGCGCCGCCGCGCCCATCAGGAGCAGCACGATCAGATACTGGAAGGCGACCCCGACCTCGCCGCCGATGTGCTGCGTGGCGAAGAACAGCGCGATGCCGCCGCCGAGCGGCAGCAGCGCGAGCAGCACCCGGGTGACGGTGACGGGACGGCGCGGCGCCACCGCTTCGCGCAGCGCGTCGGCGGGCCGGACGCGGGAGATCCGCCCCGCCGCCGCGAGCGCCGCGATCAGCGCGAGCAGCAGGGTGGCGGCCCCGGCGAGCAGGAACGGCAGCGGGCCGAGGCTGAGTTCGTACGCCTCCGGAGCCGTGCCGCGCTCGTGCAGGCGGTCCAGGATCACCCCGGACAGCGGCACGCAGAGCAGGAGGCCGGGCAGCAGACCGGCCGTGGCCGCGAGCAGCGTCTCGGCCGCCACCATCCGCCTGACCTGCCAGGACGTCGCACCGACCGCCCGCAGCAAGGCGATCTCCCGGGTGCGTTGGAGCACCCCGAGCGCGATGGTGCCGCCGAGCACGAACACCGCGAGGAAACCGCCGATGCCGGCCATGGGCCCGAAGAGCAGCGTCGTCGACGCGAGCCGCTCCGTGGTGCCCGGCGCCCCCGCCTTGGCGCGCGCGTCACCGGTGAGGACATCCAGGTGCGGCACGTCCAGCGCCGCACGCACCCGCTGCTCCACCGCGTCGGCCGAGAGCCCCTTGGCGAACACCCCCGCGTAGGCGGCCTTCCCGCCGCTTCCTGCGAGCCGCTCGGCGGTGTCCTTGGTGAAGAACAGCGAGGACTGGTCGGGCAGTTCGTCCCGGCCGCGCGGGCGGGCGATCCCCGAGACGCGGTAGGTCGCGGCGCCCTCGGCGGTGACGATCCGCACCCGGTCGCCGACCTCGTGGCCTCCGCGCGCGGCCGTGCCCGCGTCAAGGACCACCTCGTCGGCCGCGCCCGGCGCCTTCCCCGACGCCAGGGCGAACGGAGTCAGGGCGGCGGCCTCCCACGCGTGCCCCTCGGTGACGCCGTCGTCGGGCCCCGCCTGCGGCGACCCGTCCGCGGCGACGGCCTGGGCGTAGAAGGGCGTGTCCGTCACCACGCGCCGCACGCCCGGCACCCCGCCGAGCCGGGCCACCTGCCGCTCGGACAGCCGGGGCGGCTGGTCCAGCGGATAGCTCTCGTGGTCGACGTTCTGTCCCGAGCCCGTGCGGATCACGACGTCCGGGTCCATCCGCACCAGCGCCGTGGTGGCGCCGAACCGGTCGGCCCGCGGCGCCGCCCGCAGCCCCGACTCCACCAGGATTCCGCAGGCGGCGATCAGCATGGCGGCCATCGCGGCGGCACACAGGGCGCCGACGAATCCGTACCGGTGCTGACGGATGCCCGTGAACGCGAGCCTGAGCATCTCAGGACCCCAGCCGCGACATGCGGTCGGAGACGCGCTGCGCGCTCGGCCGTTCCATCGCGTCGACGATCACACCGTCGGCGAGGAAGAGGACCTGGTCGGCGTAGGACGCGGCCTGCGGGTCGTGCGTGACCATCACCAGCGTCTGCCCGGTCGTGTCGACGACCTCCCGCAGCAGGCGCAGCACGTCCTGCCCCGAGCCCAGGTCGAGTGCACCGGTCGGCTCGTCCGCGAAGACCACCTCGGGCCGGGTGACCAGCGCCCGCGCCACCGCCACGCGCTGCTGCTGGCCGCCGGAGAGCTCGGCGGGCCGGTGCCGCAGCCGGTCGGTGAGCCCGGTCCGCGCGATCACGTCCCGCATCCAGTCGCGGTCGGGGCGCCGCCCCGCGAGCCGGAACGGCAGCAGGATGTTCTCCCGCGCGGTCAGCGAGGGCACGAGGTTGAACGACTGGAAGACGAATCCGATCCGCTCCCTGCGCAGGATCGTCAGCTTCCGCTCCCGCATCCTGCTGATGTCGGTGTCCCCGAGGAACACCTCACCGGACGTGGGCCGGTCGAGCCCGGCCGCGCACCGCAGCAGGGTGCTCTTGCCGGAACCGGAAGGGCCCATCACCGAGGTGAAGGACCCGGCGGGCAGCGCCACGGACACCTCGCGCAGCGCGTGCACGGTGCCGTTGCCGTGGCCGTAGGTCCGGGTCACTTGGTTCAGACGCAGAGCGGAGCGCGTCAGCGGCGCGGACCGGCGTGCCTCCTGATCGGGCAGGGTCATGGGGGTTTCCTCCGGATCGGATACGTTCACGGGGTACGGTCACGAAGCAGCCGCGAGGCCGGTATCAGCGCGGCCACCAGGGTCAGCAGGACGGCGCCGACGGCGGCCCCGGCGAGGAACAGGGGCGGGCCGGCGAGGTCCACGCGACCGCTCAGCGCCACGCTGGTCGCCGCCAGCACGACGGCGGCGACACCCCCGCCGAGCAGCAGTCCGCAGGCCGCCACCACCGAGCTCTCCCCGGCGACCAGCGCGAGCACGTCCCTGCGCGTGGCGCCCGCGAGGCGCAGCACCGCGAACTCCCCGGTGCGCGCCAGCTCCGCCATCACCAGGGTGTTCGCCAGGGCGAGCGCGGTGAACACGGCGATCAGCGCGCTGAACACATACGCGGGCCACGTCTGCGACGCCGCCTCGTCGGCCCCCGCGGCCCGCACCGCGTCACGGTCGGCGGCCCGCGCCATCGGCCACGTCCCGGTCAGCTCGGCCAGCTCCTGGCTGAGCGCCCTCTGTCCGCCACCACGTTCGGCTTTGACGTACACCGCGTCGAGGAGCGGGTCGGGCGTGTGGGCGCGCAGCACCCGGCTGGGCACGAGCAGATCGGCGAAGCCGAGGGAGCGGTCGTAGCGCGCCCCGATCCGCAGCTTCGTCCGCGTGCCGTCGGGCAGCCGCATCCGCACCGAGTCGCCGACCCGCCAGCCGTACTCCTTCGCCTGCTCCTGGCTCACCGCCACGGCGGTGCCGTCCGTCAGGCCCTTCAGGCTGCCCTCGCGCACATGCAGGTCCAGGGCGTCCGTCAGCCGCGGATCGGCCGCGAGCGCGGGGGAGTTGACGCTCTCCGCCTCGTCGGTGCGCACCTGTACCCGTACCCAGGCGCCGCTGGTGGCCGACACCCCGGCGACGCCGGGAAGCCGCGCGGCGTCCTCGGCGACGGCGGGCGGCAGGCCCGTCGCGTCCTCGGGGACCAGGACGTGGTCGGCCAGGAGACGCTCGGCCGCCCACTCCTTGGCCGTCGACTGCTGCGAGGTCTGCATGAACAGCGCCGACACCGGAAAGCCGATCATCAGGATCAGCGGCACCGCGGCGGACGCCACCCGGCGCGGCCCCGCCGAGCTGTTGGCGAGCGCGAGCCGCCCCGTGCGGCGGAACAGCGGGCGCAGCAGCGTGCCCACGAGCGGCACCAGCGGACGCACCAGGGCGGGCCCGAGGACGGCCGCCGCGATGAGCAGCGTCAGCACACCGCCGAACGCGAGCCCCGCGCCCTGCACCCCGCCCATCGCGATGCCGAAGAACAGGAAGCACCCGGTGAACAGAAGGAACGCGCACCCCGTCAGGGCGCGCGACAACGGCAGGCGGCGGTCGGCGAGTTCGGCCTCGCGCAGCGCCTCCTCCGGGCGGACCCGGGCCGCCCGCCGAGCCGCGGCCACCACCGAGAGCCGCGTGATGAGGACGCCGACCGCGGCGGCCCCGGCGAGCGGCGGCCACTCGACCCGCACCGTCAGCTCCTCGGGCGCGATGCCGAGGTCCACCAGGCCCCGGGCCAGCGGCTCGGCGAGGGCCGCACCGAGCGGCACGGCGATCGCGGCGCCGATCAGCGCGACGCACAGCGTCTCCCAGCCCAGCATGCGCTTCACCTGCCGGGGCGTGGCCCCGATCACCCGCAGCAGCGCGATCTCGCGGTGCCGCTGGAGGACGGCGAAGGCGAAACCGCTCGCCATCACGAACAGCGCCACGAAGACCGCGAGGGAGCCCATGCTCACCACGAACACCAGCGTGTCCAGGAACTGCACGTCGCTGACGGAGATCTCGGCGCTCGCCGTGTCGGTCAGCACCCGCACGCCCGCCCCGGCGCCCAGCGCGTCCCGCACACGCGAAGCCACCGCCGCCGGGTCCGCCCCGGCGTCGGTGGTCACGGCGATCGCGTGCACGTCACCGCCCGGCGGCGCGAGCCGCGCGGCGGTGGCGGCGCTGAAGAAGAGCGCGACCTGGTCCTTCGTCAACCCGGCGCGCGGCGGCGCCGCCACACCGCTCACGCGGTACGTTCCGCGCCCCTCCACGCTCGTGAACACCCGCACCTTGTCGCCGACATGGATCCGGCCACGCGCGGCCGAAGCGGCGTCGACCACCATGTCCCGCGGCCCCTTGGGGGGCATCCCCTCCCGCAACCGGTAGGGCGTGAGCCGCGCGCTGTCCCAGCCGTGGCCGAGTGAACGCTCCCCGAGCGCGGGCCCCACGGGCCGCCCGTCGGCGCCCGCGACCTGAGCGGAGAAGGCCAGGTCGGGCACCGCGTCCCGGACCCCCTCGACCCGCTCGACGCGTGCGGTCAGCACGCCCGGCAGCTGCGGCCGGGGCACCAGCGGCGCCTCCACGTCGCCGAAACCGGGGGAGTGGTCCTTGCCGTCCAGACCCTCGTCCCGGTCGCCGGTGACGACGAGCGACGCGGCGTCGAAGCGATTCGCCTCGCCCTCGCCGCGCAGCGCGGATTCCAGCAGCACGCCCGACGCCGTCAGCAGGACCAGGGCGAGCGTGACCGCGGCGAGGGAACCCGCGAAAAGCGCACGTCGCGTACGCAGGGTCTGCAGCGCCAGCCTCAGCACGAAGGCCTCCTCATCACGCCCCAAGAATCACGGGGCGCCCTGTCCAAAACCTGTCCACCCGATGTCCCCGCGGGCGAGCGGGCGGTGAGCCTGTCCGGAGAACCGCTGGCAACGCGCACCCCGGGCGTGATCCGATGGCGGTCATGGAGTTCGAGTTACTGGGCGAGTTCGTCGTGCGCGACGACTCCGGGCGGCCCGTGCCGGTCCCGGGCGCGCTCCAGCGGGCGCTCCTGGCGCTCCTGCTGCTGCACGCGCCGTCCGCGGTCAGCGGCGGCCGGATCCTCGCCGAGCTGTGGACCGGGGCGCGCGCCAAGGACCCCACGGCGGCCCTGCACACCGCCGTCGCCAAGCTGCGCCGCGCCCTGCACCCGCACGCCCCGGCCCTCATCCTCACCGGACCCGCGGGCTACCGCCTCGACCTGACGGGGCACACCTTCGACGTGCGGCGCTTCGAGGCCGGGCTCGGCGCCGCGCGCGCCCGCGGCGGCGCGGCCCCGCGCGCCGCCGCCCTGCGCGACCTGCTGCGCGGCCATCCGGGGCCGCCGCTCGCCGGACTGCCCCCGCTGCCGTTCGTCGAGCAGGAGCGGGCCAGGATTGAAGCGCTTCGACTCTCCGCGCTCGAACAGCGGGCCGAGGCCGAACTCGACGTCCTCGCGCACATGACGGCGCCCGACCCGTCGGCCGATCCGCCCGCGCTCGTCGAGGAGCTGCGGGCCGCGGTCCACGAGGACCCCGACCGGGAGCGGGTGCGCGCCCTGCTCATCAAGGCCCTGCACGCGAGCGGGCGCCAGGCCGAGGCGCTGGAGGTGTACCGCGTCGCCCGCGCCGATCTGCGTGAACGCCTCGGCATCGAGCCGGGCCCCGAACTGCGCGCCGCGCAACGCGAGGTCCTCGCGGCCACACCCGCCCGCGCCCCTGCCCCTGCCCCGGCTCCTGCCCCCGCGCGCCCCCCGGAGCGCCGGCCCGCCCCGGAGTCCGCCCCGCCGCGGAACCATGCCCCGGACGGGAACTCCATGGGCCGCGGCGAGGTCCCCACTCCGGCTTCCGCCCCGCCCCCTGCTCCCGGGTCCGCCCCGCCACCACCGTGGGCGCCGCAGGACCATGCCCCGGACGGGAACTCCATGGGCCGCGGCGAGGTCTCCACTCCGGCTTCCGCCCCGCCCCCTGCCCCTCGGTCCGCCCCGCCACCACCATGGGCGCCGCAGGACCATGCCCGCGACGGGAACTTCGTGGGTCGCGGCGAGGAACTGCGGGAGCTGTCGCGCCGGTTGGCGGGGCCCGGACTGGTGACCGTCGTTGGCGCCGCCGGTCTCGGCAAGACCCGGCTGGCCCTCGCCGTCGCGGCCCGCGAGGAACAGGCGGGCGCCGAGGTGTGGCGCGTCGACCTGGTGCCGTGCCCGCCCGGCGGGGTCACCGCCGCCGTCGCCGAGGCCATGGGGATCGCAACAGGCGGGCTCGTGCCGCGTGCCGCGCGGCTGCGGGTGCGCGCTACGGCCGCGCGCCGCGCGCGCCCACTCCTGCTGCTCGACAACTGCGAGCACGTCCTCGGCGACGCGGGCGAGGTGGCCGCCGAACTCCTCACCTCCTGCCCCGCGTTGCGCATCCTCGCGACCAGCAGGGAGTGCCTGGGCGTCGCCGGGGAGCACCCGTACGCACTGTGCCCCATGAGCGCCCACGACGCGGCGCGGCTGTTCCGCACCCGTCTGCACCGCCTCGCCCCCGCGGCCGCCGACGCCGCGCTCGACCACGAGATCGGCGAGGTCTGCGCCGCCGTCGACCGGATGCCGCTCGGCATCGAACTCGTCGCGGCCAAGGCGGTGACCGCGCCGCTCGACATCATCGTCGGTCAACTCCGGGCCCGCCGCGGCAACTTGGACACCCGGCTGTGGTCGGCCGACCCTCGCCATGCCACGCTGCGCGCCGCCGTCGACTGGAGCTACCGCCTCCTCACCCCCGAGGAGCGGGCGGTCATGCGGGCCGTGTCGGTCTTCGCGACCGGCTTCACCGTCGAGGCCGCGGCGGCCGTCGCGGGACCCGGCGCGCCCGCCATGCTGGCCTGCCTCGCCGGCAAGTCGCTCCTCGTCTTCTCGCCTTCCCCGGAGCGCCCCACCTACCGGATGCTGGTCTCCGTGCGCCAGTACGCGCGCGCCGCCCTCGCCGAGCACGGCGAGGAGCCCGCGGCGCTGCGCCGCCACGCCCGCTGGGTCGCCGCCCTCGCCGAACGCACCGCGCACCGCATGCGCACCGGGGGCTTCCGGGAGGCGTACGCGGAGATGGGCGCCGTCGCGCCGGAGGTCTCCGCCTGCCTCGACTGGCTCCAGGGCACGGACCGCACCCGGGGCGCCGGGGAACGCCCCGGCGGCGACGGCTCCGATGCCCTGCTCGCCTCCCGCATCGCCACACGCCTCGCCCTCTACTGGACCGCCGCGGGCCGCCAGGCCGAAGGGCGCGAGCGGCTCGCCCGCGCGCTGCGGGACACCCCGCCCCGAACCCCCTGGCACGCCGAGGCATTGGCGTGGTGCGGCTGGCTCGGGGTCAACATCCGCCAGGACCGGGGCGACGAGGAACTGCTGCGGCGTGCCGTGCCCGCGGCCGAGGAGGCGGGCCAGGACGCGGGCGTGGCGTTCGTGGGCGCGCTCGCCCTCGCCGTGCACGTACGCCAGGAGCGCCTGACGGAGGCGCGCGCGGTGGCCGACCGCACCGAAGCCGCCCTCGACGCCTACCGGCACGGCTGGGAGACCGGCATCTGGCAGCTCTTCCACAGCGAGCTCCTCGTCGCCGAGGACCGCGCACGGCCCGCCCTGACCGCCGCCGTCACCGCCAGGGAGCTCCTGGCGGGCGTCGACCCGCACTCCGCCGCCACCGCGTGGATCATGACGGGCATGGCGCAGGAACGCCTCGGCGACCGCGCGTCCGCCCTGCGCTCCTGGCACGGCGCCCACCAGGAGCTTCTGCTCATCGGTTCCGAGCACGAGGCCGCCTGGGTGAAGGCCCTGCTCGGCTACGCGGCCGCGGGCGACGGCGACACGGCGGCCGCGGAGAGCTTCGCGCGGGGCATGGAGGCCTACGCGGACGAGACCGGCGAGGCGTTCCTGCGGGCGAAGGCGGCGACACTGCGGGCCCTCGTCGCCGGCGCACGCGGCGATATCGAAGCCGCCGAACGGCTGCACCTGACGGCCGTGTCCGCCTACCAGGAGGGCCACCGCCCCGAGTGCGCCGCGCATGAACTGGCCCTGCTGGGGCGGCTCGCCGCCGACCACGGCGACCTGGTCCTCGCCCGCATCCGCTGGGCGCACGCGCTGCGCGCCGCGAAGCTCTCGGGCCGCGCCTTCGCCGAGATCCTGCCTCTGCGCGGCCTCGCCGGGCTCCCGCAGGACGACCCGGCGGCCGCGCGGGCGCTGCGGATCCGCCTCGACGAGGTGCTGCGGGACGCCCCGCCACCGCGCAGCACCGAATGCCCCTTCCACCTCGCGGTACCCGCGGCGGCCCGCCCCGCCTCGGCGCTCCGTGCCGCCCGCCGCGCCGACGCGGGCCGGCAGGCGCTCGCGCCCGGCCAGGCGGATGATCTCCTCATCGAGGGCGGCGATCCGGCGCCGCACGACGGCCTTCCCCGCTGAACACTCCCGCAGGGCGGGGCGGGCCCGGGCGTCCTCCGCCCACTGACTGATGCGCCAGTCAGCAGCACAATCCCATGGGGGGCAGGGATTCCGGCGTACGAATGTTGTGCTCATCGCAACACGTATGTACGGTGGCCCACCATGCAGCCAGAGCAGCGGGACGACGTGTCCGAGCGTGTACGCAAGGTCATCGCCGACGCGGGTGTGACCCAGCGGGAGTTCGCGCGCCGGATCGTCATGGACCCTTCCAAGCTGTCCCGCTCCCTCGGCGGCACACGCCGGTTCACCGCGGCCGAGCTGGCCCGCATCGCCGCCACCGGCGGCGTCGACGCGGGCTGGCTCCTCGGTACGCCGGACGCCGCGCCCCCGGCCCGGCGGCAGCGCGCCGGGGGGCCGCTCACGGAGGGCGGCAGGCCCCTGCAGATCGTGCGCGAGACCGTGCGCCTCATCGCCGAGCACGGCTTCCACGCCGTCCGCGTCCAGGACATCGCCGCGGCCTGCGACACCAGCACCGCCGCCATCCACTACCACTTCCCGGGCCGCGACGACCTCCTCGAAGCCTCCGTGCGCTGGTGCATGGACGAGGACACCGCCCGCCGGGCCGCGCGCGTCGCGGACGCGGCCGACACCGCCGACGAACTGCGCCAGCTCATCGAGCTCCAGATCCCGCGCAGCGCGCGGCAGCGCCGGCAGTGGAGCGTCTGGCTCGACCTGTGGGCGGAGGCCGCCCGCTCCACCGCCGTGGGCCGCCTGCACACCGACTACTACCGGCAGTGGCGCACCACCGTCGCCGACGTCATCCGGCGCGGCGTCGCCGAAGGCGTATTCCGCCCCGCCGACCCCGAGGCCGCGGCGCTGCGCCTGACCGCGCTGATCGACGGCCTCGCCGCACAGGTCCTCGCCTGCGCACCCGACGGCCCCGGCACGAGCCCCGACGACATGCACGAGGCCCTCACCGCCTACGTCGACGCCACGCTGACCGCGCACTGACTTCTCGTACGCCCCCTTACGACCCCGACCCCCCGAGGAAGAGTTCCGCATGCCCGTGAACGACAACGTCATCATCACCTGCGCCCTGACCGGCGCCGGCGACACCGTCCGCAAGAGCCCGCACGTGCCCGTCACGCCCGAGCAGATAGCCACGTCCGCCGTGGAGGCCGCCGAGGCGGGTGCCGCCGTCGTGCACATCCACGTCCGCGACCCGGAGAGCGGTGCCCCCTCCCGCGACCCGCGCCTGTACCGCGAGGTCGTCGAGCGCATCAAGGAGACCGGCACCGACGTCGTCATCAACCTCACCGCGGGCATGGGCGGCGACCTCGTCATCGACCCGGACGAGCCGCTCAAGCACCTGCCGGGCACCGACCTCGTCAGCGGCCTCGACCGCCTCCCGCACGTCGAGGACCTGCTCCCCGACATCTGCACGCTCGACTGCGGCTCGCTCAACTTCGGCGACGGCAGCAACCTCTACATCTCCACGCCCGACATGCTCCGTCAGGGCGCCAAGCGCATCCAGGAGCTGGGTGTCCGCCCCGAGCTGGAGATCTTCGACACCGGCCAGCTGTGGTTCGCCAAGCAGCTCCTCGCCGAGGGGCTGCTCGACGACCCCACCGTCTTCCAGCTCTGCATGGGCGTCCCGTGGGGTGCCCCCGCCGACCCGGGCGTCCTGCAGTCCATGGTCAACATGCTTCCCGAAGGCGCCCAGTGGGCCAGCTTCGCGCTCGGCCGCATGCAGATGCCGTGGGTCGCCCAGTCCATCCTGCTCGGTGGCCAGGTCCGCGTCGGTCTGGAGGACAACCTCTATCTCGGCAAGGGCGACAAGGCGACGAACGCGCAGCTTGTGGAGCGGGCTGTGCGGATCACCGAGTCGCTCGGGTCGCGCGTCGCCACGCCGGACGAGGCCCGGCGGAAGCTCGGTCTCAAGGCCCGCGTCTAGCGCTTCGCCGGACTGTGCGGTGTCTCAGCCGCGGGCCGGATGTGGCTGGTCGCGCAGTTCCCCGCGCCCCCCAGGGCGCCACCCCGCCGCAGCTGGAAAGGAACCCCCTCATGACCACGACCACCACCCCTGAAGAAGTACGCCGCGTCGCCTGTGTCGGCGCCGGAGTGATCGGTGGCGGCTGGGTCGCCCATTTTCTGGCCCGTGGCTATGACGTCACCGCCTGGGACCCCGCCCCCGACGCCGAGCAGCGGCTGCGCCGCCTCGTGGGGGCCGCCTGGCCCGCGCTCACCCAGCTGGGGCTCGCCGAGGGCGCGTCCCAGGACCGCCTGACCGTCGCCGCGTCCCTCGAAGAGGCCGTCGCCGACGCCCAGTTCGTGCAGGAGAGCGCCCCCGAGAAGCTGGAGCTCAAGCGCGACCTGCTCGCCCGGCTGGACCCCGCGGCGCCCGCCGGGGTCGTCATCGCCTCCTCCACCTCCGGCTACCCGATGACCGACATGCAGACCGAGGCCACGACGCCCGGCCGCCTCGTCGTCGGGCATCCCTTCAACCCGCCGTACCTCATCCCGCTCGTCGAGGTCGTCGGCGGCGAGCGGACCGACCCCGAGGCCGTCGCCTGGGCGTCCCGCTTCTACGAGACCGCGGGCAAGTCCGTGATCACGATGAAGAGCGAGGTCCCCGGCTTCATCGCCAACCGCCTCCAGGAAGCCCTGTGGCGCGAGGCCCTGCACATGGTCGCCAACGGCGAGGCCACCGTCCAGGAGATCGACGACTCCATCACCGAAGGGCCGGGCCTGCGCTGGGCGTTCATGGGCCCCATGCTCACCTTCGCGCTCGCGGGCGGCGAGGGCGGCATGGCGCACATGCTCGACCACTTCGGCCCTTCCCTGAAGTCGCCGTGGACGCGCCTGGAAGCCCCCGAACTCGACAAGAGGCTGTACGACGCCGTGGTCGCCGGATGCGACGAGGAGGCGGCCGGGCGCACCATCGCGGACCTCGTCGCCGAGCGTGACCAGGGCGTCATCGACGTACTGCGGGCGACGGGCCGTCTGCCCAAGCAGCGGAAGGACGCCAAGTGACCCTGCCCCTCCTGTACCGGACCGTCCGCCCCGAGTGGATCGACTACAACGGTCATATGAGCGAGGCCTTCTACGTCCTCGTCTTCGGCTACGCCACCGACGCCATGATGATCGAGACGGGCCTGCACGCGGGCTACCGCGAGTCCACCGGCTGCTCCCTCTACACGGTCGAGGCGCATATCCGTTACCTGAACGACGTCCCGGAAGGCGTCCATCTCGCCGTCCGCACCCGCCTGCTGGGCGCCGACGCCAAGAAGGCGCGCTTCACGCACGAGATGTACGTCGTCGAGGACGCCGGGGCCGAACCTGCCCCGGACGCGGCCCCGGTGGCCACCACGGAGCTGCTCGCGGTCCACGTCGACCAGAACGCGGGCCGCGCGGCGCCCTTCCCGGACGACATCCGGGAGCACCTCAAGGGCCTCGCGGAAGCGGCCCCGGAGTGGGCGGGCCGTTCGATCGCCGTCGTGTGAATCCGCGGGCCGGATGTGGCTGGTCGCGCCGTTCCCCGCGCCCCTGCCGGGGCTCACCGCTCAAGCTCCTTGTGCGCCGTCTCCGGCAACCGCAAATAGACCACCGACGACAAAAGGCACAGCACGGCCACGTACCAGGGGAACAACCCCGGAGAGCCGATCTCCTTGAACAGGGTTCCCACGTACGGGGCCGTGCCGCCGAACACCGCCACGGTCAGCGAGTACGGGAAGCCGATCCCGGCGGCCCGCACCCGCGCCGGGAACACCTCCGCGTTCACGGCGGCCGAGATCGACGTGAACCCGGTGAGCAGCACCATCCCCGCGCACTGCACGAGCAGCAGCGAGACGAACGACCCGGAGAGCGACTTCAGCAGCGGCACGCTCAGAACGGCGAACCCGATGCCGAAGAAGAGCAGCAGCGGCCTGCGCCCGACGCGGTCGGAGAGCAGCCCGCCCACCGGCTGGAGCAGGGCGAAGAACGCGAGCGAGAGCGTGCCCGCGAGCAGCGCCTGGCTCTTGCCGATGCCGGTGTTCAGCTCGGCGTACGTCGGCAGGTACGACGTCCACGTGTAGTAGGCGATGGTGCCGCCCGCCGTGATGCCGCAGATCAGCAGCGACTGACGCCGATGGTGGCGCAGCGCGTCGAGGAGTCCGGGCCGCTCGCCCCGCTCGGCGGGCGCCCGGTGTGTCTCGTACGCGCCCTGCCTGATCCAGAAGCCGACCAGGCTGAGCACCGCCCCGAGCAGGAAGGGCAGCCGCCAGCCCCAGCCGTCCATCTGCCCGTCGGAGAGCGTGGCGACCAGCAGGGCCGCGACGCCCGACGCGGCCAGCTGGCCCGCGCTCGTGGAGACGTACTGGAAACTGGAGAACAGGCCGCGCCGCCCCGGACCCGCCGACTCCACGAGGAACGTCGTCGACGCGGCGAACTCGCCGCCCACCGAGAGGCCTTGCAGCAGCCGCGCCGCGACGAGCACCACCGGTGCGAGCACGCCCACGGACGCGTACGTCGGGGTCAGGCCGACCAGCAGACTGCTGCCGCCCATCAACAGGATGGTGACGGTCAGCGCGGCCCGCCTGCCGCGCCGGTCGGCGACGGCGCCCATCAGCAGGCCGCCCACGGGCCGCATGAAGAAGCCGACGGCGAAGACGGCGAACGTGGAGAGCAGCGGCACCAGGGAGTTCCCCGAGCCCTTGGGGAAGACCTGGCCGGCGATGTACGTGGCGAGGAAGGTGTACGCGTACCAGTCGTACCACTCCACGGCGTTGCCGACCGACGCGGCGAGCAACTGCCGTATCGGACGCCGCTCGTGGGCGGGGGAGGCGTCGGTCACCTGCTGGTCGTGCTGTGTCATGATCACGACCTTCCCCTGTGAGGCGGCGCCCCACACGTGCTGTCCGTCAGGCGGACAGCGGGCCCCCCTACTCTCAGCCCGTCGTCGGCCTGTACGCGTACACCGCCGTCGTCACCAGGCACGGCGTCGGCGGCACCACCTCGACGCGCAGCGTCCGTCGCGCCGCGTCGTAGTCCACGCCCTCCGTCTCGAACGAGCCGGAGCAGACGCTGCGCCGCGGCGAGGCGAAGAGGGAGGAGACGCGGCCGGTCACGGGCCGCCCGTCGAGCGCGCGGTCCAGGTCGATCCGGAGGACGGGCCGGTCCTCGGGGAACAGTTCCTTGGACGCGTCGTTCGAGGCGCACACCAGCCGCGTGGCGGAGACGAAGTCACAGCCCTGGATGTCGCGCACGGGCTTGTCGAGCGTGATCTGCCCGGCCTGGGGGAGCGCCCCGCCGGTCGGTGGCGTGGAGGGGTTGAGCAGCGGCGCGGGGAAGACCTGGAGGCGCTTCTGGTCGCCCCACTCACCGGAGACGAGCCAGCGCGTGTCGGGCGAGACGGCGGCGAAGGAGTTGTTGAGCTTCTCGCCCGCGTCGAGCCGATGCTCGTAGAGGTGGCGCTGCCCGCCGGGCGTGGTCACCGCGAACATCTTCGACTTCGCGCCGTCACCGCCCTGGTAGGCGTCGAAGGTGTGCCCGTCCGCGATGTCGGGGTCGCCCACGTGCCCCCAGCCCTTGACGCGCAGGTCCAGCGGTATCGAGCCGAGCCCCCGGTGGAGGAGGCTGCCGTCCGCGCGGCTCGCGAGCCCCTGGCTGCCGGTGAGGGAGTTGACGTACGAGGTACCCGACTCCTGCCAGCCGCCGGGCGAGGCCGATGCCGCGCCGCCCGTCATCACCACCGTCAGGGTGACGGCGCCGAACAGGGCGGTCGACGCCCGCCGAAGGGTCGTCGCCGGTGCGGTCCAAAGGGTCATCGGGGCGCTACCTCCGTGGGGGGTCGGAACGCTGCCGCGTCATCGTACGTAACGTGAGCCCCAGTGGTAACGCTCCGACAGAAGGCGGTTGTAGACGTGAAGCTGGCAATTCTCGGCGGAGGCGGGTTCCGCGTTCCGCTGGTGTACCGGGCCCTCCTCGGCGACCGTGCCGAGGGCCGCGTCACCGACGTCGTCCTGCACGACCTGGACGCGGCGCGGCTCGGCGCCATCGCGCGCGTCCTCGCGGAACAGGCCACGGGCGTCGCCGAAGCGCCCGCCGTGACCGCCACCACCGACCTCGACGAGGCGCTGCGCGGCGCCGACTTCGTGTTCTCCGCGATCCGCGTCGGCGGCCTCGAGGGGCGTGCCGCCGACGAACGCGTCGCGCTGGCCGAGGGCGTCCTCGGGCAGGAGACGGTCGGCGCGGGCGGCATCGCGTACGGACTGCGCACCGTGCCCGTCGCCGTGGACATCGCACGGCGCGTCGCCCGGCTCGCCCCGGACGCCTGGGTCATCAACTTCACCAACCCCGCGGGCCTGGTCACCGAGGCCATGTCACGCCACCTCGGCGACCGCGTCATCGGCATCTGCGACTCGCCCGTCGGCCTCGGCCGCAGGGCCGCGCAGGTGCTCGGCGCCGACCCCGACGAGGCCTTCATCGACTACGTGGGCCTCAACCACCTCGGCTGGCTGCGCGGCCTGCGCGTCGCGGGCCGCGACGAACTGCCGCGCCTGCTCGCCGACCCCGGACTCCTCGTCTCGTTCGAACAGGGCAGGCTCTTCGGCGCCGACTGGCTCCAGTCGCTCGGCGCGATCCCCAACGAATACCTGCACTACTACTACTTCAACCGCGACACCGTACGCGCCTACCAGCAGGCCGAGCGGACCCGCGGCGCCTTCCTCCACGACCAGCAGGCCCGTTTCTACGCCGATGTGCAGGACCCGGGCACCTCCGCCCTCAAGGCGTGGGACGACACCCTCGCCGAGCGCGAGGCGGCGTACATGGCGGAGAACCGGGAAGCGGCGGGCGTGGGGGAGCGGGCCGAGGAGGACCTGGAGTCCGGTGGGTACGAGAAGGTCGCCCTCGCGCTGATGCGGGCCATCGCGCGGGACGAACGGGCGACGCTGATCCTCAATGTGCGCAACGGCACGACCCTGGCCGCCCTGGACGCGGACGCCGTCATCGAGGTGCCGTGCTCCGTCGACGCCAACGGCGCCCATCCCATGACGGTGGACCCGCTGCCGGGCCACGCCACCGGCCTGGTGTGCTCCGTCAAGGCCGTCGAGCGCGAGGTGCTCGCCGCGGCGCGGAGCGGGTCGCTCGCCACCGCGGTCAAGGCGTTCGCGCTGCATCCGCTGGTCGACTCGGTGACGGTCGCGCGGCGCCTGGTGGACGGCTACCGCCAGGCGCATCCCGGGCTCGCGTACCTGGGCCGCGGGGAGCCGGGCGGGACCGAGCTGACATGATCACGGGATGAGTCCCGTCGTCTCCATCGGTGCCGCCGCCCGCCGCCCCTGCACGCTCGTCGTGTGCCGGGGCTGCTGCTGCGGCGACGCCCGCAAGAACCCCGGCATCGACCACGACTGGCAGCTGGAGCGGCTGCGGTCCGCGGCGGCGGCCTCGCGGGGCCGGTTCGCGGTGCGCACGAGCGACTGCCTCGGGCCGTGCGGCCAGGCCAACATCGTCGTCGTCCAGCCCTCGAACGAGGGGCGCAGGCGGGGCGGCCGGGCGGCCTGGGTCGGCTTCGTCACGGACGACGAGTCGCTGGAGGGGATACTCGCCTGGGCACAGGCGGGCGGCCCCGGCCTGGCCGAGCCGTCACCGACGCTGGCGCTGCAACTGGTGGACCCCCGCGCGCTGTAGGACCCGTCTGTGCGGGAGCCCTGACCTAACCGGCGAGGACCTGGTCCAGGAAGCCGTGCAGATTCCGCAGGGTCCTGGCGTTCTGCTCCTCCAGTGAGAGGCTCTCCTCCATGCGGCGGGCGAACACCGTCGTCTTCTTCCCGCGCACGTAGAGGGAGCACGCCAGGTCCGCGCAGATGTACAGACCGACCGTGTTGCCCTGGCGGCCCGCCGCTCCCGCCTTGGGCGCCACGAGCAGGGTGATGCCGGAGCCGGACTGCGGGGTCACGCAGACCGAGCAGATGCTGGACTTGAGCAGGCTCTTGCGCGGCCCGGTCGAGGCGCGCAGCGCGATGCCGACGGGCTTGCCGTCCCGCCACGTCACCACATAGCCGCGCTCGGGGGCCTTGGGGTCGCGCCAGCCCAGGAAGTCCAGGTCCGACCATGCGGTCTCGGCGAAGCCCGCCGGCAGCGTGAGCCGGGTCGCCTCACCCTTCGAGCAGTTCACGAAGGAGGCGCGGATCTGTTTCTCACTGACGGATTCCATGATCCGGAAGGTACCAATGGACAAACGGAACCGTCCTCTCTTTTTCCCCGGTACCTCTGAGGCGGCCGCGTGGGCGGGCGCCCGCGCGGCCCAGGACTCGGTCGCGCGCCGCAGCAGCCGGAAGCCGAGGGACTCGTCCGGGGGCGGGGTGCTTGCGGCGCGGGGGCGGGAAAGGTCATCGACGCCGCTTCGCCCGCCGGCTCAGGAAGACGCGTCCGACGCCGCCGCGCCCCTCACGCTCCCACCTCGATCACGATCTTGCCCCGCGCATGGCCGTCCTCCACCGCGCGCAGCGCCTCGTCGGCGCGGGCGAGGGGGTAGGTGGCCGTGACGTGTGGGCGCAGGACGTCGGACACGGCCAACAGGGCTACCTCGTCCAGGACCGCCGCCGTCCGGGCGCGCGCGACCGCGGCGCCGCCCAGTTCCGTGACGGTCTCCTTGGCGGCTGCCGTGATCAGTCTGCCGCGGTCGGTCAGGAGCTCCGCGACCTCCGCCAGGTCCGCGCCGCCGACCAGGTCGAAGACCGCGTCGATACGGCCGCCCGGCGCCGACTCCCGCACGCGCTCGGCCAGTCGCGGGCCCCGCGCCACATGGACCGCGCCGAGCGACTCGACGAACTCCTTCTTGCCCGCGCCGGCCGTGCCCACCACACGCAGCCCGAAGTGGCGCGCGATCTGCGTCGCGGCCACTCCGACCCCGCCCCCGGCGCCGGTGATCAGCAGAGTCGCCCCGGCGGGCAGATCCAGCTGCCGCAGCCCGTCGTACGCGGTGGCGGCCGCGACCGGCAGCGCGGCGGCGTCCGTGAAGGAGAGGGCGTCCGGCTTGTGCGCGGCGATGTCGGCCGGGACCAGCGTGAACCGCGCGTACCCGCCGGTGACCGGATTGCCGAACACCGCGTCCCCGACCGCGAACCCCTCCACCCCGGGCCCGACGCGCTCCACGACCCCGGCGACCTCGCTGCCCAGGACCTCCGGCCCCACCAGCGGCCCCTGCCCGGGCCTGCGCTTGCCCGCCCGCAGCTTCCAGTCGACCGGGTTCACGCCCGCCGCGCGCACCGCGACGAGGAGTTGCCCCGGTCCGGGCTCCGGTATCGGCAGGTCGACGAAGGCCTCCACCTCGGGACCGCCGTGTTCGGTGAATACGTACGCCATGGGCATCCGGCTCGCTCCCTCGCTCGGGTCCGTACCGCTCGGTTCCGGTCTCGGTTTCCGTACAGGATGACCACCAAGATCGCCCGGCTATTCCCCGACCGAGGGGACGAGGCAAGGAGGGAATGTCACAGTCCCACCGAACCGTCGATCCGCTCCCGGATCAGATCCGCGTGCCCATTGTGCCGCGCGTACTCCTCGACCATGTGCACGAGCACCCAGCGCAGCGACACCGCGCCCAGCCAGGAATCCCTGCCCTCGACGTCGAGGTCGGCCGCCTCCGCGACGAACTTCTCGGCGAACTCCACCTCTTGGCGCCACGCCGCCCAGGCCGCGGCGACGGCGCCCGGCTCCGCCACCGCGCCGTCGAAGTCCTCGTCCGCGTTGTCCGGCGTGGCGTAGAGCGGCGCCGCGTCCTGCCCGGCGAGGTCCCGGCGGAACCAGCGGCGCTCCACGTCGGTGAGGTGCCGGACGAGACCGAGCAGCGACAGCGCGGAGGGAGCCACGGAACGGTGATCCAATTCCCCCGACAGCCCCGCACACTTGATCTCCAGGGTCGCGCGCTGGGCCCGCAGGAAGTTGACCAGCATCGCGCGTTCGTCGCCGGTGGTGGGGGTCTCGTACCGGGCGTCGGACTCTTCTCCCGTGAAGAAGACGGCTCGTCTGCTTGTAGTCATGCCCCCATCATCGGACCCGGGATCACCCGCGCCCGCGCGACCCCAGCGCCGAGTAGAGCGCACCGACCAGGTGGACGCTGCGCAGATCCTCGCCGGACGTGCCGGCGCCCATGCGGTTCATCGTGTACGCGTACGAGACACGGTTCTCCGGATCGGCGAAGGCGTACGACCCGCCCATGCCCCCGTGCCCGAACGCCCGCGGGTTGGGCCCCGCCTGCCCGTACTGGTTGGGCATGTAGCCGAGGCCCCACGGCCACCTCTCGGCGAGCGGCGTGCCGACCCGCAGCACCAGGTCCGGTTCGTCGGCGCCGCCCTGCGGTGTGCGCAGCCGCTCCACCGTGTCGGCGGCGAGCAGCCTGCCGCCCGCCAACTCTCCGTACACCGTGGCGAGTCCGCGCGCGGTGGCGTGGCCATTGGCCGCGGGGATCTCCGCGCCGCGGTAGGCCGCGCCGTTCACGTCGCGCAGCGGCAGGTAGGAGAAGGCCAGCGTGACCGGCGCCATCGGATGGTCGTCGAGCCCGCCGACCGGGGGCTCGGGAGCCTCGGCGAACACACCGCGCCCCGAGGACGTCCCGTCGGCCGCGCTCACGGGCGGTGCGATGTCCGCACACCGCCCGTGCTCGCTCTCCGGGGTACCGATGAAGACGTCGGCGCCCAGCGGCCCGGTCACCTCCGAGCGCAGGAAGGTGCCGAGTGAGACGCCGGTGACCCGCCGCACCACCTCACCGACCAGGAAGCCGAACGTCACCGCGTGATAGCCCTGCGCGGAGCCCGGCCGCCACCACGGCGCGGTGGCCGCCAGCGCCTCGGTGACCTTCTCCCAGTCGTACACCGCGCCCGGCCCCATGGGTTCGCCGGGCGCGATCAGCCCGCTGCGGTGGCTCAGCAGCCAGCGCACCGGGATGTCCGCCTTGCCCGCCCGTGCGAACCCGGGCCAGTACCGCGCGACCGGCGCGTCCAGGTCCAGCTCACCGCGCTCCACCAGCAGATGGGCGCAGAGCGCCGTCATCCCCTTGGTCGTGGAGTACACGTTCACCAGCGTGTCCCGCTCCCAGGGACGCGTGCCGCTCCGGTCGGCGTCACCGGCCCACAGGTCCACGACGAACGTACCGTCGACCGTGGCCGCGACGGCCGCCCCCAGGTCACCGCGCTCGGTGAAATTCCGCTCGAACTCCTCGCGTACGCGCTCGAATCCGGGCGCACACGTGCCGTGGACGCGCACAGTCATGGACTCTCCCTGGGCGGTGAGACGGATCGGCGGCGCCCCATCGTGCCGCATGGTTGCCTACGGCACCTACCCCCGTGACGGGACCGTCTACCCCGAGACAGGAACGTCAATCACAGCGCCTTGTGTCCCGCTCGCCAGAGGTTGGACTTCTCTTCACCCGCCGGACACGGGCCCTTCCGTATCGCTTGCTCCCCTTGGCACACTTCACCCGCTCGCGTCCCCCACACAACACGAGGTCGAAATATTCATGCCTGAACTCAATCGGCGCCGTTTCATGCAGGTCGCCGGCGGCACCGCGGCCTACGCGGTGCTCAACCAGAGCATCGCCCGCGCCGCCTCCCTGCCCGCGAGGCGCAGCACCGGCACCATTCAGGACGTCGAGCACGTCGTGGTCCTGATGCAGGAGAACCGTTCCTTCGACCACTATTTCGGGACGATGAAGGGCGTACGCGGCTTTGGTGACCCGCGCCCGGTGACGCTGCCGAACGGCAAGCCCGTCTGGAACCAGCCCAGCGGCGGCAAGGAGGTGCTGCCCTTCCACCCCGCCGCCGAGGACCTCGGCATGCAGTTCATCGCGGGCCTCGACCACGACTGGGCCGGCGGCCACAAGGCGTTCAACAACGGCAAGTACGACCAGTGGATCCCGGCGAAGTCCGAGCGGACGATGGCGTACCTGAAACGGGACGACATCCCGTTCCATTACGCGCTCGCCGACGCTTTCACCATCTGTGACGATTACCACTGCTCGTTCATCGGGGCCACCGACCCCAACCGCTACTACATGCTCACCGGTCACGTCGGCAACGACGGCAAGGGTGGCGGGCCGGTCCTCGGCAACCAGGAGGCGGGGTACGACTGGACGACGTACGCCGAGCGCCTGGAGCAGGCGGGCGTCTCCTGGAAGGTGTACCAGGACATCGGCGACGGCCTGGACGCGGCTGGGCACTGGGGCTGGATCGACGACGCCTACCGAGGCAACTACGGCGACAACTCCCTCCTCTACTTCAACAAGTTCCGCAACGCCAAGCCCGGAAACCCGCTCTACGACAAGGCCCGCACCGGCACCAACGCCAAGGCGGGCGACGGCTACTTCGACATCCTCAGGGCCGACGTCAAGGCCGACAAGCTCCCGCAGGTCTCCTACATCGCCTGCCCCGAGGCCTTCACCGAGCACCCGAACTGGCCGGTGAACTTCGGCGCCTGGTACATCGCCCAGGCCCTCGACGCGCTCACCTCCAACCCCGAGGTGTGGGCCAAGACGGCGCTGTTCGTCACCTACGACGAGAACGACGGCTACTTCGACCACATCGTCCCGCCGTACGTGCCGAAGGACGCGGCCCAGGGCAAGTCCACCGTCGACACGACACTCGACTACTTCCCGGGCAACGCCTCCTACGCGGCCGGGCACTACGGCCTCGGCCAGCGCGTCCCGATGATCGTCGTCTCGCCGTGGAGCACCGGCGGCTTCGTGAACTCCGAGGTCTTCGACCACACGTCGATCATCCGGTTCATGGAGCGGCGCTTCGGCGTGCGCGAGCCCAACATCTCGCCGTGGCGCCGCGCGATCTGCGGCGACCTGACCTCCGCCTTCGACTTCAGCGGCAAGGACACGGACCCGGCACGGCTGCCCGACACGGCCGCCTACGAGCCGCCGGACAACAAGCGCCACCCCGACTACGTGCCGAAGGCGCCCGCGAACCCGAAGCTGCCCCGGCAGGAACCGGGCTCCCGGCCCGCCCGCGCCCTGCCGTACGCCCCGCTGGTCGACGGCGGCGCGGACCCGGCGGCCGGGAAGTTCACGCTGACCTTCGGCGGCGGCGACAAGGCGGGCGTCTGCTTCCATGTCCGCTCCGCCAACCGCACCGACGGCCCCTGGACGTACACCGCGGAGGCCGGCAAGACCGTCTCCGACACCTGGAACTCGGCGTACTCCAGCGGCACGTACGACCTCTCGGTGTTCGGCCCCAACGGCTTCCTGCGCACCTTCAAGGGCCCCGGCAAGAAGGCGGGCCCCGAGGTCACCGCCCGCCATGACCGGACGACGGGCAACCTCACGCTGACGCTGAGGAACGCGGGCAGCGCGGACGTGAACCTCACGCTGACCAACGCCTACGGCGGCACGCCCCAGACCTTCAAGGTCAAGGCGGGCGCCGACGTGCAGCACACCGTCGATCTGCGGGCGACCAGGCGCTGGTACGACCTCACCGTGAAGTCCGACACGGACACGGGCTTCCTGCGGCGGCTCGCGGGCCACGTGGAGACGGGCGCGGCGGGCGTCAGCGACCCGGCGATCATCACCGGCTGAGGGTCGGCGGGGCCCCGGAGCAGCAATGGGGAGAGGCGCCGATAGAGGAGAGGCCGTCGTGAACCGCCGCGGATGGCATCCAGGGGCATGACGAACTCCTCCCCGCGCCCCTCCGGGGCCCCCGCCAAGCCCGTCCTCGACGGGCTCGAAGAGAAATGGTCGCGGCGCTGGGACGAGTCGGGTGTATTCGCGTTCGACCGCTCGAAGACGCGGGACGAGGTCTTCTCCATCGACACCCCGCCGCCCACGGTCAGCGGGTCGCTCAGGGATGGGACGACAACGGCCTGCCGACCCCGCCCTGCCGTACGACCCCGGCTTCACGCCGCCGGAGAAGCCGGGAAGGCGCCAACTGCCCAAATCCTGGAGGAACTTCATCGAGCTGTGCGAACGGCTCACCGTCGAGGACGAGAAGGTCTTCGAGGAGCTGTGGCGCAAGCTCGGGCTCTCCGTCGACTGGTCGCGCACCTACCAGACCATCGACGCGGACGCCCGCGCCACCTCGCAGCAGGCGTTCCTGGACAACCTCGCGCGCGGTGAGGCGTACGTCGCCGAGGCACCCACGCTGTGGGACGTCACGTTCCGCACGGCGGTCGCCCAGGCCGAGCTGGAGGACCGGGAGCGGCCCGCCGCGTACCACCGGCTCTCCTTCCGCCGGGCCGACGACCGCGCCGTCCTGATCGAGACGACCCGCCCCGAACTGCCGCCCGCCTGTGTCGCGCTGGTCGCCCACCCGGACGACGAGCGGTACCAGGACCTGTTCGGCACGACGGTCCGCACCCCGCTCTTCGGCATCGAGGTCCCCGTCTTCGGCGACACCACCGACGTCACGTGGTGGCGCGAACTGCGGCTCGACACGCGGCCGGCGCCGCGTACGCGAAGCGGGCGGGCGCCACCGCCCGCACCGCGCGCGAACGCGGGTACGTCCGCAACAGCGGCCGGGACGAAAAGCTGCGCGACGAACTGCTCGCGCGCGGTCCTGCCGTTCGCCACGGAGGAGGTCTGGTCGTGGTGGCGGAGCGGCTCGGTGCACCGAGCCGCCTGGCCGGACGCCGGCGGACCGCGCCGGTACGCCGGCGACGCGGCGGTCCTCGACACGGCGTCGGAGGCCATCGCGGCGGTCCGCAAGGCCAAGTCGCGGGCGCGGTTGTCGATGCGGGCGGAGGTCACGGGGGCGGCGGCCACGGCACCGCGAGCGACCCTCGACCGCTTCGCGGCGGCGGAGGCCGATGTGCGGGCGGCGGGCACGATCGGAGCGGTGGAGCTGCGGGAGGCGGCGGGCGATCTGCGGGTCGACGTGGCGTTCTGAGGGGGTTCTTCGCGCCCCGCCCGGAAGGTAGGGTCACCCGGGTGACAACGCATTCGAACACTCCTGCTGGCTGGTACCCGGACCCCCAGGGCAACCCCCAGCAGCTCCGCTGGTGGGACGGCTCCCAGTGGACCCAGCAGACCAGCCCGGCCCAGCAGGTCCCGCAGCAGCCGCAGGCCCCGCAGACCCCGCAGGGTCAGTTCGGCCAGCCGCAGGCGTACCCGCAGGCCGCGCCGGTGGCGCCACCGATGGCCGACCCGGCCAAGGTGCAGCGCCAGGTCCAGCAGCAGGCCGGCGTCGCGCCGTCCGCTCAGGGCGGCGGCACGCTGTTCACCGAGCCGGTCCTGGTGGTGAACCAGAAGGCCAAACTCATCGAGCTGACGAACGAGTACAGCGTCATGGACCAGTCGGGCAACACGCTCGGCTCGGTCGTGCAGGTCGGCCAGAGCTTTCTGAAGAAGGCCGCGCGCTTCGTCGCGAGCATCGACCAGTTCATGAC
Organism: Streptomyces sp. NPDC003032; assembly: GCF_053591415.1. Classification (NCBI taxonomy): domain Bacteria; kingdom Bacillati; phylum Actinomycetota; class Actinomycetes; order Kitasatosporales; family Streptomycetaceae; genus Streptomyces; species Streptomyces sp. NPDC003032. The sequence goes on along the minus strand of NZ_JBSFTT010000002.1, from coordinate 356,828 downwards.
GCACAAGCTGGAGATCCGCGACGCGTACGGCCAGCCGCAGATGATGCTGACCCGCCCGCGGAAGTTCATGAAGTCGCGGGTGATCGTGGAGCGCGCGGACGGCTCACCGGTCGGTGAGATCGTCCAGCAGAACATGATCGGCAAGATCAACTTCGCGATGGTGGTGAACGGCCAGCAGGTCGGCGCGATCAAGGCGGAGAACTGGCGCGCCTGGAACTTCTCGATCGTCGACCACGCGGACAACGAGGTCGCCCGGATCACGAAGACCTGGGAAGGTCTCGCCAAGACCATGTTCACCACCGCGGACAACTACGTCCTCCAGATCCACTACCAGCTGCCCGAGCCGCTCCTGAGCCTCGTCGTGGCGACGGCCCTGACGGTCGACACGGCCCTCAAGCAGGACTCCCGCGGCTTCGGGTGACCGTGCCCGTTCCGTACGACAACGGCGTCGGCCGCACTCCCCGCCCGGGAAGTGCGGCCGACGCCGTTTCTCACGTACGTACGGACTGACATGCGTACGTACGTCCGTCAGGGCCGTGACAGGCGCAGCGCCGCCGGTTCCACGGCCGGGCCGGGGATCGACGGCAGGAAGTCCGGCTCCGGCTCGTCCGCCGGGCCCCGCGGCGACGGCGACCGGGTGAGGACCACGACGCCGTACGCCGCGACCGCCGCGCCCGCCACCGCGAGGAGGAGCCCGCCGGCGCCGCCGCGCAGCCGCTCGCCGAGCAGCGCCACGCCGATGACCGAGGCCGCCAGCGGGTTGGACAGGGTCACCACGGCGAGCGGCGCGCCGAGGCCGCCCCGGTAGGCGGTCTGCGAGAGCAGCAGGCCACCGGCGGCGAACGCCGCGACCAGCAGCGCGACGATCAGGACCTGCGGGCTGAGCAGCGGCCCCGAGCGGTCGGTCACGGCGACCGTCACGGTCTGCGTGAGCGCCGACGCGACGCCGGATGCGAAGCCGGACGCGGTCGCGTGCCGCAGCCCCGGCCGCGTACCCGGCCGGGAGAGCATCCCGATGGCCGCCATGGTCGCGGCGGCCACGACCAGCGCCTCGGGCACCGTCAGGGTGTCGTCCGGCGCCGGTCCCGAAGCGGTCAGGAGCAGCGCGCCGAGGCCGATGAGCGTGAGGCCGGTGCCGCGCCACTCCAGGCGCGTGACCCGGCGCCCCGCGAGCCGCGCGCCGAGCGGCACGGCGGCGACGAGGGTGAGCGCCCCCAGCGGCTGGACCAGCGTGAGCGGCCCGTACTTCAGGGCGGCCACGTGCAGCAGCGCGGCGGCCGCGTTGAGCCCGACCGAGGACCACCAGATGCCGCTGCCGAGCATCCGCAGGACCCCGCTCTCGCCCTCGGCGACCCGCGAGGCGAGCCGCTCCTGAGCGACGGCCGCGGCGGCGTACGCGCCCGCCGAGACGAGGGAGAGCACGACGGCGAGAAGTGTGGCGCTCACCGTGGGGCCCCCGAGACGATCAATTCCGGGACGGCGGGGGAGAGGCCCGGCTCCGACGCGGGCGAGGGGGGCGCGGGCGCCGCTCCGGGCGCGGGCGCGGCTTCGGGCGCGGGCGAGGGCGCGGCATCGGGCTGGGACCGGGACGTGGCTCCTCGGCGCCGTACGACCAGCGACCGTGCCGGAAGCGGCGGCCTGATGACGGCGAGCGCGATGCCGAGCAGCGCGGTCGCCGCGAGCGCGTCGAGCCAGTAGTGGTTGGCGGTGCCCACGACCACGAGCAGGGTAAGGAGCGGATGCAGCAGCCACAGCCAGCGCCACCGCGTCGAGGTCGCGACGATCATGCCGATGGCGAGCATCAGCGCCCAGCCGAAGTGCAGGGAGGGCATGGCCGCGAACTGGTTGGCCATCGTGTCGGTGGCGGGCTTCGAGGCGTAGACCGAGGGTCCGTACACCTGCGCCGTGTCCACCAGGCGCGCGGCGTCCAGCATCCGAGGCGGCGCGAGCGGGAAGCCCAGGTGCAGCACGAGCGCGGCCGCGGTCAGCGCGGCCAGGACCCGCCGCGTCCAGACGTAGTGCCGGGGCCGGCGCGCGTACAGCCAGACCAGGAAGAGCAGCGTCGCCGGGAAGTGCACGGTCGCGTAATAGGTGTTCGCGACGTGGATCAGCGTCTCGCTGCTCAGCAGCGCGTCCTGCACGGCGCCCTCGCCGGGCAGGCGCAGCACCCGCTCGGCGTCCCACACGCGGTGCGCGTTGTGGAAGGCCTCGCCGGTGTGCCCGTTGGCGAGCTGCCTGCCGAACTTGTAGACGAGGAAGAGTCCTACGACGAGGAGGAGCTCGCGGACGACGGGCGGTCGGGCGGATATGTCCGGCTCCCGGACCGTTATGCCCGGCTCCCGTTCGGCAGGCTCGGTTCGGGATTCCATCCCCCGGCCCCTTTGCATGATGACTGGGTAGTGCGGTGCCGAGCGAGGAATCGCCTCGCTCATCGATACGCCAGTGTACCGATACGAAGGCGTACCGGTACACTGGCGTATCGATGAGGGCTGATCGAGCTGATCCGGCCGCCGTACCGAGGAGAAGAGCCATGACGTCGACGACGAGTCGCTCGAAGATCACGCCGGAGCGTGAGCAGGAGTTCTACGACGCCGTCCTCGACCAGCTCCGCGAGTGCGGCTATGAGGCGCTGACCATGGAGGGCGTGGCCGCCCGAACCCGGTGCAGCAAGTCCACGCTCTACCGTCAGTGGAAGACCAAGCCCCAATTCGTGGCCGCGGCGCTGCGAGCCAACCGCTGCGTGCGGTTCGAGGGGATCGACACCGGCAGCCTCGCCGGGGACCTGCGCGAGGCGGCCCGGGCCGCGGGCGAGCAGTCGGGGCGGGACACGATGCTGGTCCAGGCGCTCAGCCACGCGGTCCTCCAGGACGTGGACCTGCAGCGGGTGCTGCGCGAGACGCTGGTCGAGCCGGAGCTCCAGGCCATGGACGTGATCATCCGGCGCGGCGTCGAGCGCGGTGAGATCGCCGAGGGGCATCCGGCGGTGGAGTTCCTCACAGTGCAGCTGTTCGGCGTGCTGCGGGCCAGACCGGTCCTTGAGGGCGCGCACGCCGACGAGGAGTATCTGACGCGTTTCGTCGAGGCGTGCGTGCTGCCCGCGCTCGGCCTCACCTGATCGTGGGCCCGGGTCTGCTGGATGACGAGACCCGGGCCTGCCCGCGCCGCACCGTGGGGACGGGGGCGGCGCGCACCCCCGGGCCGGACGGGGTTCCTCCTGAGCGGCGAGGAACCCCGCCCGGTCCATCGGGCCCACGCGTGCTGCCGCACCGGCCCGCGGCATCATCCGCACGTTCCCGTGTGCTGAACGTCCGGCCCCGTGTCCTACACGTCCTGTCCGGTTCCTCCGCCGCCGCCTGTGGGGCCCGCCTTGATGCCCTTGGCGATCTGGTCCATGTAGGACGGCGAAGGCGCCTTGGCGTTGTCGTCGATGCCCATGCGGACGATGACGAGCTTCGACTTGTCGGCGGGGGAGGGGAAGGCGAGCGACTCGACGTATCCGTCGTCGCTCTTCTCCGTGACGGCCTTCCAGCGGACGTAGTACCCCTTCTGGCCCGCCACGGTGATCGACTTGGACGCCAGCACCTTGTGCGAGGTGATACGGCCGTACGTCTTGCCGCCGTACCCCTCCTTCGCGTTCTTCTTGATGTCCTCCTTGGCGGCCGCCTCGGGCGTCTTGGCGTCGATGCCCAGCTTCTCGGCGGGCTGGGAGTACGCGCTGCCGCGAGTGCACCGCTCCTCGGGGTTCCCGGGGCAGGGGATCGGGTCCGTCTGCACCCCGGCGCCCACCTGCGTGGGGCCGCCCGCCCAGCCGTCCGGCACGGGGATCTTGATGCCGCTCACCGTGTCGCTCGCGAAGCCGGGCTCCTGCCCTGGGGCCTTCGGGGCGTTCGGGGCGTTCGGGGTCTCCGAGCCGTCCGGTGACCGCGGCGAATCGGGCGTCCCGGGGTCCTGGGGGGCGCCGGCCGAGGGCTCCTTGGCGGTGGAGTCGCCGTTGTCCTTGTTGTCGTCGTCGGCGGTCAGGGCGTACACGCCGCCGCCTATCCCGGCGAGGACGACGAGCACCACTCCGACGGCTATCGCGACGCGCAGGCGCCGCCGTGGCGCGGGGGCCTGTCCCGGATGGGCCGGGAAGGCCGGCTGGGTCGGGTACGCGTGCGTGCCCGCGGCGGCGCGCACCTGATCCGTCCACATGTTCCCGTCCCACCAGCGCTCGGTGGGCGGACCGCCGGCGGTCTGGCCGGGATCGGGGTACCAGCCTGGGGGAGTCATCTGCGTCATGGGCGCCAGAGTATGAGCCCCGGGTGAAAGCGGCATGAGAGGGGGCCATAAAGCGACATGAGAGGGCGGTCAAGAGCGGCCCCGCCGGCCTCCCTCGACGCGTGGAGCCCCTGATTCCCCAGGGTCCCCCGGTCCGCAGTTCCCTAGGGCGCTGCTGTCGCGGCCTACCGGCCCCGGCTCCCATGGCCGTTGATGACCAGCCGCGCCGGGGCCTCCTTCTCCGGGATCGTCTCGGGCCACGGCATGCCCCGTCGCCCCGGTGTGATCGAGCCCAGCACGCTCGCGTGGCGTGCGCCCGTGCTCGTCGGGACCGTTCCCGGCAGGCCGTGCAGAGTCAGGAAGCCGAGGACGGCGAAGGCGTACGCCTCTTTCGCCGCGGACGGCATGCCGAGCTCGTCGGAGGTGCGCACCGGGATGCCGCCGCCCAACTCCGCCCGCAGGGAGCCCATCAGCGCCGGGTTGCGCGTGCCGCCGCCGGAGGCGATGACCTCCGAGGCCTTCACCGAGCGGACGGCGTCGGCGACCGTGCGGGCGGTGAGCCGGATGAGCGTGGCGACGACGTCCTCGGTGGGCAGCGCCTCGTACCCCTTCAAGGCCGTACGCAGATACGGCAGGTGGAAGAGTTCCTTGCCCGTCGTCTTCGGTGCCGGAAGCGCGTAGTAGGGCTCGGCGAGGAGACGGTCGAGGAGCCCTGCGTGGACCGCGCCGCGCGCGGCGAACTCACCGTCCAGGTCGTAGGCGAGGCGGCCGCCCGTCGCCTCGCTCACCGCGGCGTCGACCAGGGCGTTGGCGGGGCCCGTGTCGAAGGCGGTGCCGTCGGCGGCGGTGATGTTGGCGATGCCGCCGAGGTTCAGCGCCGCGGGGGCGCCGGGACGGCCGCGCAGCCACATCCGGTCCACCAGGCTGACCAGGGGCGCGCCCTGGCCGCCCGCCGCGATGTCGCGTGGGCGGAAGTCGGCGACCACCGGCAGTCCCGATGCCTCGGCGATCCAGGCGGGCTGTCCGATCTGCAGGGTGCCGTGCACCTGGCCGTCCGCCACCCAGTGGTAGACCGTCTGACCGTGCGAGGCGACCAACTGGGCCTGCGAGTCGCACAGTTCGCGGTCCGCCTCGACCGCGGCGGCGGCGAAGGCGCGGCCTATGGCGGTGTCCAGGCGGCAGACCTCGGCGAGCGTGGTGGTCGCGGGCGGCAGCGCGGCGGCGAGCGCGGCGCGCAGCCCTTCGTCGTAGCCACGGCTGATCAGCCCGAGGGGGGTGAGCGTCAGACGGTCCCCGTCGAGGGTCAGATCGGCGGCTGCCGCGTCGATCGCGTCGTACGAGGTCCCTGACATGAGCCCGATCACGCGCACGTGGGGCCTCCTTCTCGGTCGGCTCACCAATGCGCTTGATCATCGCATCCCGTGGGAGGCGGGCGACGCGTCTTCCGCGAACGCGGCACGGGGTGCAGCGCCGCGCACCGCCCACGCCGATCCCGCCGAAAGCCCGCCCGCCCGGGTGGCGGAACGTCCCGCCCGGGCCGCGGAACACGCCGTCACCAGCGGGCCGAGGCACGGGCCGCGTCTCCCGCGCGAACCCCCGGCCGGGCGCCCCACCTCTGCGCCACCCGACCGCTGTGCGCGGCGCGCCCGACTTCTGTGCTGCGAGGGTCTGCCCGGAGCACGGCTGGGGTACGTCGCGGGGCCCCGTTCAGCCCCGCGCCGCGAGCACCTGTCCCCGCCACACCCCCGGATCACCCCAGGCACACCGCAGTGCCCGCGCCTTCGTGAGCCACAGGGACAGGTCGAACTCCGCGGTGTAGCCGATAGCCCCGTGCAGCTGGAGCGCGGCCCGGGCCGCCCCGTACGCCGCCTCGCTCGCCGTCACCTTGGCGGCGGCGACATCCGCCGGTGCCAGGGTCAGCGCGGCGCCGAGCACCAGGGGGCGGGTGAACTCCAGGCGTAGCAGGACGTTCGCGAGCCGGTGCTTGACGGCCTGGAACGCTCCGATCGGCGTCCCGAACTGCGTGCGCTGCTTCACATACGCCACGGTCCTGTCGAGCAGCGCGCATCCGACGCCGAGCGACTGCGCGGCCGTCGCGAGCGCCGCCCACTCCCTCGCGTGCCGGGCCGCCGCGGTCACGGCGGGGCCCGTGGCGAGCAGTTCACCACCGGGCAGGGGGGCGGCGAGGCGCCGAGCCGGGTCGAGGGACTGACGTACGCGCGCGTGCCCGGGCGCGAGCCGCAGCTCGCCGTCGGCCACGGCCAGGATCAGGCCCGCCGCCTCGGGGTCCAGCGCCAACGGCCCGCCGCCGGGCAGCGTCAGCGTCGCGCTCGCCGCGCCCGAGGCGATCCCGGGCAGGAACCGTTTGGCCGGTTCCGGCTCGCCCAGCTCCGCCAGGCGTGTGAGCAGCGCCGCCGCGGCCACCGTCTCGGCGGCCGGACCCGGCACGGCGTGCCGGCCCAACTCCACGAAGGCGACGACCGTCTCCACGGGCAGCGGGCCCACACCTTCATACGCCTGCGGAACCGGCAGCGCGAAGACCCCCATGTCCGCGAGCCGCGCCCACACCGCACGCCCCGGCGCGAGATCGCCCGCGCCCCACGCGCGCGTGGCCGTCACCGTGTCGGCCGCCGACAGCATCGCGTCCAGCGAGCGCGCGAACTCCCGCTGCTCGGCATCGAGGAGGAACCTCATCAGCGGCGTCCCTTCGGCAGGCCGAGCAGCCGCTCGGCGATGATGTCGCGCTGGATCTCGTTGGTGCCGGCGTAGATGGGCCCGGCGAGGGAGAAGACATACCCTTCCGTCCAGTCCGCCGCCGCGCCGTCGGTCAGCTCGCCCTCCGCGCCCAGCAGATCCAGCGCCGTCTCGTGCAGCGCGATGTCGTACTCCGACCAGAAGACCTTGTTGAGGCTGGACTCGGCGCCGACCGTCTCCCCGGCCGCGAAGCGCGACGCGCAGGCCCACGTGAACAACTCGTAGGCACGCGCCCCGATGACGGCGTCCGCGACCCGGTCGCGCAGAGCGGTGTCCGCCGGGTCCCCGTGCGCCCGCCAGCCCCGCGCGAGGCGGTCCGCAGAGGCGAGGAAGCGGCCGGGGGAGCGCAGAGTGAGGCCGCGTTCGTTGCCCGTGGTCGACATGGCGATCCGCCAGCCCTGGCCCGGCTCGCCGATCACGTCCTCGTCCGGTACGAAGACGTCGTCGAGGAAGAGTTCGGCGAAGGCGGGCTTGCCGTCCAGGCGCCCGACGGGACGGACCGTCACGCCCTCCGCGTCGAGCGGGAACATCAGATAGGTGAGCCCCCGATGCGGCTTGCCCGCGGCACCCGCGCTGGCGCCCGCACCGGCGCTGGCGCCCGCACCGGCACCGGCACCCGCGCCGGTGTCATACGGCCCGCTGCGGAACAGTCCGAACGCGCGGTCGGCGAACGCGGCCCGCGACGACCACGTCTTCTGCCCGCGCAGCACCCAACCCCCGTCCGCACGCCGCGCGGTGGACCGCAGTGACGCCAGGTCCGACCCCGCCTCCGGCTCCGACCAGGCCTGCGCCCAGATCACCTCGCCGGTCGCCATGGACGGCAGCACCCGCGCACGCTGCTCGGCGGTGCCGAAGTCGAAGAGCGTCGGCGCGAGCAGATTGATGCCGTTCTGCGAGACGCGGCCCGGCGCCCCCGCCGCGTAGTACTCCTCCTCGAACACCAGCCACTTGACGATGTCGACGCCCCGCCCGCCGTACTCCTCGGGCCAGGACACCACCGACCAGCGGTCGGCCGCGAGCACGCGCTCCCACTCCCGGTGCGCCGCGAAACCCTCCTCCGTCTCCAGGGACGGCAGCGGCGCGGCCGGCACATGCGCGGCCAACCACTCGCGCGCCCGCCGCCTGAATTCCTCTTCCCCGGCGGTGAAGTCGAGGTCCATCAGCGCCCGCCTTCCCTCTCCCATCACTCTTCCCTAACAAGTGTTTGGTAGATTACCCTGAAAGCGGTAGACGAGTCGAGGGCGAGAAAGCAGAACCAGAACTGGGAGGGCGCCCGATGGACGCACCCGCGTACCCGCCGGGACACGAGCTGCTCGCGGGCCGCACCGCCGTGATCACGGCGGCCGCCGGAGCCGGCATCGGCGGCGCCACCGCGCGCCGCTTCCTGGAGGAAGGCGCCCGCATCGTCATGGGCGACGCCCACCCGCGCCGCACCAAGGAGACGGTCGCGGCGCTCGCCGAGGAGTTCGGCGCCGACCGCGTCGACGGCATCCCGTGCGACGTCACCGACGAGGCGCAGGTCCAGTCCCTGTTCGAGCTGGCGGACCGGCGCCACGGCCGCCTGGACGTCGTGGTGAACAACGCCGGACTCGGCGGGACGGCGCAGCTCACCGAGATGACCGACGAGCAGTGGGACAAGGTCATCGACGTCACGCTGAACGGCACGTTCCGCTGCACTCGCGCGGCCCTGCGCCGCATGCGGGCCTCCGGCCGGGGCGGCGTGCTGGTGAACAACGCCTCGGTGCTCGGCTGGCGCGCCCAGGCGGGCCAGGCGCACTACGCCGCGGCGAAGGCCGGCGTCATGGCCCTCACCCGCTGCGCCGCGATCGAGGCCGCCCCCCACGGCATCCGGGTCAACGCGGTCGCGCCGAGCCTCGCGATCCATCCCCACCTGGCGAAAGTGACCTCTCCGGAGCTCCTCGACGAACTCACCGAGCGCGAGGCCTTCGGGCGGTACGCGCAGCCGTGGGAGATAGCCAACGTCATCGTCTTCCTGGCCAGCGGCTACTCCTCGTACATGACGGGCGAGACGGTCTCGGTCAGCAGCCAGCACGCCTAGGCGGAGAATGACCGTGTGTCGAAACCGAAGCAGAGCACCAACGAACCGAAGCAGAGCACCGACGAACCAGAGCAGCGCACCAGCGAACCGAAGCAGCGCACCAGCAAGAAGAAGGCGCAGGTGAGCCCCTCGCCCGAGCGGCGCCGCGAACTGCTCGGCATCGCCGCCGACGTCTTCGCCGAGCAGGGGTACAACGCCACCACGGTCCGCAAGATCGCCGACGCCGCGGGCATGCTCGCCGGCAGCCTCTACTACCACTTCGACTCCAAGGAGTCGATGCTCGAAGAGATCCTCCGCACCTTCCTCACCGAGCTGTGGGACGGCTACGACAGCGTGCTCCAGGCCCAGCTCGACCCCCGCCGGACGCTCGAAGCGCTCGTCACGGAGTCCTTCCGGGAGATCGACCGGCACCGCGCCGCCGTCGCGATCTACCAGAAGGAGGCCAAGCACCTGGTCGCCCAGCAGCGCTTCCAGTACCTGTCCGACTCCCAGCAGCGCTTCGAGAAGGCGTGGCTGACGACGCTGGAGCGCGGCGTCGCGGAAGGCGTCTTCCGCGACGACCTGGACGTCCGGCTCGCCTACCGCTTCGTGCGCGACACCGTCTGGGTCGCCGCGTCCTGGTACCGCCCCGGCGGCGGCCACAGCCCCGAGGAGATCGCCCGCCAGTACCTCTCGATGGTCCTGGACGGCATCTCCGTACGTACGTAAGCGGCGCGCCGTCCCACGGCGCCCCACGACCGAGGAGTACCCAGTCATGGCCGAGGCCTACATCGTCGAAGCGGTCCGCACCCCCGTCGGCAGGCGCAAGGGCGGGCTCTCCCAGGTCCACCCCGCCGACCTGGGCGCCCACGTCCTCAAGGCGGTCGTCGAGCGCACCGGCATCGACCCCGCCGCCGTGGAGGACGTCGTCTTCGGCTGCCTGGACACGGTCGGGCCCCAGGCCGGGGACATCGCCCGCACCAGCTGGCTCGCGGCCGGACTCCCCGAAGAGGTGCCCGGCGTGACGATCGACCGGCAGTGCGGATCGTCCCAGCAGGCCGTGCACTTCGCGGCGCAGGGTGTCCTGTCCGGCACCCAGGACCTCGTCGTCGCGGGCGGCACACAGAACATGTCGATGATCCCCATCGCCTTCGCGTCCCGGCAGGCCGCCGAGCCGCTCGGCCTCACCGAAGGCCCGTACGCCGGCAGCGAGGGCTGGCGCGCCCGCTACGGCGACCGGCCCGTGAACCAGTTCCACGGCGCCCAGTCGATCGCCGCCAAGTGGGACATATCCCGCCGCGACATGGAGGAGTTCGCCCTCCGCTCCCACCAGCGGGCGATCCGCGCCATCGACGAGGGCCGCTTCGACCGCGAAACCGTCGCGTACGGCGACGTCACCACCGACGAGGGCCCGCGCCGCGACACGACCCTGGAGAAGATGGCGGGCCTCAGGCCCGTCCTGGACGACGGCACGATCACCGCCGCCTGCTCCTCACAGGTCTCGGACGGCGCCGCGGCCATGCTCATCGCCGGCGAAAGGGCCGTGCGCGTACACGGGTTGACGCCCCGCGCCCGCGTCCACCACCTCTCCGTGCGCGGCGAGGACCCCATCCGGATGCTCTCCGCGCCGATCCCCGCCACCGCGTACGCCCTCAAGAAGACCGGCATGAGCATCGGCGACATCGACCTCGTGGAGATCAACGAAGCGTTCGCGCCGGTCGTCCTCGCCTGGCTCGAGGAGACCGGAGCCGATCCGGAGAAGGTCAACGTCAACGGCGGTGCGATCGCCCTCGGCCACCCCCTCGGGGCGACCGGAGTGAAGCTGATGACGACCCTTTTGCACGAACTGGAGCGCACCGGCGGCCGGTTCGGCCTCCAGACGATGTGCGAGGGCGGCGGCCAGGCGAACGTGACGATCATCGAGCGCCTCTGACCGCCCCCCCGGCCGCCCCCGACCGCCGTCCCGAAGACCCGCCCCGCCCGCGAAACGGACGCCCCCTCACCCCTTGCGGCAGTACCTGCGCCGACCGCGCTCCACAGCGGCCCCGACCCGGCTAGTCTCGACTTCTGTACGCCGAATGAGCGATCCCGGGAGGTGGCGCGATGACGCAGGGACGGCCCGGAGGAGCCGCCTGGGCCCCGTTGTGGGAGCGCGAGGTCGAACTCGCCGCGGCGACCCAGGCCGTCGAGGAACTCTGCGCGGACGCCACGAGCGACGCGGGCGGCCTGCTCGTCTTCAGCGGAGAGGCCGGCATCGGCAAGACCGCGCTCCTGTCCGAGGTGCGGCGCATCGCGGAGGCCCGCCGCGCCACGGTCTGGTCCGCACGCGGCGGTGAGGCGGTCACCTCCGTCCCCTTCAACGTCGTACGCCAACTCCTCCAGCCCGCACTCGTCTCCCTCTCGCCCGACGAGGCCCGCGAATACCTCGGCGACTGGTACGAGATCGCGGGACCCGCCCTCGGCATAACCGAGCCCGGCGGAGGCCAGGCCGACCCCCAGGGCGTCTGCGAGGGCCTCGTCGAAGCGGTCTCGCGCCTCGCACAGCTGAAATGGCCGCTCGTCCTGCTCATCGACGACGCGCACTGGGCCGACCAGGAGACCCTGCACTGGCTGGCCGCCTTCGCCCGGCGCCTGGACGAACTGCCCGTGCTCGTCGTGATCGCCCACCGGCCCGGCGACGCCAGAGGCGAGAGCGCCCGCCATCTGGCCTCGGTCGCCGCGTCGGCCCGCTCGTTCAGCACGCTGCGCGCGCTCACCCCGGACGCCGCCGCGGGCCTGACCCGCGCCACACTCGGCGAGCACGCCGACGCCCCGTTCTGCCGCGAGGTGTGGGCCGTCACCGGCGGCAATCCGTACGAGTCGGTCGAACTGCTCGCCAAGGTGCAGGACAGCGAACTGGAACCGGTGGAGAGCACCGCGGACGCGCTCCGCGCCCTCAACCGCACGGCCAAGGGCAACGGCCTCATCGCCCGCCTCGAAGAGCTGGGCACCGACGCCACCCGCTTCGCCTGGGCGGCCGCCATCCTCGGCACCGCCATCTCCCTGGACATGGCCGCCTCGCTCGCCGTCATGCCCCGCGACACCGCCGAACGCTGCGCGGAACGGCTCTGCGCCGCACGCATCCTGCTCCCCGACGCGGAAGGCCTGGAGTTCGTCCACCCGCAGATCGCGAGCACGATCCTCCGCTCGATCCCCGCGGCCACCCGCACCGCCATGCACGGTGTGGCCGCCGCCGTCGTCACCCGCGACGGCCGGGGCGCCGCGGCCGCCTCCCGGCACCTGCTGGAGGTCCATCCGGAAGACGACCCCGAACTGGTCGAGCAGCTGCGCCAGGCCGCGGCCGAACACCTCGCCGTCGGCGCGCCCGACGCGGCCCGCCGCTGTCTGGAGCGGGCCCTTCAGGAGCCACCGCTGCCCGAGATCCACGCGCGCGTGCTCTACGAACTGGGCTGCGCCACCCTGCTCACCTCGCCCGCCACCACCATCCGGCACCTGCGCGAGGCCCTCTCCATGCGCGGCCTCGACAAGGACCTGCGTGTCGACGCGGTCTGCCGCCTCTCCCAGGCACTCGTCCACAACGACCAACTGGAAGAAGGCCTGCGCGCCATCGTCGAGGAGACGGAGCGGCTCGACGACGAGCCCGCGCGGCTGCGCCTGCAGGCCGTGCACTACATGTGGGAGGGCATCCACGCGGGCGAGGAGGACTCACCGGGCCGGTCACGGCGGCTCGCCGCGCTCGCCGGTCCACTCGCCGGCCGGAACAACTCCGAACGCGCCCTGCTGATCCTGCGCGCCTTCGACGCCATGACCCGCGGCGAGAACGCGGAACTGGTCGTCGAACTCTGCGACCGTGCCCTCGTCAACGGCCGCCTCGCACCAGGACTCGGCTGGACCGACACGGAATGGAGCTTCGAACTCCGCCTGATGCTCGGCGGCTCCTACGCCTTCTCGGACCGGCTCGACCGCGCGGAGAGCCTGTTCACCGAGGCCGTGCGCGCGTACGAGACGGCGGGCTGGAGCGGCGGACACCTCGCCCTCTCGCACGCCTTCCTCGGCTATGTGTACCGCAGGCGCGGGCGGCTGATCGACGCCGAGCGCTCCCTGCGCGAGAGCCTGCGCCTCGCCGACCGCGTCGGCACGGGCCTGCCCATGCACTGGGAGGCGGCCAGCATGCTCATCGACACGCTGCTGGCGCGCGGGCACATCGACGAGGCGGGCGCGATCGCCGACCGCTACGGCTTCGCGCCGCCCTCCGCCTCCACGATCTACGTCCCCGACGCCCTGTCCGTACGCGGCAGGCTCCTGCTCGCCCTCGGCCGCGCCGACGAGGGTCTTGGCGTACTGGAGGCCACGGCCAAGGCGTTGACCGCGCGCGGGCAGTACAACACCGTGCTCGCGCCGTGGGCGTACGACCTCGCCCGCGCCCTGGCCCACGAGGACCCCGAGCGGGCGGCGCTCCTCGTCTCCGACGCCCGTATGCAGGCCGAGCGGTTCGGCACGGACACGGCGATCGGCGAGGCCCTGCGGTGTGCCGCCGCTCTGGAGAGCGGGCCGCGCTCCATCGCCCTCTACCGCCAGGCCGCCACGTACCTGGAGGCATCGCCCTGTGCGTACGAACACGCGGTGGCGCGCGTCGAGTACGGGATCGCGGCGGGGTCCGTGCCGGAGCTCGAGCGGGGGCTGACCCTGGCGCGGAGTTGCGGGGCGGATGGTCTCATCGACCGGGCGCTGGACCACCTGTCGCCCGCGCGGCGTTGACGGTCGGGCTTCCGGTGGTGCCCCTGCCGCGCGGGCCGCCTCGGGGCTGACGTCGCGGGGCTCGCGGCCCCGGACCCCGGTCCTCGATCGCCGGACGGGCTCGTTCTGTCGCCGGACGCGTTCCATCAGCCCAGCCTCAACCTGCCCATCACCTCCCTCGCCTCCACCATCATCCGCTCCACCAGCTCCGCGCACGACGGCACGTCCTCGATCACGCCCGCCACCTGCCCCGAAGCCATCACTCCCAGGTCCGGGCGGCCGTCCACCATCGCCGACTTCAGCATCATCGGCGTGTTCGCCGCGAGCAGCACCTGGCTCCACGTCAGGTCCTTGCCGCGCTTCATCGCGAGGCCGTCGCGTGCCATTCGCGTCCAGCCCATCCCGGAGACCTTGCGGAACGCCGCCGCGTGCCGCACCGCCCGTGCCAGGGACGCTGTCCGGCCCGACTTCTCCAGACTCGCCACCAGCTCCGTACGCAGCATCCGGTGCGGAAGGCCGTCCACGCGCGTGGTGACCGTGATGTCCTTGACGGAGGCCGCCAGATAACGCGCCTTGACCGCGTCCGGGACCGTCGAGTCCGAGGTGAGCAGGAAGCGTGTGCCCATGGCCACGCCCGCCGCGCCGTACGCGAGCGCGGCGACCAGGCCGCGCCCGTCGTGGAACCCGCCGGCCGCGATCACCGGGATGTCCACCGCGTCCACGATCTGCGGCAGCAGGACCGTCGTGGCGACCTCGCCGGTGTGCCCGCCGCCCTCGCCGCCCTGCACGATCACCGCGTCCGCGCCCCACGCCGCGACCTTCTCGGCGTGCCGGCGCGCGCCGACCGAGGGGATGACCACCACGCCCGCGTCCTTTAGCTCGGCCATCAGCTCCCTGGACGGTGCCAGCGCGAAGGACGCGACCCGCACGCCCTCGTCGACGATGGTCCGGACGCGGTCGCGGGCGTCACTCGCGTCGGCCCGCAGATTGACCCCGAACGGCGCGTCCGTACGGGACTTGACCTCGCGCACCGCCGCGCGCAGCCGCTCGACCGTCATGGTCGCGGAGGCCAGGATGCCGAGTGCCCCGGCGTCGGCCGCGGCCGAGACCAGACGGGGGCCCGCGACCCAGCCCATGCCGGTCTGCACGATCGGGTGCCGCACCCCGACCAGCCTGGTCAGCGGCGTCTCGATGACGGGCGGGGCCGGCGTCACGCGCGCACCTCGCGCTCGCGCAGGCTCCGTGGGTCCACGACCTCGCGGATCAGCCGCAGTTCCTCGTCGGTCGGCTCACGCGTGTGCGGGACATCATCCGGCACGGACAGTGCGAAACCCGTCGCCTCGCGCACCCGGCCGAGCGTGACGCCCGGGTGCAGGGACACCGGCCGCATCGCGTGGTCGGGCGTGGCGAAGTCGAAGACGCCGAGGTCGGAGACGACGCGGCGCAGGTCGTGGAAGCGGGTCGCGGAGGGCCCCGCGGCGGCCGCGCTGTCGTACCCGACACCGCTGATCATGTCGACCTTCTCGACGAAGACCCGCGTCGAATGCCTCGGGACCCAGTAACTCACCGGGTTGTTGATCGTGTTGGCCGGGGCGCCGCGCACGCCGAGCAGCTGCCGCTGGGGGCGCTCCCAGTCACCGATGCAGGAGATGTTCTGGTTGCCGAAGCGGTCGATCTGGCTCGCGCCCATCATCACGTGCCGTCTGCCGCCCATCACCATCGTCAGGTGCTTGCGGTACGGCAGCCAGCCCTCCGTCACACCCGAGGCGGCGCCCACCGCCGGGACGTCGCCGATGAGCAGTGCCTCGCCGTCCGTGAGCAGCAGGTCGGGGGAGAAGGTGAGCTTGGCGAGGCGCGCGCCGACGGACGGGATCGTGCCCATGGGGGAGGCGAGGATCTCACCGCCGTCCCGCCAGGCCTCGGCGCAGGCGATCACGCAGTACTCGGCGCGGGTGGCGGTCCGCCCGGTCGTCGTCGCACCGGTCCGCGTCATCGCTGCTCCTTGTGCCAGGCCTGGACGGCCAGTTGGTAGTCCCGCTCCGTACCGGTGAGGAAGCGGTCGTGGAAGACCTCCCAGGCGCGTGGATCGGCGGCGGCGGTGGCGTACGTCTTCTGGAAGGGCTCGTCGCGGGCGTAGTCGGGCGCGCAGGACGTGAAGTGCGCGCCCTTGGGCGTCTCGGTCACGCCCGTCACCGAGTGCCGGGAGATCAGCATCGTCTGGGGCACCGCGTGCGCGGTCAGCTCCCTGGAGTCGACGATGCGCTCGCACGAGACGTACGCGGTGTCGGAGGCCTCGCAGAACAGGTCGTCGAAGTAGGGGTCGGGGCCCAGATACTGGCCGTTGCCGAACCGGTCGGCGCGGTTCATGTGCACCAGCGCCGCGTCCATCCGCAGGGCGGGCACGGCGACCAGTTCCTCCCCGTCCGCGTACGGCGAAATGACCGTACGCAGGTGGGGGTTGACCCGCAGCACGTCCGAGCCGAGGCCCGCGCGGATCGGCAGGAACGGCAGTCGCTGGGCGCCCGCGGTGAGGCCCTGCATGAACATCGCCTCGTCCAGCTCGACGAGTTCGAAGGCACCACGCTCGCGTGCCGCCCGGAAATGCGGCTCCAGGGGAATCGAGTCGAGTGTCGTGAACGCCGTGATCAGCTTGCGGATCCGGCCGGCCGCGGCGAGCAGGCCGACGTCCGGGCCGCCGTACGCGACGACGGTCAGGTCAGTGACGCCGGACCGCAGCAGCGCACGCACCAGCGCCATCGGCTTGCGGCGCGAGCCCCAGCCGCCGATGCCGAGCGTCATCCCGCTCTCCAGGCGTCCCACGATCTCGTCGGGCGTCATCGCCTTGGCTGTTCGCTTGGCTGTTCCGTTGGCTGTCTGTGCGGTGTGCGTCATGCCCCGACCTCCCCTTGCGTCCCGAAGTCCTCCCGGATGCGGTCGGCGAGGCCGCTGAGGTTCGCCTCGAAGGTGAAGCCCTGTTCGAAGCGGTAGCTGCGGTGGACGTCGACCGGGTCGATGCCGTTGATCGCGGCCTTCGCGAAGCGCAGCAGTGTGCCGTCCTTGCGGGCGATCTCGTACGCCAACTCCAGGGCCGCGTCGTGCAGCTCGGCGCGTGGGACCACCCGCCACACCGAGCCGTGCGCGTGCAGCTCGGTGGCCGTCGCGGTGCGCGAGGTGTAGTACAGGGCGCGCATCAGATGCTGCGGGACCAGGCGGGCCAGATGTGTGGCCGCGCCGAGCGCGCCCCGGTCCAGCTCGGGCAGGCCGAAGGTGGCATCCTCGCTCGCCACGATCGCGTCCGCGTTGCCCACCAGGCCTATGCCGCCGCCCAGGCAGAAGCCGTGCACGGCGGCGACGACCGGCACCTCGCACTCGTACACCGCCGAGAACGCCGCGTAGCAGCCGCGGTTGGCGCCGATCAGCGCGCCGTGGCCGCTGTCGCGCTGCATCTCCTTGATGTCCACGCCCGCGTTGAACCCACGGCCCTCGGCCGCAAGCACCACACAGCGCGTGGCGGGGTCGCGGCCGGCGGTGCGGACGGCGTCCGCCACGGCATACCAGCCCTGCACGGGCAGGGCGTTGACGGGCGGATAGTCGACGGTGACGACGGCCACGCCCTTGTCCGGGACGGAGGTGGAGACAGACATCAGAGGATCCGCTACCTTTCGACCACACGCCTTCAACCAAACATTTGTTAGTTGGAAAGGTAGCAGCGATGACTGACACCCGACAGGTGGTCGTCGTCACCGGCGGCACCCGCGGCGTCGGCGCCGGGATCGCCCGCGGTTTCCTCGCCGCCGGGGCGCGCGTCGTCGTCTGCGCCCGCAGGCCACCCGACAAGCCGGTCCAAGCGGCGGGCGCCACCGCCGAGTTCCGCCCGCTGGACCTGCGCGACGCCGAGGCGGCCCATGCCTTCTTCGGCGCGGTGGCCGCCGACCACGGCGCGGTGGACGCGCTCGTGAACAACGCGGGCGGCACGCCGTTCGGCCTCCTCGCCGACTCCGCCCCGGCCCGCCAGGCCAAGATCGTCGAACTGAACCTGCTGGCCCCGCTGTACGCCTCGCTCGCCGCGTACGAGGTGATGCGCGCCCAGGAGACGGGCGGCAGCATCACGATGATCGGCAGCGTCAGCGGCACGCGGCCCTCGCCGGGCAGCGGGGCGTACGGCGCCGCGAAGGCGGGCCTGGAGAACCTCGCCCGGACCATGGCGGTCGAATGGGCGCCGACCGTGCGGGTCAACACGGTCGTCCTCGGCCTCGCCCGCACCGAGAGCGCCCACCTCCACTACGGCGACGAAGAGGGCATCGCGCGGGTCGCCCGCACCGTTCCGCTGGGCCGCCTCGCCGACCCGTCCGACGTTGGCGACGCCTGCGTCTTCCTCGCCTCCGACCGCGCCCGGTACATCAGCGGCGCCGCACTCCATCTGCACGGCGGCGGCGAACGCCCCGCCTTCCTGGACGCCGCCTCCGTCAGTCAGTGAGCCACCAAGGGAGTTGCCGCATGTCTTCGGCCGCCACGTCAGCAGCCGCCACGTCAGCCGCCGCTTCAGCCGCCACGTCCGGAATCTGCGCGGGCCGCGTCGTGATCGTCACGGGCGCGGGCCGCGGCCTCGGACGTGCCCACGCGCGCGCGTTCGCGGCCGAGGGCGCCAAGGTCGTCGTCAACGACCTCGGCGTGGGACCCGACGGTTCCGGGCAGTCCGGCGGACCCGCGCACGCCGTGGTCGAGGAGATCCGCGCGGCGGGCGGCGAGGCCGTCGCGCACGGCGGTGACATCGCGACGTCCGAGGGCGCCGCCTCACTGGTGCGGGCCGCCCTGGACACGTACGGCCGCCTCGACACCCTCGTCAACAACGCGGGCTTCCTGCGCGACCGGATGCTCGTCAACCTCGACGAGGACGACTGGGACGCCGTGATGCGGGTCCACCTCAAGGGGCACTTCCTGCCCTTGAAGCACGCGGGAGCGCACTGGCGGGCCGAGGCGAAGGCCGGCCGCGCGCCGCACGCGTGCGTGGTCAACACCAGCTCCGGGGCGGGCCTGCTGGGCAGCGTGGGACAGGGCAACTACAGCGCCGCCAAGGCCGGCATCCTCGGCCTCACCCTGGTCGCCTCCGCCGAACTGGCCGCCTATGGAGTCCGCGTCAACGCCATCGCCCCCGCCGCCCGCACCCGCATGACGGAACAGACCTTCGCCGACACCATGGCCGCCCCCGGGGACGGCGGCTTCGACGCGATGGCCCCGGAGAACGTCTCCCCGCTGGTCGTCTGGCTGGGCTCCACCGCGTCGGCCGGGGTCACCGGCCGCGTCTTCGAGGCGGAAGCGGGCCGCATCACGGTCATGGAGGGCTGGCGCCCCGGCCCCACCGCGGACAAGGGCGCGCGCTGGTCCCCGACGGAGGCGGGCGAGGCGGCCCGCGAACTCCTCACCGGCGCGGAGACGCCGCAGCCGGTGTACGGGGCGCGGTGAAGGGCACGCGCGCGTGCCGTGCTGCCCCTTGCCCCCGCGGCCCCTTAACCCTCCTCGGCGAGTACGCGCTGTGCCACCGCGAACGCCGCGTTGGCCGCCGGGACTCCGCAGTAGACCGCCGTCTGCAGCAGGACGGCGCCGATGTCCTCCGGAGTGAGGCCGTTGCGGCGGGCAGCGCGGACGTGCAGGGCGAGTTCGTCGAGGTGGCCGTGGGCGACGAGCGCGGTCAGCGTGATCATGCTGCGTTCGCGGCGCGGCAGTGTGGGGTCGGTCCAGATCTCGCCCCACGCGTAGCGGGAGATGAAGTCCTGGAAGCGGGCCGTGAAGGGCGTGGTGTTGGCCTGGGCGCGGTCGACGTGCGCGTCGCCGAGCACGGCGCGCCGCACGGCCATGCCGTTGCCCGCAGGGCCGGTCGAGTCGGTCGAGTCGCTGAAGTGCGCGCGCAGGGCCGCCGTCACGGCGGCGGGGCGCTCCGCGGGCGCCAGATGCGAGGCGCCCGCGAGTTCCATGAGGGACGCGCCCGGCACCGTGTCGGCGATCTCCCGGGCGTGGGCGGGCGGTGTCGCCGGATCCTCGCGCCCGGCGATGACCAGCGTGGGCGCGGTGATGGTCGGCATGGCGTCCCGCAGGTCGTACGCGGCCAGGGCGTCGCAGCACGCGGCGTACGCGTCCGGGTCGGCGGCCCGATGGTCCGCCACCAGGGCGGGCACCGTGAAACCGGGCGTGAACCAGCGCTGCGGCGCCGACTCCGCGAGTGCGGCCAGGCCCTCGCGGCGTACCGTGGCGGCCCGTTGGCGCCACGGCTCGGCGCCGCCGAAGTGCGCGGAGGTACAGATCGCGGCGAGGCCCGTCACGCGCTTCGGGTGGTGGGCCGCGAGATGCAGTCCGACGGCCCCGCCGATGGAGACACCCGCGTACGCGAAGCGGTCGACGCCGAGCGCGTCGGCGAGCGCGAGGACGAGCCCGGCGAGGTCGGCGACCGTGGCGCCGGGCCCGATCAGATCCGCGGGGGAGCCGCCGTGGCCGGGCAGGTCCCAGCGGACGACGCGGTGGGCGGTGGCGAGTTCGGGCGCGACGGCGTCCCACAGGGCGGTCGAGGTGCCGAGGGACGGGCCGAGGAGGAGCGGGGGAGCGGTGTCCGGCCCCTCGGTGGTGTGGTGCGGCAGCCTGCCGGTGGTGTCGATGGTCAACGTCGCTCCAAGGCGCGGTCGGTGAGGGTGCCGGCGGAGCCGGTGTAATGGGTGGGGTCGGTGAGTTCGGTGAGATCGACGCCCTTCAGGGCGGGCTCCACCAGCAGGCTTTCAGCCAGGACCTCCGTCAGCGGGCGTCCCTCGGTACGGGTACGCCGCGCCGCGTCGGTCAGGAGCTGCTTCGCGCGGGCCCGCCCGAGCAGCGGCGTCAGCTCGGCGGCGAGCCGCTCGGACACGATCAACCCGCCGGTGAGGTCCAGGTGTTCCCGCATGGCCTCCGTGTGGACGCGCAGCCCCTCGGCCATCTCGGCCGCGTCACGGGCGGCGCCTCCCGCCAGGCGGAGCAGGTCGCGCAGGGGCTCCCACTCGGCGTGCCAGGCGCCCGCGGACCGCTCGTCCTCGGCGACCAGCGAGCCGTACAGGGTGGCCGCCAGGGCGGGCGCGCGGCGCGCGGCGGCGGCGATGAGCGTGGCGCGGACCGGGTTCGCCTTGTGCGGCATCGCGGACGAACCGCCACCGGAGCCTTCGGAGAGCTCGGCGATCTCGGTGCGGGAGAGCGTGAGAACGTCCGCCGCCGCCTTGCCGAGGGCCCCGGCGGTGAAGGCGAGGGCGGACGCCAGGTCGGCCACGGGGGTGCGGAGGCTGTGCCAGGGGATCAACGGCTCGGCCAGCCCCAGCTCGCACGCGAAGACCCCCGAAAGCCCCTCGACAAGCCCGCCACCCCGCGAAGCGGACACCCGACCTGAACCAGAAGCACCACCACGCGGACTCCCGCCCGCCCCCCGTCCTGCATCCGGACCCCCGGCCGCCCCCGAAGCCGGGCCGTCACTCGGACTCCCGCTCGGCCCCCGTCCTGCATCCGGACCCCCGGCCGCCCCGGAAGCCGGGCCGTCACCGCGACCTTCGGCGGTCGCCTCCGAAGCCGGGCCGTCACTCGGACTCCCGCTCGGCCCCCGTCCTGCATCCGGCCCCCCGGCCGCCCCCGAAGCCGGGCCGTCACCGCGACCTTCGGCGGTCGCCTCCGAAGCCGGGCCGTCACCGCGGCCCTCGGCCACCGCCCCCGAAGCCTCGCCCGGAAGCTGGCCCTCCCTCCGTCGCCCGGCCGGGGGCAGCCCCGCCTCCACGTCCGGGTGGAGCCGCCCCTCGCCCCCATACACGCCATACACCCCGAACACGGCCAACGTCCCCGCCGCGCCCCCCAGTTGCACAGGCAGCGCACCCCGCACCCTCGCGACCCGGTCCCGTGCGTCGAGCACCAGTGAGCGCCAGCCCGCGGCCTTCAGGCCGAATGTCGTCGGTACCGCGTGCTGCGTCAGGGTGCGGCCCGGCATCGTCGTGTCCCGGTGTCGCGACGCGAGGCGGGCCAGGGCGTGTTCCGTGCGGGTCAGGTCCGTGAGGAGCAGGTCCAGTGTCCGTGCGGAGAGCAGCATCAGGGCCGTGTCGAGGATGTCCTGGCTCGTCGCGCCCCGGTGGACGTAGGGCGCCGCGTCGGCCGGTACCGCCGCCGTCAGGTCCGCCACCAGGGGGATCACCGGGTTGCCGCCCTCCCGCGCGCGGAGTGCGAGAGAGCGGGCGTCGAAGCGGGCCGCGTCCGAGGCCGCTTCCGTGACCGCGGCGGCCGCCTCCGGAGGGGCGAGGCCCACCGCCGCCTGCGCGCGGGTCAGCGCCGCCTCGGCGTCCAACAGGGCCTGGAGGAAGGCGACGTCACCGGTCGCCTCCTCGGCGCCGGAGCCCACCGAGCCGGGGGAGAACAGGCCGGTCACAGGAACTCCAGGAAGACCGTTTCGCCCGCGCCCTGGAGACGGATGTCGAACCGGTACGTACGCGCGGCCTCGCCCCGCGCGATCAGCGTGGCACGCCGGTCCGCGTCCAGAGAGCCGAGCAGCGCGTCGCCGGGTTCGTCCACCACGTACGCGCGCGTGTAGAGGTGATGCAGCAGCCCGCGCGCGAAGACGGCCAGCGAGATGTACGAGACGCCGCCCGGCGGCAGCGTCCGTACAGCCCAGTGTCCGTCCGCGTCCGTCGGCACCCGGCCGAACCCGGTGAACGCGACACCGTCACGCCCGATGACCCGCCCCGTCACGGGGTCGCGCCGCAGCGACCCGGGGACGCCCTCCCGCGAGCCGTCCGGAGCGGGCTGCCAGGTCTCGACGAGGGCGTCGGGGACGGGCTGCCCCGCGCCGTCGTACACGTACCCGTGCAGCGTGATGGTGTCCGGGTCGCCGACGGGCGCCACCTCGCCGCCGCGCGGGAAGGGCAGCGCGTAGCCGTAGAAGGGCCCGACGGTCTGGGAGGGCGTGGGGAGCGGCGTGGAAGCGGAGGTGGAAGCGGACGTGGGCATCAGTGGTGGTCGCCTTCCTCGAAGAGGGTCGCGGACGGGCCGTCCAGGACGATGTCCCAGCGGTAGCCCAGTGACCACTCGGGGACGGACAGGTCGTGGTCGTAGGCGCAGACGAGGCGCTCCCGCGCCGACTCGTCGGTCACCGAGCGCAGCACCGGGTCGTACGGGAAGAGCGAGTCCCCGGGAAAGTACATCTGCGTGACGAGGCGCTGGGTGAACGCCGTGCCGAAGAGCGAGAAGTGGATGTGCGCGGGACGCCAGGCGTTGACGTGGTTGCGCCACGGGTAGGCGCCCGGCTTGATGGTCGTGAAGGAGTACGTCCCTTCGTCGTCGGTCAGACAGCGGCCGAAGCCCGTGAAGTTCGGGTCGAGGGGCGCCGGGTGCTGGTCCAGCTGGTGGGCGTAGCGCCCGGAGGCGTTGGCCTGCCACAGCTCGACCAGCTGGCCGCGCACGGGCCGCCCGCCGCGGTCCAGGACCCGGCCGCTCACGGTGATCCGCTCGCCGAGCGGCTCTCCCTGGTGCTGCCGTGTCAGATCACGGTCCAGAGCGGTCACGTCGCTGACGCCGAACGCGGGGCCGCTCAGCTCCACCGCCTCGGGGTCGCGCAGCGGTATCAGCGGCTGCTTCGGGTGGCGGTAGTGGCTGCTGCGGTAAGGCGGGTAGTCGCGCGGCGGATGGTGCCCGTGGGCGGCCGACGCGGCCTGCGCCTTGGCGACCTCGGCGTCTATCGCGTCCTGGGTGAGCCCGTCGGGCAGCGGCCCGGTGGACGAGGGCCCGGTGGACGAGGGCTCGGTGGACGAGGGCTCGGTGGACGGCGGCTCGGTGGAGGGGGCGGAGGAAGTGGTCAGGGTCATCTCTTGCGGCTCCTGGTGTGCGGCCATGCTGGTGGCTCCATGAGGACGTGACGGAAGGCGGGTGCCGGGACCGGAAGAGGGCTTATGGCGTGCTCCCCGGCAGCCGGACCTCGGCCGCCGTCTTCGCGACGACCTCCTCGACCGTGCACCCCGGGGCCAACTCGACCAGCGCCAGACCGTCCTCCGTCACATCGAGAACGCACAGATCGGTGATGATCCGGTCCACGCACGCCTTGCCGGTCAGCGGCAGCCCGCACTCCTCGACGATCTTCGCGGAGCCGTCCTTCGCGGTGTGCGTCATGACGACGATGACGGTGCGCGCGCCGTGCACCAGGTCCATCGCGCCGCCGATCCCGGTGATCATCTTCCCGGGGACCGCCCAGTTGGCGAGGTCCCCGCGCGCGGAGACCTGCATCGCGCCGAGCACGGCGGCATCGATGTGGCCGCCGCGGATCATCCCGAAGGAGAGCGCGGAGTCGAAGTAGGCGGCGCCCGGCAGGACGGTCACGGTCTCCTTGCCCGCGTTGATCAGGTCCGGGTCGACCTCGGCCTCGGTCGGGTAGGGCCCCACTCCGAGGATGCCGTTCTCGGACTCCAGGACCACCTCGACGCCCGGCGGCAGGTGGTTGGGGATCAGCGTGGGCAGGCCGATGCCCAGGTTCACGTACTGGCCGTCGCGGAGTTCGCGCGCGGCGCGGGCGGCCATCTGCTCGCGGGTCCAGGGCATCAGCCGTTCACCGTCCGCTTCTCGATCCGCTTGTCCGCCGCCTGCTCCGGGGTGAGCGCGACCACGCGCCGTACGTAGATCCCCGGCAGATGCACCGCGTCCGGGTCGATCTCGCCCGGCTCCACCAGCTCCTCCACCTCGGCGACGGTGACGCGTCCCGCCATGGCCGCCAGGGGGTTGAAATTGCGGGCGGACTTGTTGAAGACGAGGTTGCCGTGCCGGTCGCCCCTGGCCGCCCGTACCAGCGCGAAGTCGGTGCGGATGCCGTGCTCGAGGACGTACGGGGTGCCGTCGAACTCCCGCACCTCCTTGGCCGGGGACGCGAGCGCGACCCCGCCCGAGCCGTCGTAGCGCCACGGCAGGCCGCCGTCGGCGACCTGCGTGCCCACCCCGGCCGGGGTGTAGAACGCCGGGATGCCCGCGCCGCCCGCCCGCAGCCGCTCGGCCAGCGTGCCCTGCGGGATCATCTCGACCTCCAGCTCACCGGCCAGGTACTGCCGGGCGAACTCCTTGTTGGCGCCGATGTAGGAACCGGTCACGCGGGCGATGCGGCCCGCCGACAGGAGCGTCGCGAGGCCCGAGTCCAGCGCGCCGCAGTTGTTGGACACCACCCGCAGGTTCGAGGCCCCGGATCCGTGCAGCGCGCGTATCAGCTCGTTCGGCACGCCGCTCAGGCCGAAGCCGCCGACCGCGAGCGACGCCCCGTCCCGGATGTCGGCCACCGCCTCCGCGGCCGTGGCCATCACCTTGTCCATCCGCCCAGCCCCCTCTCCTCCGGCCCGATCAACATCAATCAATTAATCAGGGCACTGACTATTTCTGCGAGGATAGGAGTGTGCGAAGTCCATGGCAAGAGCAGGCAGTAGTGAGGCTGTCGAGCAGGTATCGTTCAGTGCACCGACGAAAGCGGACGGACGAACTGACGAGAACCGTCGAGGAAGCGGAGGACCCCATGGCCGCGGTGGACCTTGCCACCCACCCCGGGCACCTGGCCCGGCGCCTGCAGCAGGCGCACTACCTCCTGTGGAACACGATGGTCTCCGAAGAGATCACCTCACCGCAGTTCGCCGTCCTCAACGCCCTCGTCGCCGAGCCCGGCCTCGACCAGCGCACCGTGGGGGAGCGGGTCGGCCTCGACCGCTCCACCGTCGCCGAGGTCATCAGCCGGCTCATCCGCCGCGAGCTGCTCGACAAGGTCCGCGACCCGCAGGACGGCCGCCGCTATCTGCTGCGCCTCACCGACGACGGCAGACGCACGCACCGCAAGCTGACCGTGCGCACCGCCCGCATGAACCAGGTGTTCCTCGCGCCGCTCTCCACCGACGAGCAGACCGTGTTCTTCGACCTGATCCAGCGCGTCGCGGACGCGGCAGAGGGCCTGCGCAACCCCGCCGAGCCGCTGACGGCCCCCAAGGCCTGAGCCCGCTCACACCTTCGCGTACACCACCCACACCTGCCCCTCGGCGAACGGCAGCGGCTTGCCGTCGGGCGCCGTGAACTCCGTGCCGTCCCCGGCGGACGGCCGCTTCCAGCGCGCCTCGTAGGCCCGCCCGTCCCGCAGGACGCGCGCCGTCCCCCCGCCGACCGTCTCGGTGAAGGGCGAGACACTCCCCGAGCGGTCGTGGAAGTGGGAGGACCGCACCTTCACGTACTGCACGACGACCGTGGAGGCGCCCAATTCCTTGCCGTCGGAGGTGCGGGCACGCTCGCCGTCCATGGCGATGCGCCAGCGGCCCTCGTACTCCACCCAGTCGAAGGTGAAGCGGGCCGCCGGGAAGCTGACCGTCCGGTGCGTCTCGCGCGTGCCGCCCGCCGGGCGCGGCCCGAACCGGAACCCGGTGCTCTCCAGGGCGCCCGCGCGCGGGTCGGCCTTCAGCGCCTCGGGGCGTACGAAGAGGTTGTGCGGCGCGGCCTTGTCACTGTCCCGGTAGTAGGCGTCCTCGGGAGCCTTGTCCGGCGGCAGCGCGCGCACGGGGGCGCCGGCGATCGACGGGAGAAGCTTCGACTGAGCCCCGGAGAAGGCGAACACGGGCCGGTCGAACTGCCGCAGGAGTTCCAGATCCGTCTCGCGCGCGCTGCGCACCGGCCCGATCGCGGGCGGCAGCCGCGAAGCGTACACGGCCATCAGACGGCTCAATCCCGCCTCCACCTGCTCGACGTACACGACGTCCGCGGCGTCCAGACCGCTCTGCGGGCGGGCCTGAGGGACGTTGTCGATCTTGACGGCGAGGACGGTGCCACCGTCGCCAGGGGCGCCGCCCGCGGACGGTCCCCTCCCGTCGGGTTGCACTGTGCAGGCGGCCGCCAGGGCGGCGAGCAGCACCGCCCCGGCCCGTCTGCGCGTCCGCGTCCACCGTCTCATGCGTACGTCATACCCCGTACGCCCCCGTTCTCAGCCGAGGTCGAGGGCGTTGCGCAGACCGAGTCGGTAGCGGGTGCGGTCGTGGCGCTTGGCGAGCTCGACCGCCGGGGCGCGGTACATCGGCGTCACCGTGCACGGCTTCTGGTCCGAACCCGTCTGCTTCAGCAGCGCGTTGACGGCCTGGCGGGCCGACGCGTTGGCGCCCTCCATCGTCGCCAGGTCGATGTCCACGGACACATAGTCTCCGGAGAGGAAGAGGTTCGGGATCTTCGTCGCGGCCGAGGGGCGGTTGTGCAGGGTGCCGACGGGGTGGATGAGGAGTTCGTCCTCGTTGGTGGGGCTCGGTGTGCCGAGGCCGTCGACGCCCGGGTCGAGGAACCACGAGTGCAGCTTGCCGTCGCTCAGGACCGTCTTGCCGGTGTCGTTCAGCGCGGCCTTGAGCTGCGCCCACACCTCCTTGGCGACCTCGTCGCGGGTGCACTGCTTGGCCGTCTTGCCGTACAGGATGCCCGGCTTGTCCCACTCGGAGATGTCCACCGACAGACAGTCGACCGCGACGCCGTCGCCGTAGTCGGCGGGGAAGTCGCGCTCCGGCCAGTGGCCCGCCTGCGCGATGCCGGTCAGCGACCAGGGCGAGTCGATGCAGTTGAAGTGGCCCTTCACGAGCGGCGGGCGCTCGGTCAGATAGAACTGGATGCCCGTCATCCAGTCCGTCTGGAGCTTGTCGCAGCGCGCCAGCTGCGGGTCCGCCGCCTTCATCGCGGCGCTCCACGTCCGGCGCGCGTGCTCCACCGGCATGGCCTGCACGTAGTGGTCGGCGGTGATGTCACGCCGTACGCCATCGGGGTCCTCGAACACCGTCTTGGTGATCCGGCCGCCGCCGAACGCCAGTTCGCGCACCGTCCAGCCGATGCGGAACTCGACGCCGAGCGACTTCAGATGCGTCACCCACGGGTCGATCCAGGCCTCGTTCGTGGGCGCGTTCAGGATCCGGTCGGGCGGGCCGTCGGCGCCCTGGCCCAGCGCGTTGAAGACGAAGGCCTCGCCGAGGCTGCCCACCGTGCGGGTGCTCGCCTCCTCGGCCTTCGTCGCGACGATGTTGCGGGTGATGCCGATCGCCAGGATGCGCTGGTAGTCCTTCGACATCCTCTCGGCACGCACGAAGTCCCACCAGGGCGTCGACTCCCAGTCGTCGTCGCGGCGCTCGTCGCAGCTGGTGAGGAAGACCAGGGCGCGGTTCACGAAGTACGCGACCTCATGCGCCGGCAGGTTGAACGCGGTGTCCAGCAGCGCGGTGAGCGCGCGGGCGATGTCGTCCGGGGTGAGCTTCTCCGGCTCGCTGCCCGGCCACGGGATCGGCATGCGGAGGTCCTCGCGGCCGGTGCGCGCGAACGACATCTCGCGGGGCGCGACGAGGTTGTCCCACACGCCGTTGGCGTTCCCCGGGAAGGGGATGCGGCGCATCGTGTCGGGGAGGTTGTGGTAGATCCCCGGGATGAAGCGGAAGCCGTGCTCACCGGGCAGTGGCCTGCGGTTGCCCTTCGCGCTGTTCGGTACGTCCATGCTGCGGGCCTTGCCGCCGAGCGCCCTGCGCTCGTAGACCGTCACGGCGAAGCCGCGCTCGGCCAGCTCATGGGCGGCCGTCAGCCCCGCGACACCGCCGCCGAGTACGGCCACGGACTGCTTCGCCCGCGGCGCGCCCGGCGTGGCGGCCGCCGCGGGCAGCGTGCCCGCCGCCACACCCAGCGCGGCGGCCCCGCCGACCGCCGCCGCCCCCGCGACGAACCCCCGCCGCGTGCTTCCCTCTCCACCACTGCGCCCCATGCCCCGTCCCCCTTACTCCCAGTAACTGACGTGTCAGGCGCAGGAGCATACGGTCGCGGTCGGTGAGGCGGAAGATGCGACGGTGCAGCTTCACACTTTGGCGTGATTGCGGTGCGGGGGAGCCGGACGAGGGCGCGTCAGTTCCGTGGTCCCCGTGCGCCCGTCCCCAGTACGTCCGTGAGGGAGTACCGCACCGGCTCCTCCAACTGGGCGTAGGTGCAGCTCTCCGGGTCCCGGTCGGGGCGCCATGTGCGGAACCGCGCAGTGTGGCGGAAGCGCCGCCCGCCCTCCATGTGGTCGTACGCCACTTCGCAGACCCGTTCGGGGCGCACCGGCACCCACGACAGGTCCTTCTTCCCCGACCAGCGGCTCGGCGCCCCCGGCAGCCGCGCCGACTCGTGCGCCGCCTCGTCCCCCCAGGCCGCCCACGGGTGCCCCTCCGCCGATCCCATCCGCAGCGGCTCCAGCTCCTCGATCAGCTCCGCCCGCCGCTTCATGGAGAACGCCGCGGCGACGCCCACATGCTGCAGGGCACCCTCACTGTCGTACAGACCGAGGAGGAGCGAGCCGACAACGGGGCCGCTCTTGTGGAAGCGGTACCCCGCGACCACGCAGTCCGCCGTGCGCTCGTGCTTGACCTTGAACATGACGCGCTCGTCCTGGCGGTAGAGCAGATCGAGCGGTTTGGCGATGACACCGTCGAGGCCCGCGCCCTCGAACTCCTCGAACCAGCGCCGCGCCACCTCCGTGTCGGTGGTCGCCGGCGCGACGTGGACGGGTGGCGTCACCCCGGACAGGGCCGCCACCAGGCGCTCGCGGCGTTCGCCCATGGGGGTGGTGAGCAGGGACTCGTCCGCGAGGGCGAGCAGGTCGAAGGCGACGAACGAGGCGGGGGTGCGCTCGGCCAGCAGCGCGACGCGCGAGGCCGCCGGGTGGATGCGCTCGGTGAGCGCGTCGAAGTCCAGGTGCCCGTCCCTGGCGATCACGATCTCGCCGTCCAGCACACAGCGCGCCGGCAGCCGCTCCCGCAGCGCCTCCACGAGTTCGGGGAAGTAGCGGGTGAGGGGCTTGCCGGTACGGCTGCCGATCTCGATGTCGTCGCCGTCGCGGAAGACGATCGCGCGGAAGCCGTCCCACTTGGCCTCGTACTGCATGCCCGGCGGGATCTTCGCCACGGGCTTGGCGAGCATGGGCTTCACGGGCGGCATCACCGGCAGATCCATACTCCGATTCTGCGGGGATTCGCTCCATACCGCCCGGTGTGCGCCGCATGTCCCGCCCGCTTAGCGTGGCTCCATGGGTGAAGCCGAGGGCAAGAGCGCCAAGGGCAGGAGCGCGGCCGTGGAGATCGACACGGGGGAGCGAACGGTACGTCTGTCCAGCCCCGACCGGGTGGTCTTCCCCGAGCGGGGTTTCACCAAGCTGGACGTCGCCCAGTACCTCGTGGCCGTCGGACCGGGCATCCTGCGCGCGCTCAGGAACCGGCCCACCACCCTGCAGCGCTACCCGGACGGGGCGGCCGGGGAGTTCTTCTACCAGAAGCGGGTCCCGAAGAACCTGCCCGACTGGATCCCCACCGCCACCATCGCCTTCCCCAGCGGACGCACCGCGGACGAGATGTGCCCCACCGAGGTGGCCGCCGTCGTCTGGGCGGCCCAGTACAACGCGCTCACCTTCCACCCCTGGCCGGTACGGCGCGACGACCTCGACCACCCCGACGAACTCCGCATCGACCTCGACCCGCAGCCCGGCACGGACTACGCCGACGCGGTACGGGCCGCGCACGAACTCCGCGCCGTCCTGGACGAGTTCGGAGCTCTGGTCGGCTGGCCCAAGACGTCCGGCGGCCGCGGCCTGCACGTGTTCGTGCCCATCGAAGCGCGCTGGACCTTCACCCAGGTGCGGCGGGCCGCGATCGCCTGCGGCCGGGAGCTGGAGCGCCGGATGCCGGAGCGGGTCACGACGGCGTGGTGGAAGGAGGAGCGGGGCGCACGGATCTTCGTGGACTACAACCAGACGGCCAGGGACCGCACGATCGCCTCCGCCTACTCGCTGCGGGCCCGCCCGCACGCCCCGGTGTCGGCCCCGCTGCGGTGGGACGAGGTCGACGACGCGGCGCCCGAGGACTTCGACCTCGCCACCATGCCGGAGCGCTTCGCGAAGCTCGGCGACGTCCACGCGCGCATGGAGGACCGCACCCACTCCCTCGAAGCGCTCCTGGAACTCGCCGACAAGGACGAGAGGGACCACGGTCTCGGCGATCTGCCGTACCCGCCGGAGTACCCGAAGATGCCGGGCGAGCCCAAGCGGGTACAGCCGAGCCGGGCCAGACACGAGGACTGACCCGGCACGTACGAGGATCGACCCGGCCGACAGCCGGTGGACCGTCAGTCCGTGAAGCGGGTCAGGATGCCGCCGAGGGACTCGAAGCCCTGGACGCTCGGCCCCCACGCCTTGCCGTCCCACCACTTGTGGTGCAGCGCGGAGTCGGTGCCCCGGACGAACACGTCGAGCCGGTTCGCCTCCCAGGCGACCGCGGTCGGCGAACTCGTGCAGATCCCGCCGAGGGATTCCCAGCCCTTGATGCTCGGGCCCCAGGCGTTCCCGTCCCACCACTTGTGGTAGAGCGCGGAGTCCGTCCCGATCACGAACAGGTCGAGGCGGTTGGCTCCCCACGAGACGGCGGCGGGCGTCCCCTCACAGATTCCGCCGAGGGATTCCCAGCCCTTGATGCTCGGGCCCCAGGCGTTGCCGTCCCACCACTTGTGGTAGAGCGCGGAGTCCGTCCCGATCACGAACACATCCAGCCTGTTCTGCCCCCACGAAACAGCGACGGGTTCTCCCATGCAGGTTCCGCCGAGCGATTCCCAGTCCTTGATGCCCGGGCCCCACGCGTTTCCGTCCCACCACTTGTGGTACAGCGCCGAATCCGTCCCGATCACAAAGAGATCCAGCCGGTTCGCCCCCCAGGACACCGCTTTCGGCTTGGTCATACAGATCCCGCCGAGCGATTCCCAGCCCTTGACGCTCGGGCCCCACGCGTTTCCGTCCCACCACTTGTGGTGCGTCGCCGAGTCGGTACCGGTGACAAAGAGGTCGAGCCGGTCGGGGCCCCAGGAAATGGCCTCGGGCGCGCTGGTGCAGATTCCGCCGAGGGATTCCCAGTCCTTGACGCTCGGGCCCCACGCGTTTCCGTTCCACCACTTGTGGAACAGCGCCGAGTCCGTCCCGATGACGAAGACGTCGAGCCGGTCGTGCGCCCACGCGAGCGCCGTCGGCGGACTCGTGCAGACTCCGCCGAGCGACTCCCAGCCCTTGATGTCCGGGCCCCAGGCCCTGCCGTTCCACCACTTGTGGTAGAGCGCGGAGTCGGTGCCGATACCGAAGACGTCGAGGCGGTCCGACTCCCACGACACCACGGGTCCCGAGGCGGGCGAAGGGCCGTACATCGCGTGCACGGCGGCGATGTCGTCCGTGCTGAGGCCGGTGCGCTGGCCGATGACGGCGCCCTGCACGGTCGGCACGATCGTGTCCTGGCCGTTGCTGGAGAACGCGTTGCGCGGGTAGTGCATGATCGAGCCGTAGTCGTACGGGCCCACGTCGTCGCCGTCGGTGATGTGCTGGTCGAAGTTGTGCTCGAAGCCCTGGGTGATGTTGGCCCAGATGATCGTCACGAACTGGTCGCGGTCCTCACGGCTCTGCTCGTGCCACAGGCCGATCGCGTGCCCGATCTCGTGCACGCAGTTCCCCGTCGTGCAGCCGGCGGCGAGCGTGATGGTCTGCGAACCGCCTCGCCGGCCCACGAACGACGAGCAGCCGCCGCCCGGCACGAAGCGCACGAAGTCGGGGAACTGCGCCTGGTTGGCGGGGGTCCGTCGCACGAAGCGCATCCGGGTGCGGGTCTGCCAGTGCGCGATGGCGTCGGTCACCCGCTGCTGGTTCGGCAGGTTCGCGTCGATCTCGAAGGGCACCAGCGCGTTGGGCCAGCGGAACTGCTTTCCGGAGATGATGACCGCCGACTCCGGTACTTTGCCCTCCGACTCCGCCCTCAATTCCGAGGTGCGGCGCTCGACTTCCGCGACCGTCCCGAGCACGATGTCGCCCTCGAAGACCGCGAGCCCGTCGATGTCCACGTACTGCACCGGCTTTATCTGGAAGCTGGTGCCGTCGATCAGGCCGGTTTTCACGTCCCGGGAGGAGCGGAACTCCCCGTGTCCCTCACCAGAAACTCGTGACTCGGAAGCAGCCATCTCGTGTCTCCCTCTGATCCGGCTTCCCGCCCTGCCGTCACGGGCGCTATTTTGCGGAAAATAATGGGATACGGCACGACCAACAAGGGCTGGGCGAGCGTATGCGAAACGTAGAAATCGCTGTCTGTCTCGCGGCGGGTACGGCACCGCCGCGGGGAACCGTGACCCTGCGCGCGCAGGTCGAGGAGATCAGGGCGGCGGACGCGCCGGCCCGGGTGGTGAGCCGGACCGCCGAGCGCGGTGTGGACCTCGCCGCACCGCACCGGCTCACCCTCGCCGTGGAGACGCCCGACCCCCGGGCGCGGTACACGGTCCGCGTGCACGCCGACGTCGACGGCTCCGGCGAGATCGCGCCCGGCGACCTGGTGTCGGTCCGGGGCAACCCGGTACTGACGTACGGAGGCGCGGACTCGGTGGCGGTCGAGGTCACGCGGGTGCGGTGACGCGGGCGCGGTGACGCGGAAGCCGGGAGGGCGTTGACGACCGCCCTCCCGGCTCCGTGACGCGCGACGAGAAGCCCGGTTACAGCTCCTTGATCCTGATGTCCCGGTACGACACCACATCTGTCACACCGTGGACCTGGAGCCCGAGATAGCCGGACGCGTAGCGGCGTCCGTCAGTGCCCGGGTCGTCGGCGCGCGGGGGCGTGAAGTCCTGGCCGCCGACGTTGTCGAACTCGTTGAGCAGGACGCCGTTGCGGTAGACCGAGTAGTGCTGGTCGACCACGCGGATCTCGTAGTCGTTCCACGTGCCCTTCGGGGTCACTCCGGCACCGGCGAGCCCGACCCGGTCGAAGCCGTAGACCGACGCCGTCTTGTACATGTCGCCGTCGGGACGGTCGTGGACCTGCACCTCATGCCCGTACTTGATGGCGACCCACTCCGGGCGCGACTCCTCCGGGTGGTCGTGGACCTGCGGGAAGCGCACGAACACACCGGAGTTGGTGTTGCCGTCGCCCGGCGCGTCGTCCCGCCACTGGAGCTTCAGCGAGAAGTCGCCGTACTTGCGCTGCGGGAACCACAGCATGCCCATGCCCTGGACCGTGGTGCTGCTGGTGATCGTCCCGTCGTCGTTGAGACCGAACTTGCCGCCGCCCACCTGCTCCCACTCGCCGAAGGACTCCTCGGTGCCGTCGAAGAGCTTGCGGTAGCCGTCCGTCTGGCCGGGCCTGCCGATGCCGGACTGTTTCGCGGCACGGTTGATCTTGTTGTACTCGCGCTGAACGATGACGCCTTCTTTAAGAAGTCTGTCGGTGACGGCCTTGACGTGCTTCAGGAAGAGCGCGTGCGAGGTCCACTCCTTCTCGTCCTCGATCATCTCGTTGATGCGGCAGCGGTTGTTCGTGACGCGGTTCGGGATGCCCGTGTCGACCGTGCCGACGATCACCGTCAGCCGCTCGTCGAACTCGGGGCAGCCGGGCGCCGGGACCCCGCCGCCCCGGGAGACCGTGAAGGAGACGGACTTGGCCTCGGCCGTGTTGCCCGCCTTGTCGCTCGCCCGGTACGCCACGGTGTGCCGCCCCACGCGGTCGACGACGACCGGTGCCTCGTAGGCGAGATAGGGACCGCCGTCCAAGGAGTACTCGACCTTGGCGACACCCGAATCGGCGTCGGTCGCGGTGACCGTCACCCTCGCCCTGCCGAGATAGGCGCCGTCGGAGTCCTTGTCGCCCTCGACCTTCGCCGAGGTCTGCGGCGGCGTCCTGTCCTGGACCGGCGGCGCGACCACGGTGAACTCGACCGCCTTCTCGGCCGCCTGGTTCCCCGCCTTGTCGGAGGCGCGGTAGCGCACCTTGTGGGTGCCCGTCTCGTGGACCATGACCGGGGCCGTGTACGCCGTCCAGGCGCCGTCACCGATCGCGTACTCGATCCTGTTGACGCCGGAGCCGGTGTCGGACGCCGTCACCGTGACCGTCGCCATCGCGACGTACTGCCCCTGCTCGTTTTTCTCGCCGGTCACCATGGCCGACGTCTCCGGAGGCGTCCTGTCGTCCGTCGACGGCGCCACCACGGTGAAGTCGACGGACTTCTCCGCCGCCAGATTGCCCGCCCTGTCGACGGCCCGGTAGCGGATCGTGTGGGTGCCGACCGTGTCGACGACCACGGGCGCGGTGTAGGGCTGCCACGCGCCGTCCGCCCCGGCCGCGTACTCGATCCTCTCGACGCCCGAGCCCACGTCCGTCGCGCTCACCACCACCGACGCCGAACCGACGTACGCGCCATCGGCGTCGGTCTGCCCCTCCACCTTCGCGGAGGTCTCCGGGGCCGTGGTGTCCTCGCCGCCGCCCTCGGTCACCACCAGGATGCCCTGCATCGCCCCGTGGCCGGGGATCGTGCAGTGGTAGCGGTAGCGGCCCGGGGTGAGCGTGACCTCGGCGGTGTGCTTGCCGCCCTGGTCGTCGTCGGGGTTGGCCAGGATGTTCAGCGGGACGTCGTTGTTGTACTCCGGGTCGGAGACGTCGAACGTCAGCGTGTGCGGCATGCCCGTCGTGTTGCCGGTCGCCTCGCTGTTCTCGAAGACGATCGTCGTCGGACCCGCCACCGCCGTGGTGGGAGCCGACTTGTACTTGTCGATGTCGTTGTCGGCCGTCCAGGTCAGGGTCTGTGCCGCCGCGAGCCCGGTGTTGTCGGGGCGTGCCGTGGCCGCCGTCGATGTCAGGCCGAGCACCATGAGCAGCGACGCGAGCAGCGCCGTATACAGTCTTCGCCTCCGCACGGTCCGTGCGGTGGGGGAACGCGTCATTGCGCCCTCCTCGCCAGGTCGTCGGCGGCCGGG
Source organism: Streptomyces sp. NPDC003032 (assembly GCF_053591415.1). Classification (NCBI taxonomy): domain Bacteria; kingdom Bacillati; phylum Actinomycetota; class Actinomycetes; order Kitasatosporales; family Streptomycetaceae; genus Streptomyces; species Streptomyces sp. NPDC003032. Next base: position 321,256 of record NZ_JBSFTT010000002.1, on the reverse strand, counting down.
GTCGGCGCGCCGCCCTTGTACGTCACGCGCCACAGCGCCGACTTGGAGTCCGAGGTGAAGAAGCCGCGGCCGTAGTCGAGGACGTACAGGGAGCCGTCCGGCGCGAACTTCCAGTCCATGAGGTTCTTGATGCCGTCGTTGCCGATCGGAATGATCTTCTTCAGTGACTCGGCGTGCACCGGAAGGCCGCCGCTCCCGACCGTCTTCGGGTCGGTCAGCACCGCGTGCCGCGGCTGGTCGCCGTCGTAGAAGTCGCCGACGAACCACTTGCCGTCCCAGTAGGAGGGCCACTTGTCGGCGCCCGCGTCGGCCGCGTCGTAGCGGTAGACGGGTCCGTTCATCGTGGCCTGGCCACCGCCCTTGAGCCATGGCAGGAGCTGCTTCTGCTCCTCCGTCCGGTAGCTCGGCACGCCGTTCGCGTCGCGCGGGTAGTCGATGCCGCCGCCCTGCGGCGAGTACCAGATGTTGTTGGGTTCGGCCGGCGGGATGTTCACCAGGCCGTCGTTGTTCGGCGACTCGTTCTTGAGGTTCTCGCAGTCGTACCAGCCCAGCGGCTTCGACGGGTCCGGTAGGTTGCGGTCGCGGTAGGGCTGGTTGTTGCCCATGCAGTACGGCCAGCCGCGGTTGGAGGCGTGGGTGATCGCGGCGAACGTGTCGTACTTCGCCGGTCCCCACGTCGTCGACGGCACGCCGGCGTCCGGGCCGACCCAGCCCGCGTACAGCGTGTCGGTCTTCTCGTCGATGGAGATGCGCGCCGGGTTCCTGACGCCCATCACATAGATCTCGCCGCGCGTCCTGCCGCCGCCCTCGTCCTGCTCCTTGCCGGTGAAGAGGTTCCCTTCGGGGAGCGTGTACGTCCCGTCGGGCTCCGGGTGGATGCGCAGGATCTTGCCGTTGAGGTTGTTGGTGTTGCCCGCGGTGCGGCGCGCGTCGGCGAACGAGACGCCCTTGAAGTTCGGCTCGGGGTTGTTGCCCGAGTAACCGTCCGTGAACCGCGAGGAGTTGTTGTCACCGGTCGCGATGTAGAGGTTGTCCTTGGAGTCCCAGGCCATCCCGCCGCCCGAGTGGCAGCAGCTGTGGATCTGCACCGGCCACTTGAGCAGCACCTTCTCGCTGCCCATGTCGAGCTTGTCCGTGGTCCGGTCGAGCGTGAAGCGGGAGACGTACCGCTCCGCCATGTGCGTCTCGCGGTTGATCCTCGCGTGCGGTGTGTAGTGCAGGTACACCCACCCGTTCTGTTCGAACCGCGGGTCGAGTTCGATCCCGAGCAGGCCCTCTTCGACCTTGATCAGCTCGTCGCCGCCGCCCTTGTTGCCGAAGACCGGGAGGGTGCCCGCGAGCGTGACCTTCTTGGTCTTCGGGTCGTAGACGTGGATCTCACCGGTGCCCTTGCCGATGTCCGGGTTGTTCCAGTCGGTGATCACCGGCCGGGAGGAGTCGGCTCCGCCGCGGCCGATGTAGAGGACCCTGCCGTCGGGCGCGGTGACCAGGCCGTGCGGTTCGCCTATCTGGTCGTTCGCGCCCGGCCGATTGGGCTGGGTGAGGCGTTCCGCCCGGTAGTTGGCGTTGATCGTCGCCTCGCAGTCGGCGCGCGCGATGCGGGTCGTCCACAGCAGGGCGCCCCGCAGATGGCCGCGGAAGTCCACTTCGTCGTACGACGATGCCGTGCCGCCCATGCCGGTGTAGAAGGAGCGCCCGCCGTCGTAGTCGCGGCACCAGGAGACGGGGTGGTCCCAGCCGTTCTTGCCGGTGCCCGGCCGGTAGGTCGACTCCCGTACGCGGGCGACCGTGTGCACCTCGCCCGAGGGGTTCTTCGTCCAGTTCAGCCAGCGGTCGGGGCGCTTCCACTGGAGGGGCAGGCCCTTGGCCGCCGGATGCTCGCGGTCGCCGACCTCGACGGTCGCGCGCTGGACGTCCGTCGGACCGGAGTCCGCCGGGCGGGCGCCGATGAGTCCGGTGAACCAGGTCGAGTACGGCTCGGCGCGCGCAGCGTCATGGACGCCGAGGAAGCCGCCACCGGCCTCCATGTACGCCTCAAGGCCCGCTTCCTGCTCGGGGTCGAGGACATCGCCGCCACCGGTCAGGAACGCCACGGCGTTGAACGTGCCGAGCCTTCTCCCGTCCGTGAAGACGGTCGGGTCGTCCGTCGCCACGATCTTGAACCGCTGGGCCGTCGGACCCGACTGGCCGATCTTCTCGATGGCCTCGATGCCGGCGTCGACGACGGGGGACTCGTCGCCGCCGGCCGCGGAGCCGTGGAAGACCAGTACCTTGACGTTGGCGCCACCGGGCGGCGACGGGAGGGACATCGTTGTCATAGGCGGTTCCGGATACGGCCGCGCGGACGCGGCCTGCGCGGAGAGCGCCCCGGTGACCATGGCTCCGGACAGCAGCGCGGCCGTCCAGGCCCGGCGCGAGCGGTTCGGTCTGCGTCGTGCTCTGCTCAACCCTCGTACGGTCAAGGGCTCTTGATGCGGTGTGCGCCGCATGAGTACACCCACCCCTCGTCGGTCACAGCAACAGCGCCGACGAAGCTAGACCTCTTTTCGCACCTCGCCAATAGGTATCACCGCGATAGCGCGAACTTTGTCCTGAGTGTGGATGAACGGAGATCCCGTCGATACCGTATGGCCGTCCCCGGGGCCTCCCGCGCCCCGCCAGTCTCCGTACCGCAGTGGGGAGTTCGGCATGGACCGACGGAACATGGACCGGCGGAGCTTCAGCCGGAGGATGCTCGCGGGCGGCGCGGCGGCCGCGGCGGGCGTGACATCGTTGTCCCTCACCCATGCGCCGGAGGCGAGCACGGCCGAGGGGCCGCCGAGGACGGCGCCCGCGGGCGGCGAGGTCAGACGCGTCAAGATGTACGCGGAGAAGCTCCCCGACGGGCAGATGGGGTACGGCCTGGAGAAGGGCAAGGCGTCGATACCGGGCCCGCTCATCGAACTGAATGAGGGCGACACCCTGCACATCGAGTTCGAGAACACGATGGACGTGGCCGCCAGCCTGCACGTCCACGGCATGGACTACGAGATCTCCAGCGACGGCACCAAGCACACCAGGAGCGACGTCGAGCCGGGCGGCAGGCGCACCTACACGTGGCGCACGCACGCCCCGGGCCGCCGCAAGGACGGCACCTGGCGCCCCGGCACCGCGGGCTACTGGCACTACCACGACCACGTGGTCGGCACGGACCACGGCACCGGCGGCGTGCGGAAGGGGCTGTACGGTCCGCTGATCGTGCGGCGCAAGGGTGACCTGCTGCCGGACAAGACCTTCACGATCGTCTTCAACGACATGACGATCAACAACAGGTCCGGCCACGACAGCCCCACCTTCGAGGCCACCGTGGGCGACCGGGTCGAGTTCGTGTCGATCACCCACGGCGAGTACTACCACACGTTCCATGTCCACGGTCACCGCTGGGCGGACAACCGCACCGGCATGCTGACCGGCCCCGACGACCCGAGCCAGATCCTGGACGACAAGATCACGGGCCCCGGCGACTCCTTCGGCTTCCAGGTCGTCGCGGGCGAGGGAGTGGGCGCCGGGGCCTGGATGTACCACTGCCATGTGCAGAGCCACTCGGACATGGGGATGGCGGGCCTGTTCCTGGTGAGGAAGGCGGACGGGACCATCCCGGACTACGAGCCGCACCATCGCGCCAAGGGCGCGGGGGAGTCCGGAGGGCACGGCCACAGTTAGCCCGCCCTGAGCCATGTCCGGTTCAGGAGTCGCGCAGGCGCTCCAGGAGAGTCGAGAGCATCTCGGCCCTGTCCTCCGGGTCGGGGTAGTCCTCCGCGTCCTCGCAGCGGTCGGCCCAGCCGGACGCCTCAAGGCGCCGCAGACGCTCCACGAGGCGGGGCCGGATGCCGTCCGGGAGGCGGAAGCCGTCGTAGAGCGAGACGGCGGTGCAGTGGGTCAGGAAGGCCCAATGGACATCGGGGGACTCCAGTTCCCTGAGCAGCCGGTCGAACGCGTCCGGGGCGCCGTACTCCAGGGCGTCGCGGAGGCTGAACGCGCGGACTTCGGGGACGGGCGAGTCGGCGGCGCGTTCCAGGGCGTCGGCGGCGGCCCGAGCCTCGCTCTTCCCGGCGTAGTCGAGACCGGACAGCGTCCTCGCGGCGGTCACCCGGACCTTGTCGTCGGTGTCGTGCTCAAGGAGGCCGACGAGGGCGGACACGGCCTCGCCCTCCAGCGCGGTGCCCTCCACCATCGGGTTGAGGCCCTCGGCGGCGGCCGCGCGCACCCGGGCGTCGCTGTGCCGCAGCCCGTCGAGGAACAGCCGCAGCGGCGGGTCCTCCAGCGGGTCGCCGACGTGCAGGACGTCGTAGCAGTGCAGCAGCTCGCTCAGGGAGGCGGCGTCCAGCGGCTCCGCGGCCAGCTCGGCGAGGGTCTCGCCGACCCGGGCCGGGCGGAACACGCCGTTGAACAGCAGGAGATCGGAGAGCGTCTCGACGCCGAGCTTCCTGCGGTCCGGGTCCTCGTCGGCGCACAGGGCCAGCGCCTCGTCGAACAGCAGGCCGAGCCGCGCGCGGTCCGTCCAGGCCTCGTCCTCCGGATGCTGGGTGAGGTCCACCAGGATGTCGCTGCGTTCCTTGTCGCCCGGCGGGCGCAGAAGGGCCTCGGCGAGGGCCGCGCGGGTCCCGGTCCGTATCCGCTCGGCCTCTTCCACCGGCAGCGGCTCGTTCCTGCGCACCACCAGGGACGCCACGATGACCGCGAGGTCGAACGCCAGGTCGCGAGCGAAGCCGCCCGGCCGCCCGAGCCCCGCGATCCCCTCCGCCGTCCAGCCCTCGCCGCGCAGATACGTCAGCCGCTCCCGCATGTCGTCGCGCAGATCCTCGCCCACGTCCCGCACGGCCGGGGGCCCGCCGAGCTCCGCCACGAGCCCGGTCCAGGCCCGCACCAGGCCTTCGGGGTCGTCCAGGTGCTCCGCGAAGGTCCGCTCCGTCCGGTCGCGGACCGCCGCCTCGCGGCGCAGCGCGGCGGCGAAACCGTCCGCCACGGACTCGTGGAAGGACTCCGTGTACGGCTCGCGGGCCACCGCTTGCGCCAGCTCCCGCAGGGCCCACTCCACGTCGGCCGTCTCGGCCGCCTCGGCCGCGGCCCCGGCGCGCACCGCCGCGTCCGGGTCCCGCAGCAGCTCGGCCAGCTCGGCCTGCCTGCGATCTCTTCGCGTCTTGAACATGGGCGTACCGTATGCGCCGAGAAGGCGGCCGAGCCGATGCGGGAGGATGCCCCCTGACACCGTCAGGGAGGAGTGACCGCAGGTGACCGAGGAACCGCGCCCCACGCTGGAGGCCGTGGCCGCCCGCGCCGGGGTCTCGCGCGCCACCGTCTCCCGCGTCGTCAACGGCGGCCCGGGGGTGCGCGAGGGGCTCGCGGAGAAGGTCAGGGCCGCGGTCGACGAGCTGGGCTACGTTCCCAACCGCGCCGCCCGCAGCCTCGTCACCCGGCGCCACGACGCGGTCGCCGTGGTGATCGCCGAGCCGGAGACCCGGGTCTTCGCCGACCCCTTCTTCGCCCTGCAACTGCGCGGCATCAGCAAGGAGCTGACCGCCCGTGACGTACAGCTCGTGCTGCTGCTCACCGAGGGGCGGGACGACCATGAGCGGGTCGGACGCTATCTCGCGGGCGGCCACGTCGACGGCGCCCTCGTCTTCTCGCTGCACCTCGACGATCCGCTGCCCGGCATCATCCGGCGCGCCGGGGTGCCCACCGTGTTCGGCGGCCGCCCCGGCTGGCCGGACGCCGCGTCAGGCGAGCGGGACGTGCCCTACGTCGACTGCGACAACCGCGGCGGTGCGCGCGACGCGGTGCGCCACCTGGTCGGCCTCGGCCGCCGCCACGTCGCGCACATCACCGGCCCCCTCGACCAGACCTCCGCGGTCGACCGGCTCGACGGCTTCCGTGACGTCCTCGTCGACGTGGACCCGCGGCTGATCGCCGAGGGCGACTTCACGCCCGCGGGCGGGGAGCGGGCGATGCGGGAACTCCTCGGCGGCGCGCCGGAGTTGGACGCCGTCTTCGCGGCCAACGACCTGTCGGCGTCCGGCGCCCTCCGGGTGCTGCGGGAGCGCGGCAGGAGGGTGCCGGACGACGTGGCGGTGGTCGGCTTCGACGACATGCTGCCGGTGGCGGAGCAGACCGAACCGCCGCTGACGACGGTCCGTCAGGACATCGAGGAGATGGGCCGCTTGATGGCCCGGACGCTCCTGCGCGGCAGGGACGGGGAGGAGTCCACCTCCGGACCGACGAGCGTGGTGCTGCCGACGGCCCTGGTGCGCAGGGCGTCGGCGTAACAGGCGCGGTACGCGCACGGCCCGCACGCAAGTGTGGACCACATGCTGAAAGTGAATACGCTGCCGAACGTGCCGCCATGGGCGAGACCTGGGCGCGCTGACCACGACGGCCTTCGGAGTGATGTTCGTGTACACGTCGGTCAACGCGGACATGGACGCATCCCCCTGGGGCACCTGGCTGCTCAACATCGTCTACGCCCCGCTGCTCCTGTGGGGCCCGCTGCTGGGCGCGGTCACGGTGCACTACTGCCGTCGTCGGACGGCCGTCTCGCACGAACCGGCTACGAACCCACGCTCACCGTGAACCGCCGCGGGTTCCCGTCGTGCGCGGCGCCCGACACGTCCGGTTGCCCGTCGGGACGTACGTCGTCGTACGGGAAGGCGTAGCCGATGGGGGAGTTGGCGTGCACCACCCGTGACCAGTGGTTGGTCACCGGGCCCCGGTAGTAGTCGGCGGCCGTCGGGCCGTTCGGCTGCGAGGGGTGCGTGAGCATGATGCTGCGGTTGAAACCGGCCGCGAGCCGCGCGAGGAGGCCCTTCTTGTCGTCCGGGTCGCCGGGGTTGTTGGCGAAGGGGCCGTGGTTGCAGGTGAAGATGTCTTTCGACGTCGGCTTGGTGAAGGAGTGGCCGCCGTTGAACGTCAGTACGTCGCCGCTGACGCGCCCGGTGAACACGCCGCGCCCGCCCTGGAGGTCGATCTTCAGGTCGGTGGAGCGGTACTTGTCCCACACCTGGTCGATGTAGCCCTTCCATACGTCACGGAAGGGCATCTGGTCGGGCCTGTCGAAGTAGGGCGCCATGAGGTTCTGCGGCGAGATCACGCGCAGCACGCCCCCGCCGTCGCTCCGGATGACCAGGTCGTCCCAGGGCTGCCCGTCCCACGCCGCCTGTGCCACGAGGTCCGAGGCGATTCTGCCGACGGCGCCGTCGGGGAGCGGGGCGACGGTGTGCGTGGCGTCGCCCTCCAGGGTCAGCCCGATGGGGAGCGCGGTGACGAGGTCGACGTAGCTGATGTTGGCGAAGAGCTGCTGGGGGTTGAAGGTGAACTCGCAGAACGACCACGTGCGGCCGTAGTTGGGGTCCGCGCGGGTCGCGAAGGCGGGCTCGACCAGGGCGGGGCCGGGGTTGAGGAAGAAGTCCAGCTTGTCGTCGCGTACGAAGTAGACGCGCGCGCCGTACATCTGAGGGAGCGTCAATATCCGGGGCGGCGAACCGGCCGCGCCGAGCGGGATGGCGCAGTCGACCGCCAGCGGGGTCTGCGGCGCCGAGGGCGACTCGGGGCGGTAGACGCCGCCGTCCGGCTTGAGCAGCAGCCGGCGGCCGGTGCCCTGCTCGTGACCGGTGACGTAGGCGCGCACCTGGCCCGGAAGCGACTTGTTCCGCAGGGCCAGCTCACAGGTGGCGGGAGCGGCCTTGGTGCCCGCCCGGGCACTGGGGCTGAGAGCGCTCGCCCAGAGGGGGTGGGTGAGGGCGCCCGCGGCGCCGGCGGCGGTGGTCAGAAACATTCGACGCGATATCACGGAAGGTCTCCTGCACGGTCGTGGGGGGTGGTGCACCACTGTCTCGGCAGGCGATCGAGGCGTCAAGAGATGTGACTGAGAGCGCTCTCAGAAATGTGTTTCCTTCACGAAGTGACGACAGGACGGATTGTCAGTGGCGGGTGCCAGACTCGAAGAGACGGCAGCGAGACGCGGCGAGACGCGACAGAGGAGTCGATCATGGTCGGTACCCGTTTTGTCACAGGCGCTCCGGTCTGGGTGGACATGTGCGCCCCGGATCTCGGCAGCGTCGTCCCCTTCTACCGCGAGCTGTTCGGCTGGGAGCTCCAGCAGGGCGGCCCCGAGGTGGGGGGCTACAGCCAGTTCCAGATCTCCGGCAGGACCGCGGCGGGCGCGATGGCCATGGCGGCCGACGAGGCCCCGCCGGCCTGGACGCTCTACTTCCGCGCGACGGACGTCGACGCCACGGCGAAATCCGTCGAGCAGCTCGGCGGCAGCACGCTCGTCGAAGCCATGGACATCCGCGACCTCGGCCGCATGGCGGGCTTCACCGACCCGGCGGGCGTGCCGTTCTCCGTGTGGCAGCAGGGACAGCTCAAGGGCCTCGATGTCCTGAACGAACCGGGCGGCCTGGTCTGGACCGAGCTGTACACCCCGGACGTCGCCGCGGCCACGTCGTTCTACGGCTCGGTGTGCGGCTGGCGGACCACCGAGATGACCTTCCCCGGCGGCTCGTACACGATGGTGCATCCCGCCGACGGCACCGAGGACGACATGTTCGGCGGCATCGTGCCGCTCGACAGCGACCCCACCGAAGAGGGGGCGTACTGGCTGCCGTACTTCCAGGTGGACGACTGCGACGACACGGTCGCCAAGGCCGAGCGGGCCGGCGGCGCGGTGCGGATGCGGACGGTGGAGATGGCGGGCGTCGGCCGCTTCGCCAAGCTCGCCGACCCGGCGGGCGCCCGGTTCGCGGTGCTGCAGCCGTCTCCTCCCGGTGAGCAGATGGAGTCCTGACCCGCGGGCGGACGGTCGTTGATCGTTCGTTGATCGCTTGTTTCGCGCGCCGGGGCAGTATCGGTGCCATGCAGATCGACATGACGGCCCAGCCCGAACTCGCCTGGCAGGAGCAGGCGCTGTGCGCGCAGACCGGAGCGGACTTCTTCTTCCCCGAGCCCGGAAGCTCGGTGCGCGAGGCGAAGTACATCTGCCGGATGTGCCAGATGCGCCCGGCCTGCCTGGAGTACGCACTCGCCAACGACGAGCGGTTCGGCGTCTGGGGCGGCCTCTCCGAGAAGGAGCGGTACGCCCTCAGACGCGTACCGCGCGGCACACGGTGACGTGCGTGCGCCTTCAGGCGTACGTCACCGTGAACCGCCGCGTCCCCGCGGGGACCTGGACATCGTCACCGGAGACGGGCAGGTCGTGCCCGTCCGCCGTCGCCGCCCGCACCTGACCGAACCGGCAGGGATAGACGTACCGCACCCGCTCCGGGGCCTCGGTGACCTCCACCGCGACCGTCCGCTCGTCAGCGTCATGGGTGAGCCGGTAGCCGAAGGGCTCACCGAAGAGCGTCGGCGCGGACTCCACGGCCACCGTGTCGCCGTCCGGCACCCAGTGCGGCCGTACGCCGGGCGCGATGTACACATGCGGGTCGCGGTCCTCGTCCGCCTCGAAGAGCAGAATGTCGCGGATCAGGAGCAGATACTCGGCGGCGGCCCAGCCGTGCGGGATGTCGCCCATGTACCAGTGCCGCGACGGCACTTCGTGGAAGTCCGACGCGATGGTGAACGCGTGCTGCTCGTTCCACGCGCCGAGGGCCACCGCACGGCCCTCCGCGCGCGGGAAGGAGGCGCCGACGATCCAGCCGAGCAGCGCGTCCGTCCGCACCGGATCGCCCGCGAGCAGGTACGCGTGCGCCAACTGCGTCGTGAGGTAGGGCCCGTACGCGTTCCAGGCCGCCTCGTGGCGGTAGCCGCCCGACACGAAGTGGGCGTACATGGTGTCGAGTGTGAAGCGGGCCGCCCGGTCGATGTCCGGGCCCAGCTTGCTGCCCATGTGCAGGCGCAGCGGATGGAAGAACGCCGCGGTGCCGATCATCGTCGAGTCGAGGCGCCCGACGTCGCCGGGCCCGGTCGGGATGTACGTCTCCCACGCCCCGCGCCTGCGCTGCTCCTCCAGGACCCAGTGGATCGAGGCCGCCGTCGCACGCTTCATGTCGTCGAACACGGCCCAGAGTTCGGACACGTCCGGCGAGCCGATGCGCTCCGCGAGCCGCGCCGCCTCGTAGAGACCGGCCAGCGCCCACAGGTCGTCCCAGTAGTGCGGCTTGTCGCGCTCGCCCACATGCTCGGCGCTCCAGCCGCTGTGCAGCAGCCCGTACTGGTCGCGGTTGTCGCGCAGCCACCGGGCGCCGTCGATCACGTACGGCGTGTAGAGCTTCGCGCCGAACGCTCCGGCGGGCCCCTTCGTGCGGTCGAAGCGGCCGATCGCCCACAGCGCCTGGCCGTTGCTGTCCCACTCGCGGTCGTCGCGCTCGTGCGGGCCGCCGTAGAAGCCGTACTCGGCGCACGGCCCGATCCGGCCCGTGCCGCGGTTGAACTTCAGCGGGTAGTGCGTGCCCAGCTGGTGCTCGGCGAGCGCCGCGTCGCCCACCAGCGAGCAGGCGGTCGCCTCCACGGACGAGTCACGGATCCAGAACGAGTCGTAGACCGTCGGGCCCGGATGGATCTCACCGCCGTCGGAGAGGATGAGCAGCTGCGAGCGCGACTGGCGGAACAGATCCGTCAGATGGGAGACGGGGCGCGGCAGCCGGGGCTGAAGTCCCTGGTCGAGCAGTTTGGACGTCCAGAAGGTCCGGTTGGCCGCCTCCAGTTCGGCGGCCGGTGTCGCCGTGATCTCGGTGAGGTCGGCGGCCCCGCTGTACAGATCGACGGGCAGCCGCACATCGAGCTCGAACGTCTCGTCGTCGACGACCCGGAACGGCCACGCGAACGCCGCGCTGCACATCCCCGCGATCTGGTCCTGCGCCTGCCGCGCCCCGTTCAGCTTGCCGCCCATGACCAGGTCGTGGAAGGGGCTGTGCGTCAGATACGCGTTCGGGTCGTAGGAGAAGTCGGGGTTGCCGTACACGCCGTACTGCTCGGGCGCCGTGTCGAACACCGGGCCCCACCCGCTGTTCGTCTCCGCCCGGCTCTCCTCCGGCAGATACCGCAGGAACGTCAGCCTCCGGTCGGTGATCTGCCGGCCGTTGCGGTCGTGCCGCTGGAAGCCGCTCGGCCCCGCCGGCATGACCGCCGCGCACAGCCACCCCTCGCGCGGCCGCCCGGTCGCGGTGCCCACGGTCAGCCGCGTCACCACGAGGTCCCGCTGCCGGGCGCCGACGGTCGTCGCGAACGTGCGCTGCACGAACGCGACGCCGTCCGGCGTACGGAAGTCGGTCAGGACGACGGGCAGATGCGGCGCCTCCACGCGCTGGCCGACCGTACCGCCGTCGGTGAGCTGCGGCAGGTGCAGGGCGCCCGACGCCGGGTCGTACAGGAAGAAGGACAGGCAGTACTTGTCGTAGACCGGCTCGATCTCACCGGCCTGACCGATCAGGGACTCCTGACGGTGATCCTTCACGCCCACCATGTGCCAGTAGCGGTACAGGGCGTTGGAGGCCAGGGCGGCCTCCTTCGATTCGTACGTCCCGGCGTCGAAGTCGTCGCTCCAGCGCCGGAAGGCCTGCTGCGCCCACCACGGCACGGGAGAGGGCACTTGCGCCCTGCCCGTCCAGCTGCGCCACATGACCTCGTAGAACATCCACTCATGGGTCTGTGCCATGGGTTCCACCCCCATGCCACAGTCGCACCGGGGAGGACGTCCGTAAATCGATGTGGCGCCACTGGTTGGTGTACGGCGGTCAGGCTCCGCTGCGCGGGCGTCAGGCTCCGCGCGCCGCCAGCCGCGCCTTGCGGGCGGCCAGCTTCTCGTCGAACTTGGACGCCTCCGCGTCGAGCCCGCCCATGAAGAAGCCCAGCTCCTCCTGCGCCTTCAGACCCTCGGGGCCGAGGCCGTCGATCTCAAGGACCTTCAGGTGGCGCAGCACGGGCTGGAGCACGTCGTCGTGGTGGATGCGCATGTTGTAGACCTCGCCGATGGCCATCTGCGCGGCGGCCCGCTCGAAGCCCGGCATGCCGTGGCCCGGCATGCGGAAGTTGACCACCACGTCACGGACGGCCTGCATGGTCAGGTCGGGCGCGAGCTCGAAGGCGGCCTTCAGGAGGTTCCGGTAGAAGACCATGTGGAGGTTCTCGTCGGTGGCGATGCGGGCCAGCATGCGGTCGCAGACCGGGTCGCCGGACTGGTGTCCGGTGTTGCGGTGCGAGATGCGGGTCGCCAGCTCCTGGAAGGCCACGTACGCGACCGAGTGGAGCATCGAGTGGCGGTTGTCCGACTCGAAGCCCTCGCTCATGTGCATCATCCGGAAACGTTCCAGCTCGTCCGGGTCGACGGCGCGCGAGGCCAGGAGATAGTCACGCATCACGATGCCGTGCCGGCCCTCCTCGGCCGTCCAGCGGTGCACCCAGGTGCCCCAGGCGCCGTCGCGGCCGAAGAGGGAGGCGATCTCGTGGTGGTAGCTGGGGAGGTTGTCCTCGGTGAGCAGGTTGACCACCAGGGCGATGCGCCCGATGTCGGTGACCGGGGACTGGCCCTTCTCCCACGCCTCGCCGTCCTCGAAGAAGCCGGGGAAGTTGCGGGCGTCGGAGAACGGGACGTACTCGTGGGGCATCCAGTCCTTGGCCACCTTCAGGTGGCGATTGAGTTCCTGCTCGACCACTTCCTCCAGCGCGTAGAGCAGCCGGGCATCGGTCCAGCTGTCCGTGCTGCCGAGGTGGGGAGAGGTGATCGTCACGTGGGCTCCATACGGGGACGGGGATACTTACGAGCAGTGCGAGCGGTGCACTACCTACGGTCTCGTAGGTTACGTTGCCGTAGGTTAAACCCACCGTAAAGGGGTTGTGAGCCCGGCCCCCGTACGTCTCCCCAGCAACAAAGGCCTCATTACTGGTCAGGCGTACAGTTCCCGGAACCGGACTGAGAGGCACGTCACACAGCCTTCGAGCTTCTCGAACTCGCTGATGTCCACCAAAACCGGGTCGAAACCGAGATCGGCGAAAAGCTCCGCGCTCTTCGGCGCACTCGCCGCCATCAGCAGCCTCGCGCCGCCCAGGAGCACCACGTGCGCGCCCGGCTCCTCCGGCACGGGCAGAAAGCGCGGGAAGAGCGAGGGGCTGTCGACCAGCGGCTCGTACCCGATGACCGTCCCGTCGGGCAGCGCCGTCACCGCCGACTTCAGATGCAGGACCCTGGCGACGGGGACGGCGACCACGCGCGCGCCGAGCGGTTCGAAGGCGGCCCGCAGCTGCCGCACCCCCTGGGCGTCGGTCCTGCCGCCCCGCCCCACGTACACCGTTTCGCCGATCTTGAGGATGTCGCCGCCGTCGAGCGTGCCGGGCTCCCGGATCCGGTTCACCGAGCAGCCGAGCCGGGCCACCGCCTCCTCGACGGCCGGCGTCTCGCCGCGCCGGGCCTCGGCTCCCGGCCGGGCGATCAGCGCCACGTTCCGGAAGACGACGACCGTGTCCTCCACGAACACCGAGTCCGGGCAGTCGTCCGCGGGCTCCACCTCCACCGTCTGCCAGCCGTGCGCGTCCAGCGCGGCGACGTACGCCTCCCACTGCCGCAGCGCGAGCCCCACGTCGACCGGGGTGCGTTCCAGGTGGGTGAGCAGGCCTTCGGCGAGACGCGGGCCGGGACGGCGGATCAGGGCCTTCTTGCTGGGCACGTGTACTCCTCAGGGGGGCGGGGCAGTGCCGCACATCATGCGGCGCGGTCCCCTTCCAGGCCCAGAGCGCCCCGGAGGTGATCCGCCGTGAACGACCCCCGTGCCTGGAGGAGCCGCGCCGGAGTGCCCTCGAAGACGATCCGCCCGCCGTGCTTGCCGCCGTCCGGGCCGAGGTCGATGACCCAGTCCGCGTGCTTGACGACGTCGAGGTTGTGCTCGACGACGAGCACCGTGTTCCCGGCGTCGACGAGCCGGTCGAGCATCGCGAGGAGCCCGTCGACGTCCGCCATGTGCAGGCCGGTCGTCGGTTCGTCCAGGACGTACGTCGTGCCGGTGCGGTGCAGCCGCGTGGCCAGCTTGATGCGCTGGCGCTCGCCGCCGGACAGGGTGCTGAGCGGCTGGCCGAGCGTGAGATAGGTGAGCCCGACGTCCCGCAGGGCGCCGAGGCGTCGGCGTACCGCCGGGTCGTCGAAGCGGCCGAGGAAGTCAAGCGCCCGCCCGGCGGTCATCTCCAGCACGTCGACGACGGACCGGCCGTCGACGGTGAGGCGCAGCACCTCGTCCTTGAAGCGCCGCCCCTCGCACGCCTCGCACGTCGTGGTCACCGGGTCCATGAACGCCAGGTCGCTGTAGATGATCCCGCGCCCCTGGCAACGCTCGCACGCGCCATGGGAGTTGAAGCTGAACAGGCTCGCCTTCGCGCCCGTCTCCCGCGCGAAGAGCTTGCGCACCGTGTCCATGATCCCGAGGTAGGTCGCCGGGGTCGAGCGGCCCGAGATGCCGATGGACGACTGGTCGACGACCACGGCGTCCGGGTGCGCCGCGGTGAACGCCTTCGACACCAGCGTGCTCTTGCCGGATCCGGCGACGCCGGTGACCGCGGTGAGCACCCCGGTCGGCACGCGCACGCTGACGTTCTTGAGGTTGTGCAGATCGGCGCCCTTGATCCAGTGTCCGCCGGTCGCCTCGCGCGGCCTCTCCTTGATGGTCCTGACGCGGCGCAGGTGGCGTCCGGTGAGGGTGTCCGCCTGCCGCAGCTCCTCCGGCGTCCCCTCGAAGACGACCAGGCCGCCGTCGGTGCCGGCCGCCGGTCCCATGTCGACGACGTGGTCGGCGACCGCGATCACGTCCGGGTCGTGCTCGACGACCAGGACGGTGTTGCCCTTGTCGCGCAGCCGCAGCAGCAGGTCGTTCAGGCGCCCCACGTCACGCGGGTGCAGGCCGACGCTCGGCTCGTCGAAGATGTACGTCATGCCGGTGAGGCTGGAGCCGAGATGGCGCACCATCTTCAGGCGCTGCCCCTCGCCGCCGGAGAGCGTGGACGTCTCGCGGTCCAGGCTGAGATAGCCGAGCCCGATCGCCTCGATCCGCTCCAGTGCGGCGACGGCGGCCCCGGCGATCGGGCCCGCCACCGGATCGTGGATACGGCCCAACTCCTTGATGAGGTCGGTGACTTCCATCCCGGTGCAGTCGGCGATGCCGAGGCCGTTGACGCGTGTGGCGAGCGCCGCCGGGTTGAGCCGCGCCCCGCGGCAGGACGGGCAGGCGCCTTCGACGAGGAAACCCCGCACCAGGTCGCGGGTCTTCTGGGAGAGCGCGGACAGGTCGCGGTTGAGGTAGAGCCGCTCGAAGCGGTCGGCGAGCCCTTCGTAGTCGATGTCCCGGGCGCCGCCGGTGTTGTCGACGTTGACCTTCACCTTTCCGCGGCCACCGCGCAGCAGGAACTGCCGCTCCGCGTCGGAGAAACGGCCGACCGGCTTGTGCGTGTCGAGGCCGGTCGTGTTGGTGTACGTCTGGCCCTGCCAGGTCCCCGCGGCGAACGGCGGGAAGAGGATCGCGCCGTCCGCCAGGGACTTGGCCGGGTCGAGGATGCGGTCGTAGTCGGGCCGCACGGTGCGGCCGAGGCCGTCGCACTCGGGGCACATGCCCGACGGGTCGTTGAACGAATACGCCGTCGCCGGGCCCGCACTCGGCGTGCCGTGCCGGGAGAAGAGCACCCTGATCACGGAGTAGACGTCCGTCATCGTGCCCACGGTGGAGCGGGAGTGGCCGCCGATCGGCTTCTGGTCGACGACGATCGCGGGCGAGAGGTCCTCGATGGCGTCCGCGTGCGGCCGCTCGTACTTCGGCAGCCGGTTGCGCACGAACCAGGTGAAGGTCTCGTTCAGCTGACGCTGGGACTCGACCGCGATCGTGTCGAAGACGACCGACGACTTCCCGGACCCCGACACCCCGGTGAAGACCGTGAGGCGGCCTTTTGGGATGCGCAGGTCCACTTCCTTGAGGTTGTTCTCACGGGCTCCGACGATGGCGATGTGCTGGTGCGTGCTCTGTCGTGCGTCCTGTCGTGCGTCCTGTCGTGCGTCCTGTCGGGTGTGCTGTCGCGTGTCCTGGTGCATACACGCGAAGCTAATCGGAATACCCGACAGCCTCTGTCTTCTTTTCCTGGGTGATCTCCTTCAGTTCGCCGTCCAGGAGCAGCCACCGCGTGATGCCGATGGACTCCAGGAACGGCAGGTCGTGACTGGCCACGATCAGCGCGCCCTCGTACGACTCCAGGGCCGTCGACAGCTGCTTCACGCTCGCCATGTCGAGGTTGTTCGTCGGCTCGTCGAGCATGAGCAGCCGCGGCGCGGGCTCGGCCAGGAGCAGCGCCGCGAGCGCCGCCCGGAACCGCTCGCCGCCCGAGAGGGTCGCCGCTCGCTGATCGGCCTTGGCCCCCTTGAACAGGAAGCGGGCCAGGCGCGCCCGGACGCGGTTGTTGGTCGCGTCAGGGGCGTACGACGCCACGTTCTCGGCGACGGTCAGCTCGTCGTCGAGCACGTCGAGGCGCTGCGGCAGAAAGCGCAGCGGTACGTGCGCCCGCGCCTCGCCGAAGACCGCGTCCAGCTCCCCGGCGATGGTGCGCAGCAGCGTCGTCTTGCCCGCGCCGTTGCGTCCGATCAGCGCGATCCGCTCGGGGCCGCGCAGCTCGAACTCGCCCCGCACACGGGCGCCGTAGCGCAGTTCGAGACCGCTCAGAGTGAGGACGGTGAGCCCCGGGTGGACCAGGGTGTGCGGCAGGTCGACGCGGATCTCGTCGTCGTCCCGCACCGCCTCCACGGCGTCGTCGAGGCGCTCCTTGGCCTCGGCGAGCTTCTCCTCGTGCAGGATGCGGTGCTTGCCCGCCGACTCCTGGGCGGCGCGCTTGCGGGCGCCCGTCAAGATCTTCGGCTGGCTCCTGCTGTCCTGGATCTTCTGGCCGTACCGCTTGCGGCGGGCCAACTTGACCTGCGCGTCGGCCAGGTCGCGCTTCTGCCTCTTCAGGTCGGACTCGGCGACGCGCACCATGCGCTCCGCCGCCTCCTGCTCGGTGGCGAGGGCTTCCTCGTACGCGCTGAAGTTGCCGCCGTACCAACTGACCCCGCCCTCGCGCAGATCGGCGATCTGGTCGACGAGGTCGAGGAGTTCGCGGTCGTGGCTGACCACGACGAGAACTCCGGTCCACGCCTCGACGGCCGCGTACAGGCGCCGACGGGCGTACAGATCGAGGTTGTTGGTCGGTTCGTCGAGCAGCAGGACGTCGGGCCGGCGCAGAAGCAGCGCGGCCAGGCGCAGCAGCACCGACTCGCCGCCCGAGACCTCGCCCGTGGTGCGATCGAGGCCGATGTGGCCGAGCCCGAGCTGGTCGAGGGTGGCGCGGGCGCGTTCCTCGACGTCCCAGTCGTCGCCGACGGCCGCGAAGTGCTCCTCGCGCACGTCGCCCGCCTCGATGGCGTGCAGCGCGGCGCGGGTCGCGGCGATGCCGAGCACCTCGTCGACGCGCAGCCCGGTGTCGAGGGTGACGTTCTGCGGCAGATGGCCGACCTCGCCGGTGACCTTGACGGCGCCCTCGGTGGGTGTCAGCTCACCGGCGATCAGCTTCAACAGCGTTGACTTCCCTGAGCCGTTGACGCCGATGAGTCCGGTCCTGCCGGGTCCGAAGGCCACCTGGAGGCCGTCGAAGACGCCCGTTCCGTCGGGCCAGGCGAAGGCGAGCGACGTGCAGGTGATGGAGGTGGGGAAAGTAGACATACGGGCCTCGCGGTCGCGTGGTGTGGAGCGCGGTCAGGGGCAACGCGTTCGAGACACCGCGGCGGGGCGAGGCCGGTAATGAGAGAAGGCCTGTGCCGGGGGACGGGACGGCTCGTATGCCGAGGTCGCACGCGGCGTACACGGCAGCGAAAGCTGCGTGACGCGGTGTCTCATGACCTCAGACGAGCAACGTCCTTCTCCTGTCGACGGCAACAGAACCGTTGTACACGGTAGGAAGCCCCGAATCCTCTGTCAACGTTTTATCGCGGCGCCGCCGCTCGGCGCGGCGGGCGGGACCGGCCGCTCGAAGAAGGTCTCCAGGGCCACCGTCGCCTGCGTGCCGCTCACGCCGTCGATCGCGTACAGCCTGCGCAGCACGTCCTGCAGCTGCTCCGTCGTCGCGGCGCGCACTTTCACCAGCACCGCGGCGCTGCCCGCGATGACATGCGCCTCCTGGATCTCCGGGATCGCCGCGAAGGCCTCGGCCGAATCTCCCATCCAGGCCGTCGATTCGACCATCACGAAGGCCAGTACGCCGCGGCCGAGCGCCGCCGGGTCCACGTCGACGGTGGTGCGCCGGATGACGCCCCGCTCGCGCAGCTTGCGCACCCGTTCGTGGGCGGCGCCCGCGGAGAGACCGACCTCCTTGCCGAGCGCGGCATACGCGGTGGTCGCGTCCTGCTGGAGGACCGCGATCAACTTGCGGTCGATGTCGTCCACGTCATGCACCATCCCCATGGCATGACCATATACGGTTCTGACATAGTCCACCGTGACTGTATGAGATTCAGTCAGCGAGCGCCTGGGGGTAGGCATGTCCGGCACCGACGACACCACGCTGTATGAGATTCTGGACGACCGGTTCCGCACCGGTCGGTGCGCCAACGGCGACGACCGCCTGGAGAAGCTGTACGGCGGCTGCCGCTGGGCCGAGGGACCCCTCTACCTCCCCGCCTGGCGCCAGCTGATCTGGAGCGACATCCCCAACGACCGGCTGCTGCGCTGGGACGAGACGACCGGAGCGGTCTCCGTCTTCCGCTCCCCGGCCGGGCACATCAACGGCAACACGCTCGACCGCGAGGGCCGGCTGATCAGCTGCGAGCAGGGCAACCGCCGGGTCACCCGCACCGAGCCCGACGGCAGGATCACCGTGCTGGCCGACCGCTACGACGGCAAGCGGCTCAACAGCCCGAACGACGCGGTCGTACGCTCCGACGGCTCGGTGTGGTTCTCCGACCCCGACTTCGGGATCACCAGCGACTACGAGGGCTTCCGCGCCGAGCCCGAGATCGACGGCCTCAACGTCTACCGGATCGACCCGGACACGGGTCAGGTGCGCCTGGTCGCGGACTGTTTCGGGGCCCCGAACGGGCTCGTCTTCTCGCCCGACGAGCGGCAGTTGTACGTCTCGGACACGCGGGACGGCGTCATCCGCGTCTTCGACGTCCGCGACGACGGGACGCTCTCCGACGGGGAGGTCTTCGCCAGGACCACGGACGGCGTCAGCCACTTCGACAACCTCCGCTTCGACGACGGGGGCCGGCTGTGGGCGGCGGCCATCCAGGGCGGGGTGCACTGCTACGACCCGGACGGGACGCTCATCGGCCGCCTCAACATCCCGGAGCCGGTCTCGAACATCGCCTTCGGCGGCCCCAAGAACAACCGCCTGTTCATCACCGCGTCGACCTCGCTCTACTCGGTGGTCATGGCGGTCACCGGGCTGCCGCGGGTGCGGCGCTGACGCGCGGGCACCGAGCCGGTCGATGAGGCGGCCCGCGCCGCTATCGTTCAGTGGTACCGGCTCACCGCTCACCGGAGGCGACCGCCTATCGCTCCCTGAAGGGCATGAGAGGAGGCGCCGTGCACCACAGCACGCTGTCCCTGCCCGCGAGGCTCTTCCTGCTGGCGTGGAACACGGACCGGGGCAAGTTCACCGGGGGCCCCGACCTCCACCTCGCGATCCGCGCCGGGGCCCTGGCCGAACTCGCCCAGCGCGGCCTGCTCGTCGAGACGGGCGGCGGTGTCGTCATGCCCGTCGTCGGCGCCCGCACCGGGGACACCGTGCTGGACGCCCTCGTCGACCTGGTCGAGCGGTCGAAGCCGCGCAAGTGGCGCGGCTGGATGACGTACCGCTCCCGGGACACGCTCGCCGCGGTCCGCGACCAGCTGACCGCCCACGGCTATCTGCGCATGGAGCGCAGACGCATCCTTGGTCTCTTCCCGTCCCGGACCTGGGAACTGGAACGCGTCGGATACGCCGAGACGCTCCACGCGGAGGCGCTGGCCGCGCTGCGCGGCGACCGGCCGGTCACGGAGGTGGCGCCGAGCGACGCGGCGCTGGTCGTATGCGCGGCCACCGGCAAGACGCGCACGCTCGTCAGCGGCAAGGACCGCAGGCGGCACAAGGACCGGCTCGCGGAGCTGACCGACCGCGGCGGCAGCGCCTCGCCGGAGCTGCGGACGCTGATGCGCAACCTCCGCAAGGCACATGCCTCGGCGGTCGCCTCCGCCGAGATGGCGCGCTCGTCGGGCGGCGGCGACGGAGGCGGCGGGGACTGAGGCGGTGGGGAACGAGGGCTGCTGTTCAAGGTGGTCGGCGGCTGAGGGAGGCCCGGTGGGGCGGGCGCTCACCGACGTATGTCAGCGCCTCAGCACGCGTCCCGCATCAGCTCCACCAGGTCCTGGTCCAGGTCGACGTGGCGGTGCTCCTGGCCGACCGGCACCAGCGCCGTCGTGCGGTGCAGGAAGCCGCGCAGCTCCCCGGTGCGGATGTGGACGATCGCCGTCCCCTCGGGCGCGTGGAACTCCACGACCGTGCGGTCGAAGCCGTACGGTCGCACGCGCACGTCGCCGTCGCCCACCGCGCGCTCCACGCCGACGGTGAGCAGCTCGCGGGCGAAGGTCCAGCAGACCTCGACGCCCTCCAGGGTCGCGGGGGCGGGGAAGCTCATCCGCACGGCGAAGGGGTCCCGCCGGTCGTAGTGGAGTGTTGCGGGGATGGTCGGCATCCGCGGCGCGGCGGCGACCAGGCGGGCCTCTACGGCTTGCTCGATGACGGTGGACAACGCCTGCTCCCTCACTGACTGCTGGACGACTGGGGTCGGCACTTGAATAGACGACGGAATGACGGAATCCGTGCACACGCCGGGTGGGTGAGACCGAGTGACCTCTGTCACCGCGACACCGTGGAGGCGCCCGCGGTTCCCGGCCCCCGTCGTGTGGGGGGCGCCTTCAGGCCATCTGGACGGGGCCCGGCGCGTCGGCTAGCTTCGCCCGCCATGAGGGCCATGGGGAAGTCGAAGTCGATGAGGCGCGCGATGCTGGCGGGACTCTGCGGGGCGGCGCTCGCCGGGGCCGTTCTCGCGGCGCCCGCGACCGTGAGCGCGGCGCACGCGACCGCACGGCCGGACGGGCAGGACCGCACCCCCGGCAGGGGTCCGGGCTGGCAGCTCAAGGACAGCGGCACCGACGCGCGCTTCCGCGGCCTCGCCGCCGTCAGCCGGCGCACGGCCTGGGTGGCCGGGTCCAAGGGAACGGTGCTGCGTACGTCGGACGGAGGCAGTACCTGGCGCGATGTGTCCCCACCGGTCCCACCGGGCGGCGCCGCTCTCGAACTGCGCGACGTGGAGTCCTTTGACGGCCGGCGCGCGGTGGTCCTCGCCATCGGCGAGGGCGAGGCGTCGCGGGTCCTGCGCACCGACGACGGCGGCGCGACCTGGACGGAGTCCTTCCGTAACACCGACGCGAAGGCGTTCTACGACTGCATGACCTTCTTCGACCGCCGCCACGGCCTGGCGGTGAGCGATCCGGTCGACGGCAGGTACCGCATCCTGTCCACCGCCGACGGGGGCCGCTCCTGGAAGGTCCTGCCGAGCACCGGCATGCCGGCCGCGCAGGAGGGCGAGGCCGCCTTCGCGGCGAGCGGCCAGTGTCTGGTGGCCTCGGGGCCGCGCGACGTGTGGCTGGCCACCGGCGGGGCTTCCCGCGCGCGTGTCCTGCACTCCGCCGACCGGGGCCTGACCTGGACGGCCACCGACGCGCCGATCCCGGCGGGCGACCCGGCGCGCGGGGTCTTCGGCCTCGCCTTCCGCGACCGTACGCACGGCATCGCGGTCGGCGGCGACTACCGCCCCGACCAGACCTCACCGAAGGCGGCGGCTCTCACCCGGAACGGCGGGCGCACGTGGACGACGGCCGGGCAGCCGCCGCCCGCCTACCGCTCGGGCGTCACGTGGTTGCCGCACAGCCGCGCCACGGCCCTCGCGGTCGGCCCGACGGGCACCGACGTCACGTCGGACGGCGGCCGGAGCTGGCGGACGGTCGACCCGGGGTCGTACGACACCGTGGACTGCGCCGAGGACCGGGGCTGCTGGGCGTCCGGTGAGAAGGGGCGGATCGCCCGCCTGGAGGCTGACCCCGGTCGGCCGGGCCTCGGTCGGCCGGGCCTCCGCTAGGCGGGCAGCTGCTCGCGGTACGGGGCGAGCGCCGGCGCCGTCTTCGTCGCGATGAACTCGGTGACGCGGTACGCGCAGACCCCGGCCAGCACGAACGGGTCCGCGGCGGTGATCTCCTCGATCCGCGCGCGGTCGTCCGCGACCGCGAGGATCACGCCGCCGTCACGCGGGTTCTTGCGCCCGGAGGCGATGAACACCCCGGCCTCGTACTGCTCGTCGAGCCAGGCCACGTGCGCCGCCAGTTGCTCGTCGACGGCGGAGAGGGGTGCGGTATAGGTCAATTCGAGGATGAACATGATCGTGAGGCTACCCGGGGCGTCCGGCGGTGGCGCCCGGCGTCCGCACCATGAACACGTCCACCGGGTCCTCGTCCTCCACCGTGAACCCGTGCCGCTCGTAAAGACGCCGGGCGGCGCTGCCCCGCAGCACGTCCAGACGGACGGTCACGCCCTCGGCGTCGGTCCGCTCCAGCAGCGAGCGCAGGACCGCGGAACCGAGGCCCCGCCCCTGGGACCCCGGCGCCAGATAGAAGTGTTCGAGCCACCGCCCGCCCTCGGCGGGCCGCAGGGTGACGCATCCGATGAAGGCGTCGCCCGTCTCGATCACCGAGGTGTGCTCGGCGGAGAAGGAGTCCCGCAGCCGCTGCCGCACCCGGTGCGGATCGAACCGGCCGAGCCGCTCCAGATCCGGTCGCATCACCGTCGCCCGCAGCTCGGCGATGGGCTCCATGTCCGCGGTCGTCGCGGAACGCAGTGTCCAGCTCATGATCGTCCGACTCATGATCGAAGTATCGCTCGTGGCCTGACACTGTCGTTCGCGCGACGCTACGTGCGCGCGACGCTAGTCCGTCACGTCGATCCGGCCGTTCACAGGGGCGGGAGCCGCGGCCGGGGCGGGGGCCGACGTCTTGCCGCCGGTGAGGCCCTTGAGCAGCTCGGCGAGGTCGACTCCCGTGGTGGAGCTGAGGAGTTCGACGCCCTGGGCGACGTTGTCGGCGACCGTGCGGGACAGCTGGCTCGCCCCGTCCGTGGAGATGACCGTCATCTTGTCCACCGCGCTGAGCGGCTCGGACGCCTTGGCGACCACGCTCGGCAGGACCTCGACGACCATCTGAAGGACCGCCGCGTCGCCGTACCGCGCGAACGCCTCGGCCTTCTTGTGCATGGCCTGAGCCTCGGCGGCGCCCTTCGCGCCGATCGCGGCGGCCTCGGCCTCGCCCTCCAGACGTACGGCGTCGGCGAGCGCGGCACGGTGCGCCTTCTCGCCCTCACCGGTGAGGCGGGCCCGCTCGGCGTCGGCCTCGGCCTGCTTGACCAGGCCGATCCTGCGGGCCTCCGCCTCCTGCTCGGCCTGGTAGCGGGCGGCGTCGGCGGGCTTGCGGACCTTGGTGTCCAACTCGCGGTCGGTCAGGGCGGCCTGGTGCTGGGCGACCTTCTCCTGCTCGGACAGGACGTCCTGCTGCCGTGCGGCCTCGGCGAGCGGACCCGCGGCGGCGGCGCGCGCCGCGGCCTCGTCCGTCTCGGCCTTGATCTCGGCCTGCTTGAGCGCGAACGTCCGCTGGGCGATCGCGATCTCCTCCTCGGCCTTCAGACGGGCCTGCTCGGCGGCGCGGCGCGCCACGGCCTCGGCGATGTCCGCCTCCTGCTTGGCGCGGGCGGCCTCGGGGCGCCCGAGGTCCTCCAGGTAGGAGCCCTCGGTGGTGATGTCCTGGATCTGGAAGGCGTCCAGGACCAGGCCCTGCCCGGAGAGGCTGGCCTCGGCCTCCTCGGCGACCTGCCCGGCGAACGCGGCGCGGTCCCGGATGATGTCCTCCACCGACATCCGCCCCACGATGGAGCGCAGCGCTCCGGAGAGCACCTCCTGGGTGAAGCCGACGATGCCGTCCTGCTGCATGAGGAAGCGCTGCGCGGCGGCACGGATGGAGTCCTCGGTGCCGCCCACCTTCACGATGGCGACGCCTTCGAGGTTGGCCTTCACACCGCGCAGCGTGACGGCGCCGCGCACCGCGATCGGGATGTGCCGCGAGGACAGGTCGAGGGTGAACTTCTGCTGCACGAACGGCACGACGAACACGCCGCCGCCGACCACGACCTTCTGGCCGCTGTTGTCGGTCATGACGCGGCCCGTGTCCGGATCGGTGGACCTCTTGCCGCGCCGCCCGGTCACGATGAACGCCTCGCTGGGCCCGGCGACCTTGTAGCGGGTGATGACGACGAGCGCCAACAGGACGAGGAGTACGACGACTCCGATGACGGCGGTCAGGACTGGACTCATAGTGCTTTCCCCCCTGCCACCCGGGGACGGCAGATCGGTTACAGGATGGTGGTCGGTCGCGGAGCCGCGCGGGTCAGCGCTCCACGGGCCGTACCGCGACCGAGGTCGGCGTAAGGGCCGCGTCGACCCAGATCTCGGTGCCCCGCGCCACGGCGGCGGAGCTGCGCGCCGCGAACTTCACGGGCTGGCCCGCGAGGCGCAGCAGCACCTCGCCGTAGCCGTCGGCCGGGATCGCGGTCACGACGGAGCCCGCCGTACCGACGAGGTCGTCGCCGCGCGGCGTGGGCGCGCTCTGGTCGCGCATCAGGGCGCGGGTCAGCTTCAAGGTGAGCCAGCCCGCTCCGGCCCCGGCGCAGGCGCCCGCGACAGTGGCGGGGCCCGCGCCGAGACCAGTCGTGCCGAGCACGATCGCTCCGCCGAAGCCGAGCATCGACACGAACCCGGCGACGACCGGCAGTGAAAGGAGCCCGTCGAAGAGCCCGTCCAGCACGCCCGCTCCCCCGAAGAGCCCTTCGAGCACTCCGTCGAGGACGAGCGAGAGCACCAGCAGCACGATCCCCGCGATGCCGAGAACCAGAAAGACCGTCATCGGATCACTTCCCCCGTCATGCCGTTCACCTCGGTACGGAGAGATCATGACATGCCGATACGAGTACTCACATTGCCTGCTTCCGGCAGTCTTTACGCGTTCTTGATGCCGGTCGGCTCCGCGCGCCCCCAACTAGGCTGGCCCGCACGATGATCAGCTACCCACTGCCCTCCGACTGGCCCACCGACGAGAAGGCCGCGCGCGCCGTCCAGGACAGGCTGCGCGCCCGCGTCGTCCTCGACGAACCGGGCCCGCCGCCCGGCACCGGACACGTGACGGGGGTGGACGTCGCGTACGACGACGAGCGGGACGTCGTCGCGGCGGCCGTCGTCGTGCTGGACGCGGCGACGCTGGACGTGATCGAGGAGGCGACGGCGGTCGGCACCGTGGCGTTCCCCTACGTGCCGGGCCTGCTGGCCTTCCGGGAGATCCCCACCGTGCTCACCGCGCTCTCCCGCCTCACGGCCGACCCGGGCCTGGTCGTCTGCGACGGCTACGGCGTCGCGCACCCGCGCCGCTTCGGCCTCGCGAGCCACCTTGGCGTCCTGACGGGACTGGCGACGATGGGCGTCGCGAAGAACCCCTTCACCTTCGCGTACGAGGCTCCGGCCGCGCCGCGGGGGAGCGCGTCGCCCCTGCTGGACGGCGCGGAGGAGGTGGGCAGGGCGCTGCGCACCCGCGAGGGCGTGAAACCGGTCTTCGTCTCGGCGGGCCACCGGGTGACGCTGCCCAACGCGTGCGAGCACGCGCTGCGCCTCACTCCCCGCTACCGCCTCCCGGAATCCACGCGGCGCGCGGACGCGCTGTGCCGGGCCGCCCTGCGGGAGGCGGCCGGATGCAGGGCGTGAAGCAGGCGGATAAAGCGCGTACAGCGGCCGGGTGAAGTCCGTGAAGCGGCCCGGTGAAAGGTCAGAAGAGGAGCGGGTTAGCATATGAGCGCCGCCTAGCTCGAAAGAGAAACCTGTGACTGTCAACGACGACTCGTTCACCAACTGGAAGAACCGCGAGGAGATCGCGGAGTCGATGATCCCGCTCATCGGGAAGCTGCACCGCGAGCGGGACGTGACGGTCCTGCTGCACAGCCGCTCCCTGGTGAACAAGTCGGTGGTCAGCATCCTCAAGACCCACCGCTTCGCCCGGCAGATCGCCGGCGAGGAGCTGTCGGTCACCGAGACGCTGCCCTTCCTGCAGGCTCTCACCACGCTCGACCTCGGCCCGTCGCAGATCGACCTCGGCATGCTCGCCGCGACGTACAAGAGCGACGACCGCGGTCTGTCGGTGGCCGAGTTCACCGCCGAGGCCGTCGCCGGCGCCACCGGCGCCAACAAGATCGAGCGCCGCGACGGCCGTGACGTCGTCCTCTACGGCTTCGGCCGCATAGGCCGCCTCGTCGCCCGCCTGCTCATCGAGAAGGCAGGCTCCGGCAACGGCCTGCGACTGCGCGCCATCGTCGTACGCGGGGGAGGGGAGCGGGCCGTCGAGGACATCGTCAAGCGGGCCTCGCTGCTGCGCCGCGACTCCATCCACGGCCAGTTTCAGGGCACCATCACCGTCGACGAGGCGAACAGCACGATCGTCGCCAACGGCAACGAGATCAAGGTGATCTACGCGAACGACCCCTCGGAGGTCGACTACACCGCGTACGGCATCAAGGACGCCATCCTCATCGACAACACCGGCAAGTGGCGCGACCGCGAGGGCCTCTCCAAGCACCTGCGCCCCGGCGTCGACAAGGTCGTCCTGACCGCCCCGGGCAAGGGCGACGTGCCCAACATCGTGCACGGCGTCAACCACGACATGATCAAGCCGGACGAGCGGATCCTGTCCTGCGCCTCCTGCACCACCAACGCGATCGTCCCGCCGCTGAAGGCGATGGCGGACGAGTACGGCGTGCTGCGCGGCCACGTGGAGACCATCCACTCGTTCACCAACGACCAGAACCTCCTGGACAACTACCACAAGGCCGACCGCCGCGGCCGCTCTGCGCCGCTCAACATGGTGATCACCGAGACCGGTGCGGCCTCCGCCGTCGCCAAGGCGCTGCCCGACCTCAAGGCGCCCATCACCGGCAGCTCGATCCGTGTCCCGGTGCCGGATGTCTCGATCGCGATCCTCAGCCTCACGCTCGGCCGCGAGGCCACCCGCGAGGAGGTCCTCGACTACCTCCGCAATGTGTCGCTGACCTCGCCGCTCAAGCGCCAGATCGACTTCACCAGCGCGCCCGACGCGGTCTCGAACGACTTCATCGGCTCGCGCCACGCCTCGATCGTCGACGCCGGCGCGACCAAGGTCGACGGCGACAACGCGATCCTCTACCTCTGGTACGACAACGAGTTCGGCTACTCGTGCCAGGTCATCCGCGTTGTCCAGTACGTCTCCGGGGTCGAGTACCCGACGTACCCCGTACCGGTCGCCTGATCCACGCCGGGTGCCCCGCCCCACGCGGGCTGGGCACCCGACGGGCTCGCCCTAGCGCACCGCCGCGACCCGGAAGGTGAGCCCCGCGGCGTTCAGCCGTGCCAGCAGCGCGTCGCCCATCGCCACGGCCGTGGTGACCTGCCCCGAGGACGGCGGCAGGGTGTCCAGGGCGAGGCACAGCGCCGACTCGGCCAGCATCTTCGCCGTCTCGTCGTACCCGGGGTCGCCGCCCGAGACCTCGGTGAAGACGCGCTTGCCGCCGCCCTCGCCGACGAACCGCACCGAGAACCACGTCTCGGCCCGCCGCTCCTGGCTCGGCCCCTCACCGGGCTTGAGCCGACCGGACAGCCACCGGCGCACGGGCGGCAGTTGAGCCGCCGCCACCAGACCGCCCAGGGCGACCGGGCCCCCGATGGCCATCGGCAGCGTCTTCACGGCCGCGTAGTGCCGGTAGCGGAAGTCCGGCCCGTACCGCTCAAGGGCCCGCGCCGAGCGCTGCACCACCTGCGGGTCGATCGTCGGCAGCGGCAGCGCCCAGGCGCCGACCTCGCCCGCGTACCTCGGCGCACTCGGCGGGGCGTACGCCTTGCGGCCCGTCGGGCGGGGCTCGTGGCGCCGTCGTTCCTTCGCGGCGGCCAGCATCTGCGGGCCCCGGCCCAGCTGGTTGAGCGCGGAGGCGAAGGTGCCGCCGGAGAACTGCCCGTTGGACCGCACGAACCCGTCGACCCGCAGCGGCACGCCTTCCGGCAGCTGGCCCACCGTGAAGTACGCCCCCAGGTCGTGCGGGATCGAGTCGAAGCCGCAGGAGTGCACGAGCCGCGCACCGGTCTCCCGCGCGCGGGCGTCGTGCCGCACATACATGAGGTCGACGAACTCCGGCTCACCCGTCAGGTCCACGTAGTCCGTGCCCGCCTCCGCGCACGCGCCGACCAGCTCCTGCCCGTACGTCAGGTAGGGGCCGACGGTCGTGGCGACCACGCGCGCGTGGGCGGCCATCTCCCGCAGGGAGGCCGGGTCCGCCACATCGGCACGCACCACCGGCAGTTCGGCGCAGGCCGGGTCGAGGGAGGCCAGGCGCTCGCGCAGCCGCTCCAGCTTTGCGGTGTCGCGCCCCGCGATGGCCCACCGCAGCCCCTCGGGCGCGTGCGCCGCGAGATACTCCGCGGTGAGCACCCCCACGAAGCCGGTCGCTCCGAAGAGCACGATGTCGTACGCGCGATCCCTCTTCGCGCCGATGTCGGTGTTGCCGTCGCTCTCGCTGTGCTGACTGGTCATGGCACCTCTCCGCCGTGCGCCCCGTGCGGTCGTTGGGTGGCCGAGGCTAGCGTGCGCCGCCAGGAGCCGGGCCGACACCCCGACGCCGCCCGCACCCCCGGAGCGGACCGCACCGCAGACACGCGCTGACCAGTACGGAATCCATGCGTCCAGGCCAGGTGCCGCGAGGCCGCGAGCCCCCGGGGGCCCAAGATTGGCTAAGCGCTTGCTCGCCAGGGGCTTGTGCGCAGTGGAACACGTTCTTAGCATCACTGGTGTTACATCAATTGTGTCATAGCGCTGGGGGCTCAATGGCAGTGCCAGGCAAGGGCTTTGAAGGCCCGCTCGCCGGGGTGCGCGTGGTGGAGCTGGCGGGCATCGGGCCCGGCCCGTTCGCGGCCATGCTCCTGGCGGATCTCGGTGCCGACGTCGTACGCGTGGACCGCCCGGGCGGCGGCGGCCTCGCGGTCGACCCGGCGTACGACGTCACCAACCGCAACAAGCGCTCCGTGGTCATCGACCTGAAGGCCGCCGACGGCGCGGCACACGTCCTCGACCTGGCCGAGCGCGCCGACATCCTCATCGAGGGCTACCGGCCCGGCGTGGCCGAGCGCCTCGGCGTCGGCCCCGAGACCTGCCACGCGCGCAATCCGCGGCTCGTCTACGGCCGGATGACCGGCTGGGGCCAGGAGGGGCCGCTCGCGCAGACCGCCGGGCACGACATCGCGTACATCGCGATCACCGGCACCCTCGGCATGATCGGCAACGACGGGGAGCCGCCCGCGATCCCCGCGAACCTCGTCGGCGACTACGCGGGCGGCTCGCTCTATCTCGTCGTCGGCATCCTCGCCGCGCTCACCCACGCGCGCGTGCACGGCGAGGGGCAGGTCGTGGACGCCGCGATCGTCGACGGCGCGGCGCACCTCTCCGCGATGATCCACGGCATGCTCGCGGCCGGCGGCTGGCAGGACCGCCGCGGCGCCAACCTCCTCGACGGCGGCTGCCCCTTCTACGGCACCTACGAGACCTCCGATGGCGGCTACATGGCCGTGGGCTCCCTGGAGCAGCAGTTCTACGACGAGTTCATCGCGCTGCTCGGCCTCGCCGAGGTGGCCCCGGCCCGCAAGGACCTGACCCGCTGGGGCGAGCTGCGCGAGGCCGTCGCCGCCCGCTTCAAGGAACGTACGCGCGAGGAGTGGACGGCCGTCTTCGAGGGCTCCGACGCCTGCGTGGCCCCGGTGCTGTCCCTGCGCGAGGCCCCCTCCCACCCGCACCTCGCCGCGCGCGGCACCTTCACCGACCACGGCGGCATCACCCAGCCCGCCCCCGCGCCCCGCTTCTCCGCGACGCCCACGCGCGTGCGCACCGGCCCCGCGCGGCCCGGCGCCGACACCGCCGAGGTGGCCCGGGACTGGGACGTGCCGGCCCTCGCACGAGAGCCGAAGCCATGCTGACCACGACATGTTGACGGCGACATGTTGACCGCAACCGCCACGGGCCGGCCCCTCCAGGGGCTCCAGGGGCTCCAGGAGGCCATGTACAGATGAAACGGCATCTCTTCTCCGCCGAGCACGACGCGTTCCGCGAGACCGTGCGCACCTTCCTCGCCAAGGAGGTGCTCCCGCACTACGAGCAGTGGGAGAAGGACGGCATCGTCTCCCGTGAGGCCTGGCTCGCGGCCGGGAGGCAGGGGCTGCTCGGGCTCGCCGTCCCGGAGGAGTACGGCGGGGGCGGGAACGCCGACTTCCGCTACTCCGCGGTCCTCGCCGAGGAGTTCACGCGCGCGGGCGCCGCCGGACTCGCGATCGGCCTGCACAACGACATCATCGGCCCCTACCTGACCTCGCTCGCCACCGAGGAGCAGAAGCGCCGGTGGCTGCCCGGCTTCTGCACCGGCGAGACCATCACGGCCATCGCGATGACCGAGCCCGGCGCGGGCTCCGACCTCCAGGGCGTCCGCACCGGCGCCGAGGACCGGGGCGACCACTGGGTCCTCAACGGCTCCAAGACGTTCATCTCGAACGGCATCCTCGCCGACCTCGTCATCGTCGTCGCCAAGACGTCCCCCGAGGGCGGCGCGCACGGCCTGTCCCTGCTGGTCGTCGAGCGCGGCATGGCGGGCTTCGAGCGAGGCCGCAACCTCGACAAGATCGGCCAGAAGGCCCAGGACACCGCCGAGCTGTTCTTCAACGACGTACGCG
The DNA here is from genome assembly GCF_053591415.1 of Streptomyces sp. NPDC003032. Taxonomy (NCBI): domain Bacteria; kingdom Bacillati; phylum Actinomycetota; class Actinomycetes; order Kitasatosporales; family Streptomycetaceae; genus Streptomyces; species Streptomyces sp. NPDC003032. Next base: position 290,382 of record NZ_JBSFTT010000002.1, on the reverse strand, counting down.
TCCCGAAGGAGAACCTCCTCGGCGAGCTGAACGGCGCCTTCGTCCACCTGATGACGAACCTCGCGCAGGAGCGCATGGGCATCGCCGTCGCGGGGATCGCCGCCGCCGAGCACCTCCTGGACATCACCACGACGTACGTCAAGGAGCGCGAGGCCTTCGGGCGGCCCCTGGCCAAGCTCCAGCACATCCGCTTCGAGATCGCGGAGATGGCCACCGAGTGCGCCGTCACCCGCGCCTTCCTCGACCGGTGCATCGTCGACCACGCGGACGGCGAACTCGACGCCGTCCACGCGTCGATGGCGAAGTGGTGGGCCACCGAACTGCAGAAGCGCGTCGCCGACCGCTGTCTGCAACTGCACGGCGGCTACGGCTACATGACGGAGTACCGCGTCGCGAAGGCCTTCACCGACGGACGCATCCAGACCATCTACGGCGGCACGACCGAGATCATGAAGGAGATCATCGGCCGTTCCGTCCTCGGCTGAGCCGCGGCCGCGGCCTCGTAGGCCCGTAGGCCCGTAGGCCCGTAGGCCCGTAGACCCACCCCATCCCGGACACCCCCGAAAGGCACTCGCGTGACCACCGAAGCGTACGTATACGACGCGATCCGCACCCCGCGCGGACGCGGCAAGGCCAGTGGCGCCCTGCACGGCACCAAGCCGATCGACCTCGTCGTCGGCCTGATCCACGAGATCCAGGCCCGCTTCCCCGGCCTGGACCCGGCGGCCATCGACGACATCGTCCTCGGTGTGGTCGGCCCCGTCGGAGACCAGGGTTCCGACATCGCACGGATCGCCGCCATCGCCGCGGGACTGCCCGACACGGTCGCCGGTGTCCAGGAGAACCGCTTCTGCGCCTCGGGTCTCGAAGCGGTCAACCTGGCGGCGATGAAGGTCCGCTCGGGCTGGGAGGACCTGGTGCTCGCGGGCGGCGTCGAGTCGATGTCGCGGGTGCCGATGGCCTCCGACGGCGGCGCATGGTTCGCCGACCCCATGACCAACTTCGAGACCGGCTTCGCGCCGCAGGGCATCGGCGCCGACCTGATCGCCACCATCGAGGGCTTCTCGCGGCGCGACGTCGACGAGTACGCGGCGCTCTCCCAGGAGCGCGCCGCCGCGGCCTGGAAGGACGGCCGCTTCGGGAAGTCCGTCGTACCGGTCAAGGACCGCAACGGCCTGGTCGTCCTCGACCACGACGAGCACATGCGCCCCGGCACCACCGCCGACTCCCTCGCCAAGCTGAAGCCGTCCTTCAAGGACATCGGCGACCTGGGCGGCTTCGACGCGGTCGCGCTGCAGAAGTACCACTGGATCGAGCAGATCGACCACGTCCACCACGCGGGCAACTCCTCCGGCATCGTCGACGGCGCCTCGCTGGTCGCCGTCGGCACCAAGGAGGTCGGCGAGCGCTACGGCCTCACCCCGCGCGCGCGGATCGTCTCCGCGGCCGTCTCCGGCTCCGAACCGCTGATCATGCTGACCGGGCCGGCGCCCGCGACCCGCAAGGCGCTCGCCAAGGCCGGGCTCACCATCGACGACATCGACCTCGTCGAGATCAACGAGGCGTTCGCCGCCGTCGTGCTGCGCTTCGTCAAGGACATGGGCCTGTCCCTGGACAAGGTCAACGTCAACGGCGGGGCGATCGCGCTCGGGCACCCGCTGGGTGCGACCGGTGCGATGATCCTCGGCACGCTTGTCGACGAGTTGGAGCGGCAGGACCTCCGGTACGGCCTGGCCACCTTGTGTGTGGGCGGGGGGATGGGCATCGCCACGATCGTCGAGCGGCTGTAGGGGGCCGCGCCGTAGGGGTGTGGGGTGCGTCGCCGACCGCGCGTGCGTCGTGGTTGCCCGCGCAGTTCCCCGCGCCCCTGAGGCACGCGGCTCCGCCGCGCCTCATGAGCCACCCTCCCCAGATTCCGCCCCCGCCCGCCAACGGCAGACCTCACGGAGACACGGACATGACCGAAAGCACGACCATCCGCTGGGAACAGGACGACACCGGCGTCGTCACGCTCGTCCTCGACGACCCGAACCAGTCCGCGAACACCATGAACCAGGCGTTCAAGGACTCCATCGCGGCGATCGCCGACCGCGCCGAGGCCGCCGTCGCGGCCGACAAGGACGCGATCCGCGGGTTCGTCTACACCTCCGCCAAGAAGACCTTCTTCGCGGGCGGCGACCTGAAGGACATGATCAAGGTCGGCCCCGAGAACGCCCAGCAGGCGTTCGAGACGGGGAACGCCATCAAGAACTCGCTGCGCCGCATCGAGACCCTCGGCAAGCCCGTCGTCGCCGCCATCAACGGCGCGGCCCTCGGCGGCGGCTACGAGATCGCCCTCGCCTCCCACCACCGCATCGCCCTGGACGCCCCCGGCTCCAAGATCGGCCTGCCGGAGGTCACCCTCGGCCTGCTGCCCGCGGGCGGCGGCGTCACCCGCACCGTCCGTCTCATGGGCATCACGGACGCGCTCCTGAAGGTCCTCCTCCAGGGCACCCAGTACAACCCGAAGCGCGCCCTGGAGAACGGCCTCGTCCACGAAGTGGCCGCCACCCACGAGGAGATGACCGAGAAGGCCCGCGCCTTCATCGACGCCAACCCCGAGTCGCAGCAGCCCTGGGACAAGCCGGGCTACCGCATCCCGGGCGGCACCCCCGCCAACCCGAAGTTCGCGGCGAACCTGCCCGCGTTCCCCGCCAACCTCAAGAAGCAGACGGCAGGCGCCCCCTACCCCGCCCCGCGCAACATCCTCGCCGCGGCCGTCGAGGGCTCCCAGGTCGACTTCGAGACCGCGCTGACCATCGAGGCCCGGTACTTCACCGAGCTGGTCACCGGCCAGGTCGCCAAGAACATGATCCAGGCGTTCTTCTTCGACCTCCAGGCGGTCAACTCCGGAGCGAACCGCCCCAAGGGCTTCGAGCCGAAGACCGTCCGCAAGGTCGCCGTGCTCGGCGCCGGCATGATGGGCGCGGGCATCGCCTACTCGTGCGCCCGAGCGGGCATCGAGGTCGTCCTGAAGGACGTCTCGGCGGAGGCCGCCGCCAAGGGCAAGGGCTACTCCGAGAAGCTCTGCGCCAAGGCGGTCCAGCGGGGGCGTACGACCCAGGAGAAGGCGGACGCGCTGCTCGCCCGCATCACGCCCACCGCGGACCCGCAGGCCCTCGCGGGCTGCGACGCCGTGATCGAGGCGGTCTTCGAGGACACCGCGCTCAAGCACAAGGTGTTCCAGGAGATCCAGGATGTCGTCGAGCCGGACGCGCTGCTCTGCTCCAACACCTCCACCCTGCCGATCACCACGCTCGCGGAGGGTGTCACCAGGCCGGTCGACTTCATCGGCCTGCACTTCTTCTCGCCCGTCGACAAGATGCCGCTCGTCGAGATCATCAAGGGCGAGCGGACCGGCGACGAGGCGCTGGCCCGCGCCTTCGACCTCGTACGCCAGATCAGCAAGACGCCCATCGTCGTCAACGACTCGCGCGGCTTCTTCACCTCCCGCGTCATCGGGCACTTCATCAACGAAGGCGTCGCGATGGTCGGCGAGGGCATCGAGCCGGCCTCCGTCGAGCAGGCGGCGGCGCAGGCGGGCTACCCGGCGAAGGTCCTGTCCCTGATGGACGAGCTGACGCTGACGCTGCCCCGCAAGATCCGCGACGAGACCAGGCGCGCCGTCGAGGAGGCGGGCGGCAGCTGGGCGGGTCACCCGTCGGACACCGTCATCGACCGCATGGTCGACGAGTTCGAGCGGCCCGGCAGGAGCGGAGGAGCGGGCTTCTACGAGTACGTGGACGGCAAGCGCGCCCGTCTCTGGCCGGGCCTGCGCGAGCACTTCACCCGGCCCGGACACGAGATCCCGTTCAAGGACATGCAGGAGCGGATGCTCTTCTCCGAGGCGCTCGACACCGTGCGCCTGGTGGAGGAGGGCGTCCTGACGTCGGTCGCCGACGCCAACATCGGCTCCATCCTCGGCATCGGGTTCCCCGGCTGGACGGGTGGCGTGCTCCAGTACATCAACGGCTACGAAGGCGGCCTGCCCGGATTCGTGGCACGCGCGCGTGAGCTGGCCGAGCGCTACGGGGAGCGGTTCGCGCCGCCCGCGCTGCTGGTCGAGAAGGCGGAGAAGGGCGAGAAGTTCAGCGACGGCTGAGCCGCCCGGCGAACCCGGGGGAGGCGTTCAGCGCTCGGCGCGGAACGCCTCCCCCAGCTCTTCCCTGAGCGAGCGCTGGAACGCCGTGACGAGGGCCTGCACGACCATCGGCTGCATATGGGCGGAGAGGGACTTCATCGCCGCCACGTGCTCGGGGTCGGACTCGCGCTCCCGGTAGGGACCCCAGACCTCGTCGCGGAAGAGCCGCGTCAGCTCGTGCGCCGCCTCGCGCGTGTGCTCCATGAGCACCGTACGGGCGGCCAGGATCGTCTCGTGCGCGATCGGCACGCCGAGCAGCTGCACCCCGAGCCGCAGCAGACCGGGGTCCACGCGGTAGGTGTCGGAATCCTCCGCGTACGCGATGACGTTCATCGCGGCGAGCCGGTCCAGATCCGCGCCCGACAGGGGCTGCCCCGCCCTGCGCTCCAGCTCGGCACGGGACACGTCCTCCGCGGTGTCCGGGGCCCAGCTCGCCACCAGCGCACGGTGGATGGCCAGATCGTGCGCGCTCAAGTCCGCGGGCAGCTGCTCCAGATACCGCTCGATCGCGGCGAGCGTCATGCCCTGGTGCTGCAACTCCTCGATGAGCGCGAGCCGGGACAGGTGGTCCTGGCCGTAGTGCCCGACGCGGCGCGGGCCTATCACCGGCGGCGGCAGCAGACCCTTGGTGCTGTAGAAGCGGATCGTGCGGACCGTGACGCCCGCGCGCGCGGCCAGCTCGTCCACCGTGAACGTCGGCTCGTCGGCATCGGCCCGCACGTCCTCGCCATCGGTCCGCACGCCCTCCGTGTCCGTCGTCATGGCAGCGCCCCTCCCTCCCCATGGGTGCCTCGGTCCGTACGGCGACCCCTGCACCAATCCGGTGCAACAGTATTGCTGGCACACCAGTGTTGTGAAACCCTCCGGGCCAGTCACGCGTCCGCTCACGCCCAGCCGACGGCACCAGGAGGCGGTCATGACCACGACCCCGCGACTCCCCGAAGACGAAGACCCAGCCGACCTCACGCTCCCCGCCCTGCTGCGTCGCAACGCGGAGGATTACGGAGACCTTCCCGCGCTCTCCTGGCGCACGGGCGAGAAGTGGTCGACGCTCACCTGGCGCCAGGCGCGCCGCAAGATCGCAGTCCTCGCCGCCGGTTACGCCGCGCTCGGCGTCGAGCGCGGCGAGCACGTCCTGATGATGATGGGCAACCGCCCCGAGCACTGGCTGAGCGACCTCGCCCTGACGCACCTCGGCGCCGTCCCCGTCACCGTGTACGGCACCTCCGCCCCCGAGCAGGTCGCGCACATCGTCCGGCACAGCGGGGCCCGCCTCGCGATCGTCGAGGGCGCCCGCGAACTGCCGCGCTGGGAGCCCCTGCTGGCCGACGCCACGGCGCCGCTGGAGCGCCTCGTCGTGGTGGAGGCCGCCGAGGCGGGGGAGCACCGTACGTACGGCTCGCTGCACGCCACCGGCGGCCGCCTCTTCGACCCCGACGCCTTCGAGAAGGCCTGGCGCGAGAGCGGCCCCACCGACGCGCTCACCGTCGTCTACACCTCCGGCACCACCGGCGACCCCAAGGGCGTACGCCTCACCCACCGCAATGTGATGCTGGGCGGCATCGCCCTGGACGGCGTCATCGAGCTTCCCGAGCACGTCGGGCACATCTGCTACCTGCCCTTCGCGCACATCGCGGAGCGCCTGCTCGGCATCTATCTGCCCGTGCAGCGCGCCGCGCACGTCCACCTGTGCGCCGACCCCGCCCAAGTGGCCGCCACCGCGCGCGAGCTGCACCCCTTCCAGTTCTTCGGCGTCCCGCGCGTGTGGGAGAAGCTCGCCGCGTCCGTGAAGGCCGCGCTCGCCGGACTGCCCGAGGAGCGGCGGCGCGCCGTCGAGGCGGCGAACGACACGGCACGCGCGTACGTCGACTGCCGGGAGCGCGGCGAGGAGCCGCCCGCCGAGCTGCGGGCCGCGTACGAGCGGGCCAAGGCGGAGGTGCTCGACCCGCTGCTCGCGCTCGCCGGCTTCGACCGCCTGGTGTGGACCGCGAGCGCGTCGGCGCCGATGCCGCTGGACGTCACCCGCTTCTGGGCCGGCTTCGGCCTGGTGATCATGGACGCGTGGGGTCTCACCGAGACGTCCGGCGTGGTCACTACCAACAGCCCCGACGCGTTCCGCCTCGGCTCGGTGGGCCGCCCCCTCGACGGCCTGGAGATCCGCACCGCCGACGACGGCGAGATCCTGGTCCGTGGCGCGACGGTCTTCGACGGTTATCTGCGGCCCGACGGCGGTGTCGACAGCGCCTGCGACGCGGACGGCTGGTTCGCCACCGGCGACATCGGGCGGATCGACGAGGACGGCTTCCTCTGGCTCACCGACCGCAAGAAGGAAATGATCGTCACCTCGACGGGCAAGAACGTCTCGCCCGCGCTCGTGGAGAACGCGCTCAAGGAGCACCCGCTGATCGGCCAGGCCCTCGTGCACGGCGACGGCCGCTCCTACCTGGTGGCGCTGCTCGTCCTGGACGCGGAGGTGGCCCCCGCCTGGGCCGCCGCGCGGGGCATCGAGGGCGACCTGGTCTCCCACCCGGACGTACGGGACGAGATCGCTCGCGCCGTCGAAGCCGCGAACGCGCGCCTGAACCGCACCGAGCAGATCAAGCGCTACCGCGTCCTCGCCGAGGAGTGGGGCCCCGAGACCGGCGAGCTGACCCCGTCCCTGAAGCTGCGCCGCCGCGTGATCCGGAAGAAGTACGAGCAGGTCATCGACGCCCTGTACACCCCCTGACCAGCATGTGAGAAGTCCCGCTATGTGACGTGTGCCACCGCGTGGGCGGCGATCTCTGGGGGAAGGTGTCCCGTCGGTCCGCGCGCGTCAGGGGTGTCGTGGGCCGGAGCACATCCGGACCCCGGAGCTCTTCCGGGCACCAGAGAGTAGATCCCCCACGTGAGCAAGGAAGCCGTAGACACGGCCGCCCCGGACGCATCCCGCACAGATGCGTCCAAGGCCCCCGCGGACGCGGGCGACGCCGGTTACAGCAAGGACCTCAAGGCCCGTCACGTCAACATGATCGCGATTGGTGGCGCGATCGGCACAGGGCTCTTTCTCGGGGCGGGCGGCCGCCTCCACTCGGCGGGCCCCGCGCTCGCCGTCGCGTACCTCGTGTGCGGAATCTTCGCGTTCTTCGTCGTCCGCGCCCTCGGCGAGATGGTGCTCTACCGTCCGTCGTCCGGTTCGTTCGTGAGTTACGCGCGTGAGTTCCTCGGCGAGAAGGGCGCCTACGTCGCCGGTTGGATGTACTTCCTCAACTGGTCGACCACGGGCATCGCCGACATCACCGCGATCGCGCTCTACACGCACTACTGGAGCTTCTTCACCGACATCCCCCAGTGGGTGCTGGCGCTGATAGCCCTCGCGGTGGTCCTCGGGATCAACCTGATCTCGGTGAAGATCTTCGGCGAGATGGAGTTCTGGTTCGCGATCATCAAGGTCGCGGCGCTGGTCGCGTTCATGCTCATCGGCGTCTTCCTGCTGATGACCCAGCACGAGGTCGGCGGCGAGTCCCCCGGTCTGAACGTGATCACCGACAACGGCGGCTTCCTGCCGAACGGCATCATGCCGGTCGTGATCGTGATGCAGGGCGTCGTCTTCGCGTACGCCTCGCTGGAGCTGGTCGGTGTCGCGGCGGGCGAGACCGCCGAGCCGCACAAGATCGTCCCGCGCGCGGTGAACTCCATCATGTGGCGCGTCGGCCTCTTCTACGTCGGTTCCGTCGTCCTCCTCGCGCTGCTGCTCCCCGGAGCGGTGTACTCGGCGGACGAGAGCCCCTTCGTGACGGTGCTCTCCAAGATCGGCGTCCCGGCGGCCGGTGACGTGATGAACCTGGTCGTCCTGACCGCGGCCATGTCGTCGCTCAACTCGGGCCTCTACTCCACCGGCCGCATTCTGCGCTCCATGGCCATGGCTGGCTCGGCGCCCAAGTTCACCGCGAAGATGAACAAGAGCCAGGTGCCCTACGGAGGCATCCTGCTCACCGCGGGCGTGGGCGTCCTCGGCGTCGGCCTGAACAGCATCGTGCCGGGCAAGGCCTTCGAGATCGTCCTCAACGTGGCGTCCCTGGGCATCATCAGCACCTGGGTGATCATCATGATCTGCCACCTGGCGTTCGTGCGCCGCTCCAAGGAGGGCGCCTTCGAACGGCCCAAGTTCCGTCTGCCCGGCAACCCGGTCACGGAGATCGTCACGATCGTCTTCCTGCTGGCCGTGCTCTGCCTGATGTGGAAGGACCCGGAGGTCGGCCGAAAGACGCTGTACCTCATCCCGATCGTGGCCGCGGCGCTGGTCGCCGGCTGGTACGCGATCCGCCGCAAGGTCGACCGCGAGGCCCGCGGCCTCACGAAGTAGCCCCCCCACGGGGAGCGGGCCCAGCGCCACTGTCAGTGGCAGCGCCTACGGTGGCGTCATGTCGGAGATCACATATGTCCGGGGTGACGCCACCGCGGCGTTTCGGGGTGAGCCTGGTTTCGGGGCGAGCCCGTACGACGGGTTCCGGTCGTCGTATGTACGCGTTTGGGCCCTCGTCCGGTGTCCCTCTGGCGGCTTCGCATCCGTCGCCGGAGACTCGCAGCATGGACGCCATGGTGTCGGTCAAGGACGGCGAAGTCTGGGCGCACGACTCGGGAGTGCCGAGCGGCGCGGGCGGCGAAGGCCCGCCCCTGGTACTGATCCACCCGGGAGTCGGTGACTCCCGCATCTGGGATCCTGTTCTGCCGCGCCTGACCGAGCGGCACCGCGTGATCCGTTACGACGCGCGGGGGTACGGCAGGTCGCCGGCGCCGACCGCGCCGTACTCCCTGGTGGAGGACCTCATCGCGGTCCTCGACCACTTCGGTGTCGCCCGGGCGGTCCTGGCGGGGTCGAGCATGGGCGGCGCGACGGCCCTCAGCCTCGCGCTCCGCGATCCCGCGCGGGTGGCGGGCCTCGCCCTGGTGGTCCCGGGCGTCACGGGCGCCGAAGACCTCGTCTCACGGGAGTTCACCGCCGAGGTCGGCCGGCTGGCCGAGGCGGGAGACGTGGACGGGATCGCGGCGCTGGTGATGCGCACGTCGGCTGCCGCGGGCACCGGGGACGACTCCGAGGTCGAGGCGCACATCCGGTCGGTGATCCCGGCCTGGTTCGCGAACTACCCGCACCACGTGCCGGACCCGCCCGTCTACGACCGCCTCGGTGAACTCGACGTGCCCTGCGTCCTCGTCCTCGCCGAGCGCGACCAGCCCGAGGTGGTCCGCACGAACGAGACGATGGCCGAGCGCATCCCGGACTGCCGCCTCGTACGCCTAGCCCACAGCGACCACTTCCCGACGCTACGGGAACCCTCCGCGGTCGCGGACGCCATCCTGGAGGCGTATGCCGCGGCGCGGTGAAGGGGCGGGGCCGCGCGGCCCCGCTGGGTGCCGTGACCGGACAGGTACGGTCGGGCGGCGCGTGACCCGCGCGGGGCGCCACGTCTGCTTTCGGGTCCTTGAACGGCGGGTGCCGCTCCACGCCGCCGAGCAGGGTGGGCAGCGTCCCGCCGCAGCCGTTCGCTCGGCGGAACCCGGCCCGGCTCCGGCGCCCCACCGTCCCCGCGACCGGCAGCGCCGCTCCCGGTCGCATACTGGAATACGCATGAACCGGGTACGGATCCGCGGGCCGGCAGCCCCCGGGCACCCCAGGCCCGGACCCGCACGGCCCAGGAGCACGTCGCATGAAGCCGGACCACGACGACCACCCCGCCCCACCCCCACCCGGCGGCATCCTCTGGACCATCGCGGGTGACATCCGTATGTTCCTGATGCTGCCGCCCGCGCTCACCATGCAGGTCGCGCACCCGGCGGTCGGCGCGGGCGTCGACGAGCACTCGGTGTTCCGGACCGACCCGTGGGGCCGGGGTGAGCGGTCGGTGCGGTCGGTGCTGCTCTGGGTGTACGGCGGGGACGAGGCCGCCGCGGAGGGCCGCAGGCTCCGCGCGCTGCACCGCACCATCCAGGGCACGGACACGCGCGGCCGCCGCTACCACGCCCTGACGCCCGCCAACTACGCCTGGGTCCACGCCACCGGGTTCCCCGTCTACCAGCACGCCCAGCGGTACCTGGGCCGCCCCTTCACCGAGGCACAGGAACGGCAGCTGTACGCGGAGTGGCTCCAGGTCGGACGGATCCTCGGCATCCACGACCGGGACATGCCCCAGACGCTGGAGGAGTTCTGGCCGTACTACCGCGAGGTCCTCGCCGAGGAGCTGGAACTCACGCCCGTGGCGGCGGAGCTGACCGCCGCCGACGCGCCCGTCCCTCCGCCGGACCGCGGCCCGCGCCTCGTACGGGTCCTGCTGCGGACCGCGTGGCCCGTCCTGCTGCCCCCGCTCGCCCGCTTCCGCCGCTTCGTCACGATCGGCCTCATGCCCCCCGACGCCCGGGAGGCGCTCGGCCTTCCGTGGACCCCGAGGCAGGAGCGCGCCCTGCGCCGCTTCGGCAAGGCGGTGCGGACAGTGGTCCCGCTGCTGCCGGAGCGGCTGCGCTACCTGCCCATCGCGCGGCGCGCCCGCGCACGCCACCGCGCCGCCGGCCGTTGAGGCCGGGCGGCGCGGCTGAGCCCCGCCCACGGTGTCAGTGGTCGTGCACACCGTTCGTGTCGGCGATCTGCTTCCACGACTTCGGCTTGGCCGGCGCGGCGGCCGACCGGGCGAGCCCGGCGTCCCGCGCGGCGGGAGCGTCCGGCCGCGACGGCTGGAACAGCCAGGTGTCGAAGAGTTCCGCGAGCGGCTTGCCCGAGATCTTCTCGGCGTACTTGACGAAGTCGCCGACCTTGGCGTTGCCGTACTTGTACCGCTGCGGCCAGCCCTTGAGTATGGCGAAGAACGCGTCGTCGCCTATCTCGTTCCGCAGCGCCTGCAGGGCCAGCGCGCCACGGTCGTACACCGCGATGTGGAACTGGTTGTCGGGACCCGGGTCGCCCGGCTTCACCGTCCAGAACGGGTCGTCGGCGGACCGCTGCGCGTACACGTAGTCCGCGAGCTCCTGCGCCGTCCCCTCGCCCTCCTTCTCCGACCACAGCCACTGGCTGTAGCGGGCGAAGCCCTCGTTGACCCAGATGTCCTTCCAGCCGTGTACGGAGACGCTGTCGCCGTACCACTGGTGGGCCAGCTCATGGACGACGAGGGACGCGTTGGAGCCGTTCGCGAAGGCGGCGGGGCTGTAGAAGGGCCGCGTCTGGGTCTCCAGGGCGTAGCTGGACTTCACGTTCGGGACGTAGCCGCCGAGCGCGTTGAAGGGGTACGTGCCGAAGACCGTCTCCAGCCACTCCGCGACCTCGGTCGTCCGCTCGATGCTGGCCCGCGCCGCGCCCGCGTTGTCGCCGAGGTCCTTGCTGTAGGCGTTGAGGACCGGCAGACCGCTCTCCGTCCTGTCGGTCGTGATGTCGAACTTGCCGACCGCGAGCGTGGTGAGATAGCTCGCCTGCGGCTTGTTGGAACGCCAGTTGAAGCGGGTCCAGCCCAGCTTGGAACTCTGCGACTGGAGGACGCCGTTGGAGATCGCCTGGGTGCCGTCGGGCACGGACACCGACACGTCGTACGTCGCCTTGTCCAGCGGGTGGTCGTTGGAGGGGAACCACCACACGGCGGCCTCCGGCTCCTGCGCCGCGACGCCGCCGTCCGGCGTCCGGTGCCAGGCCGTGTAACCGTTGATCTTCAGCTCGGACGGCTTGCCCGCGTACCGGACGACCACGGTGATCGCCGTGCCCTTGGCGAGGCCCGCGGGCGGGGTGATCTCCAGCTCCTGGTCGCCGGTCTTCGCGAACTTCGCCTTCTTGCCGTTGACCCGCACCTCGGAGACCTTGAGGCCGAAGTCGAGGTTGAAGCGCGAAAGCGCCTGCGTGGTACGGGCGTTGATCGTGGCCGTGCCTTCGATGAGGTCGGTCACGGGCTGGTACTTCAGCCTCAGGTCGTAGTGTGAGACGTCGTAGCCGCCGTTGCCGCTGGCCGGGTAGTAGGGGTCGCCGATGCCCGGCGCCCCGGGGGAGTGGTCCGCGGCCGATGCCGGGATCGCCAGCAGCAGGAGAGAGGCCGCGAGCGCGCCCGGGGCGATGAGTCTGCGGTGCACGTCAAGCTCCAAGTCGTTGGGGCACAAGACCGGTTCGTCTTGGTCGAGAGCCTATTCAGCCCTTCCCCCACACGTCATGTCCATGGCCCCGTACGTCACACGATCGCCATTCGGCCGACATGTGCCTTGATGTCCCACGGACCTGTCGCGGTGCGTCCCGCCCTCTGTCGCACGGGAGTTCACCGGTGTACCTTCCGCGCCATGCCGATACGCGCGCGACGCACCCGCCTCCTCTGGCGAACGCTGCTGACGGCGGCCCTGGCCGCCCTGATGGCCACACTCATGTCCCCGGGCGCGGCGCAGTCGGCCGCCAAGGCGCCGCGCGCGCCCGGCGAGGCGCCCCGTACCCCGGGCGAGAGCAGACCCGTGTACTCGTACGAGGACGCGATCCGCGAATCCGTATGGGTCGACACCAGGATCGACGGCGACGCGGACGGCAGGACCGACCGCGTCGCCGTCGACATCGTCCGGCCCCGCGAACTCGACCGCACCGGCCGCCGCATTCCGGTGATCATGGACGCGAGCCCGTACTACGCCTGCTGCGGACGCGGCAACGAGAGCCAGAAGAAGACGTACGACGAGAACGGCGACCCCGTCCGTCTCCCGCTCTACTACGACAACTACTTCGTGCCCCGCGGCTACGGCTACGTCGCCGTGGACCTCACCGGAACGAGCCGCTCCGACGGCTGTGTCGACATCGGGGGCCGCTCCGACGTCCAGTCGGCGAAGGCCGTCGTCGACTGGCTGAACGGCCGCGCCCGCGCCTACACCAGCCGCACCGGCGACGAACGCGCACGGGCCTCCTGGAGCAACGGCAGAACCGGGATGATCGGCAAGAGTTACGACGGCACCATCGCGAACGGCGTGGCCGCCACCGGTGTGAAGGGCCTGAAGACGATCGTGCCGATCGGCGCCATCTCCTCCTGGTACGACTACTACTTCGCCAAGGGCGCCCCGCTCTTCGGCAGCGGCCCCGACGGCCTCGCGGAGTACGTGCAGAGCCCCGAGGCCCGCGCCCGCTGCGGCGCCGTGCGCCAGCGCCTGATCGACGAGGCGCCCCGCAGCGGAGACTGGACCCGCCTGTGGAGCGAGCGCGACCACGTCCCGGACGCCGACAAGGTGCGGGCCAGCGTCTTCGTCGTACACGGCATGCAGGACCTGAACGTCCGCACCAAGCACTTCGGCCAGTGGTGGGACGCCCTCGCCGAGAACGGCGTCGACCGCAAGATCTGGCTCAGCCAGGCCGGCCACGTCGACCCCTTCGACTTCCGCAGGGCCGACTGGGTGCGCACCCTGCACCGCTGGTTCGACCATGAACTCCTCGGCCACGACAACGGCGTCGACCGCGAGCCGATGGCCGACATCGAGCGCGCCCCCGACCGCTGGACCACCGACCGCGTCTGGCCCCCGCGCGCCACCGACACCGTCGAGCTCCGACCCGCCAAGGGCACTTCGCCGGGCGTCGGCACGCTCGGCCCGCGCCCCGGCAAGGGCACCGAGACCTTCACCGACGACCCGAAGCTGAGCGAGACGGACTGGGCCGAGCGGATCCACACCGCCACGCCCGCCAAGGCCGGTTTCGTCAGCAAGCCGCTCGCCCGCGACCTGCGTCTGTCCGGCTCCTCCACGGTGACGGTCACCGCGACCCCGACCACCCGCACCGCCCACCTCTCCGCGGTCCTCGTCGACCTGGGCCCCGACACCATCCGGGACTACGCCGCCGCGGGCGAGGGCATCACCACGCTCCCCGAACGCACCTGCTGGGGCGCGAGCACCGCGGGCGACAGCTCGTGCTTCAAGGAGACGAAGGCGAAGACCGCCGCCGTCGACTACACGATCTTCAGCCGCGGCTGGGCCGACCTCGGCAACTGGGCCGACGCCGAGCGCGGCCGTCCGCTCACCCCGGGCAGGCCCCACACCATCACCCTCGACCTCGCCGCGAGCGACCACGTCGTGCCCAAGGGCCACCGCCTCGCGCTGATCGTCGCGGGCACCGACAAGGACCTCATCGAACCCCCCGCCGACACCCCGACGCTCACCATCGACCTGGCCCGCACCTTCGCGAAGGTGCCGCTGGTCGGCGGGGCGAAGGCGTTCACCACCTCCGCGACCGTCACCCCCCGCGCACCCCGTCTCGACGGCGTGGCCCCGCCGCGTCCGCTCAACCCCCTCCCGGGAGGCAGCACTTCATGACACCCCTCATACGCACCCTGGCGCTGGCCTGCGCCACCGCCGCGCTCACCGCGCCCCTCCTGACGGCGCCCGCCCAGGCGGCCCCGAAGCTCCCACGCACCGGATTCGAGGAGACCGCCGGCGCCCGCTGGACCACCCAGCCCGAGGAGCAGCGGCTCCTGGCCGCCGTCGACAAGGCGAGCGACCGGGTCTCCGTCTCCCGCATCGGCACTACCAAGCAGGACCGCCCCCTGCGACTGGTCCGCATCGCGGAACGCCCCACCAGAAGCACCGTGTTGCTGATCTGCAGCCAGCACGGCGACGAACCCTCGGGCCGCGAGGCCTGCCTGTCGACGATCCGCGACCTGGCGTACGCGAAGGACAGCAAGACCCGGAACTTCCTGAAGCGCACCACGCTCCTCGTCGTCCCCACGGCCAACCCGGACGGCCGCGCCGCCGACACCCGCGGCAACTCCGACGGCGTCGACATCAACCGCGACCACGTCGCCCTGCGGACCGCGGAGGGCCGCGCCCTGGCCGCCGTGATCCGGGACCGAGAGCCCGACGTCATCTACGACCTGCACGAATACGGCGCGACGCCCAAGTACTACGACAAGGACCTCTTCGACCTCTGGCCGCGCAACCTCAACACCGACGAGGCGGTGCACAAGGAGGCCCGGACCCTGTCGAAGGCGTACGTCCGACCGGCCGCCGAGGCCGACGGGTACACGACGGGCACGTACGGCATCTGGACCGACCCCGTCACCGGCGACCCCATCAAGCAGACCGCGGGCGACGGCCAGGAACGCATCCTGCGCAACATGTCCGGCATCAAGCACGCGGCGGGCCTGCTCATAGAGAGCCGCGTCGACCCCGTCACCGACGCCGAGAAGAACGACGAGGCCCTGAACAACCGCCGCCGCGTGAAGTCCCAAGTCTCGGCGCTCGACGGCCTCTTCGACTACTCGGACGAGCGGCGCGCCCGCCTGGAGCGCGCCACCGACGCGGCCCGCACCGAGGGCCACCGCGACCGCGGCCCGGTCTACCTCGGCGGCGCGGACAACGACCCCGCCGAGCCGACGGAGATCATCCAGAACCCGCCCTGCGGCTACCGCCTCGACGCCGACCAGTACGCCGACATCAAGGACGAACTGGCGCTGCACGGCGTCACGGTGAAGCGCGAGAAGTCCGGTGCGTACGTCCCCCTGCGGCAGTCCGCGCGGGCCCTCGTGCCGCTGCTGCTCGACGAGCGTGCGCCATATCACATGGTCACAGCTCGGCCCGACATGAGCTGTTGAAGGGGTGAGATGTGCGTCACATGTGGTAGGGGGTAACGGAGAACAAAGTCTCGACTCAATCGACCCCTTGAAAGGTGTCACCTGTGACGCAGGAACAGCGACAAGCGGACGACGGGGGAGGGTCGCAGGAGATCATGGCGCCCGCCCCCGCCGGCCGGTCCCCGAAGACGGACCGGGTGGTGTTCGGCGTGACCGCCGCGCTCACCCTGGCGTTCGTGGTCTGGGGCGCGGTGGCGACGGACTCGCTGGAGAACGTCTCCACGGACATGCTCAACGGCCTGATGCACAACGGCGGCTGGTTCTTCATGCTGACCGCCACCGGCTTCGTCGTCTTCGCACTCTGGCTCGCCGTCAGCCGGTACGGAAAGATCACCCTCGGCAAGGAGGGGGAGGACCCGGAGTTCCGCACCATCTCCTGGGTCGCCATGATGTTCAGCGCCGGTATGGGCATCGGCCTGATGTTCTACGGGGTGAGCGAGCCGCTGGCCCACTTCACCGCGCCACCGCCGGGCACCGACCCGGCCGACTCGGCCGCGGCGATGGAGACGTCGATGGCCACCACCCTCTTCCACTGGACGCTCCACCCGTGGGCGATCTACGCGGTCGTGGGTCTCGCCATCGCGTACAGCACCTTCCGGCGCAACCGGCGCCAGACCATCAGCGCCGTCTTCGAACCGCTCATCGGCAAGAGGCACGCCCGCGGCGCCTGGGGCCGGGTCATCGACATCGTCGCCATCTTCGCCACCCTCTTCGGCTCGGCCGCCTCGCTCGGCCTCGGCGCCCTGCAGATCGGCAGCGGCATCGAGGTGCTCGACTGGATGAACAACGCCGGCACCGGCCTGCTCGTCGTGATCATCGCCGTGCTGACCCTGGCCTTCGTGGCCTCCGCCGTCTCCGGTGTGGAGAAGGGCGTCCAGTGGCTCTCCAACATCAACATGGTGCTCGCGCTGCTGCTCGTCGTCTTCGTCTTCATCGCGGGCCCGACCGTCATCATGCTCGACATGCTGCCGACGTCGATCGGCGCCTACCTCAACGACCTGCCCCAGCTGATCGGCCGCACCGAGGCCTCCAGCGGCAAGGGCGTCGCGGACTGGCTGAGCAGCTGGACGGTCTTCTACTGGGCCTGGTGGATCTCCTGGACGCCCTTCGTCGGCATGTTCATCGCGCGGATCAGCCGCGGCCGTACGATCCGTCAGTTCGTCGGCGGCGTCATGCTGGTGCCGAGCACGGTCAGCCTCATCTGGTTCGCGGTGTTCGGCGGCAGCGCCATGACGGTCTCCGACCGGGGCGGCCTCAAGGACGAGACGACGCCGGAGGCGCAGCTCTTCGGCCTGCTGCACGAGTACCCGATCGCCACCGTCACCAGCCTCCTCGTGATGATCCTCGTGGCCATCTTCTTCGTGTCGGGCGCCGACGCGGCGTCGATCGTCATGGGCGCGCTCTCCCAGAAGGGCGCACTCGAACCCGGCCGGTTCGTCGTGATCTTCTGGGGCGTCGTGACCGGCGCCGTGGCGGCGATCATGCTGCTGATCGGCGACGGTTCGGACGACGCGCTCACCGGCCTGCGCAACCTCACGATCCTGGTCGCCGCACCCTTCACGATCGTGATGCTCGGCATGTGCGTGTCCCTGATGCGGGACCTGCGCCACGACCCGCTGATCGTGCGCGGCGAGCACGGCACGGAAGCCGTCGAGAAGGCCGTGATCGCGGGCCACGCGCAGTACGACGGTGACTTCGAACTCCGCATCGGCCCCTCCCCTCAGGACGACGCCGACGCCGAGGGCCCGGAAGCGGACAACGACCCGACTCCCCGGACCCGCTGACCGCCTCCAGGAGGCGGCGCGCACCACGCGTGCCGCCTCCGGGCACCGCCGCGCGTCCAGGCGGCTCAGCACGCGTACGCCCTCGACCATGCGTACGCAGCGACACGCGTCCGGGGCCGCCGCGGGGCCGACGGCGGTGGCCGACCCGAGCGAAATGTGTCCTGCCGTGCTCACATCACCCACGGGATGGGGATACTCACAGCATGTCTGCCGAGTACGCGACCTTCGGTCTGGCACCGGCCATGCGAGCCGGTGGAGTTCTCGCCAACGGTGACTACCAAGTGCACCGTGATTTCGTCGACTTCATCGTGAACGGGCGCCCCCTGCTCTTCCAGCTCTCCGACCTCGACGCGGTGTCGCCGCTGGCCGCCGACATCCCGCCCGCCATCTTCACGGCACACGTCCGCAGGCTCCTCCTGGAGGCCCGGGCGCCGCTGCGCGACGGCCGGTACGTCATATACGGCTGTCCCGAGTGCGAGGTCCTGGAGTGCGGCGCGGTCACCGCGGTGATCGAGAAGGCCCCCGACAGCAGCGACGACTTCATCTGGCGCGACTTCGCCTGGCAGACGGCGGAACCCGCCGACCTGGAACTCAACGGCTACCACGGCATAGGGCCCTTCCGCTTCCGGGGCGCCGAATACCGCGCGGCCCTCGGCCGGTTACTCGCTTCCGACGCGCCGCAGACCCGCCGCCGGGTCCTGCTCATCGGCGCCCGCGTCGCGCTCCTCGCCAAGCTGGCGGCCGCCCTGCGCACGATCGGCATCGGCGCGGAGATCGCCGCGGACGCGGCGGGCGTCCCACCGGACGAACTACGCACCTACGGAGCCGTCGCCTTCGGCCGCGCGGTCCCCGACGAGACCCGGCGGTCCGTCCGCTCCGCCTTCGAGCAGGCCGGGGCCGAGGTCTCCTACGTCGACGGCCTCGCGCCGATAGTCCCGCTCCTGGTCGCCCAGATCGAGTACGCCCTGGACCGCAGCCCCCAGGAACAGCGGCGCCTCACCGGCCTCGCGGCATGCCGTGACGCGGCGCGGCTCCAGGTCACGTCGACGTGCCGGGTCCAGCTGATCGCATACCGAGTGGACCGCCTCTCGCGCGCCCACGTCCACGAGGTCTTCGACGAGGTCCTGGAGCCGGGGGAGCATCGGGTCCCTCTGGCGGCGAAGGCCACAAAGGGCGACTCCTACGTAGTGGCCCGAACCTCCACGAGCGTCCTCGTCACCTCCACGGGGTCGCCGTAGCGGAACGGGGCGGGCTCCACCCGCGGCCGCGAGCGCGCGTGAGGGACGTGGGGGTATGTGCGAGCGGAGCACAGCAGAGCAACTAGCCGAGCAGCGAATCAACGCCCGCACCAAGATGGCGAGGACGCACATACCCCCGCGGCCCCGCCCCACAGACGGAGAAATGGCGCAGACGGCACCTCAAGGCGCCCCCGGCAGTACATCCACCCCCCGCCCGTAGAATGACCCCCCTGATGACCGCAACTCTCGTCGCCAAAGACCTCGCCGCCGGCCACGGCGACCGCACCCTCTTCTCCGCCCTGGACCTGGTCGTCGCCCCCGGCGACGTCATCGGCCTGGTCGGGGCCAACGGAGCGGGCAAGTCCACCCTCCTGAGGCTGCTCGCGGGAGTGGACACCCCCGAGGGAGGCGCGCTGAGGCTGTCGCCGCCCAGCGCCTCCGTGGGACACCTGCCGCAGGAGCCCGACCGCCGCCCGGGCGAGACGGTCCGCGCGTTCCTGGCCCGCCGCACCGGCGTCGCCGAGGCCCAGCGGATCATGGACGAGGCCACCCAGGGCCTGGTCGACGGGGCCCCCGGCGCCGACGACGCCTACGCCGACAGCCTGGAGCGCTGGCTGGCCCTCGGCGGCGCGGACCTCGACGAACGCGCGGAGGAGGTCACGGCCGACCTCGGCCTCACCGTCGGCCTCGACCAGGCGATGACGTCGCTCTCCGGAGGCCAGGCGGCCCGCGCGGGCCTCGCCTCGCTCCTCCTCTCCCGCTACGACGTGTTCCTCCTGGACGAGCCGACCAACGACCTCGACCTGGCGGGCCTGGAGCGTCTGGAGAGCTTCGTCCGGGGCCTGCGCGCCGGCACGGTCGTGGTCAGCCACGACCGCGAGTTCCTCAGCCGCACCGTCACCAAGGTCCTCGAACTCGACGTGGCGCAGCAGCAGATCAACCTGTACGGCGGCGGCTACGACGCGTATCTGGAGGAGCGGGACGTGGCCCGCCGCCACGCCCGCGACGAGTACGAGGAGTACGCGGACAAGAAGTCGGCGCTCCAGGGCCGCGCCCAGATGCAGCGCTCCTGGGCGGACAAGGGCGTCAAGAACGCCCGCCGCAAGGCCGCCAAGGCAGGCGGCGGCGACAACGACAAGATCGGCCGGAACTTCCGCAGCGACGCCAGCGAGAAGCAGGCCGCCAAGGCCCGCCAGACGCAGCGCATGATCGAGCGCCTGGACGTCGTCGAGGAACCGCGCAAGGAGTGGGAGCTGCGCATGGAGATCGCGGCGGCGCCCCGCTCGGGCGCGGTCGTCGCGAGCCTGCGCGACGCGGAGGTGCACCGGGGGACCTTCACCCTGGGCCCCGTCACGCTCCAGATCGACTGGGCGGACCGCGTGGCGATCACCGGCGCGAACGGCTCGGGCAAGTCGACGCTGCTCGGCGCCCTCCTGGGACGCGTACCGCTGGACGCGGGCCACGCGGCCCTCGGCTCGGGCGTCCTCGTCGGCGAAGTGGACCAGGCCCGCGCGCTGTTCCATGGCAAGGAGTCCCTGCTCGACGCGTTCTGCGCGGCCGTCCCTGACACCGAGCCGGCGGAGGTCCGCACGCTCCTGGCCAAGTTCGGCCTCAAGGCCGAGCACGTCCTGCGCTCCGCGGCGACGCTCTCGCCCGGTGAACGCACCCGCGCGGCCCTCGCGCTGCTCCAGGGCAGGGGCGTCAACCTCCTCGTCCTGGACGAGCCGACCAACCACCTCGACCTGCCCGCGATCGAGCAGCTGGAGTCGGCCCTGGAGTCCTACGAGGGCACGCTGCTGCTGGTCACGCACGACCGCCGGATGCTGGACGCGGTGAGCGTGACGCGCCGCCTGGAGGTGGCGGAGGGCAGAGTGACCGAACTGTCACTCTGACCCCCGCCGCTCCAAAGCTCCAGGCTCAGCGCCGCTTCGGGTCGAGCAGACCGGCCCGACGCAGCGCCTCGGCCATCACGTCATTGGCGGGCGGCGGCCCCTGCCGCTGCTGCTGCCCACGCTGACCGCCACGCTGACTCTGACCGCCACGCTGACTCTGGCCGCCGCGCTGGCCCCCGCGCTGCCCCTGACCGGCGCCCTGCTCCTGACCGCCCTGCCCCTGGCCGCCGCCCTGCCCCTGCCGACGCTGCTGAGGCGGCCGTCCGCCGCGCTTCGGCTGCTCCTCACCCGAGGGGCTCGCCTCGTCGTCAAGGCGCAGCGTCAGCGAGACCCGCTTGCGCGGAATGTCGACGTCCATGACCTTCACCTTGACGATGTCACCGGGCTTGACGACGTCCCGCGGGTCCTTGACGAAGGTCTTGGACATGGCGGACACGTGCACCAGACCGTCCTGGTGAACCCCGACATCCACGAAGGCCCCGAACGCGGCCACGTTCGTGACGACACCTTCGAGCACCATTCCGGCGGCCAGGTCGGAGAGTTTCTCGACGCCGTCCTTGAAGGTCGCCGTCTTGAAGGCGGGACGCGGGTCGCGTCCGGGCTTCTCCAGCTCCTTGAGAATGTCCGTGACCGTGGGCAGCCCGAAGACCTCGTCCACGAACTCCTCCGGCTTCAGCGAGCGCAGCGCCGCCGTGTTGCCGATCAGCGAGGAGACCGCGCCGCCCGCCGACTTCACCATCTTGCGCACCACCGGATACGCCTCCGGGTGCACGCTGGAGGCGTCCAGGGGGTCGTCGCCACGGATGCGCAGGAAGCCCGCGCACTGCTCGTACGCCTTCGGGCCGAGCCGGGCCACGTCCTTGAGGCCCTTGCGGCTCTTGAACGGGCCGTTCGCGTCGCGGTGCGCCACGATGTTCTCCGCGAGGCCCGCGCCGATGCCGGAGACGCGGGCGAGCAGCGGGGCGGACGCGGTGTTCACGTCCACGCCGACGCCGTTCACACAGTCCTCGACGACCGCGTCGAGCGAGCGGGACAGCTTCACTTCGGAGAGGTCGTGCTGGTACTGGCCGACGCCGATGGACTTCGGGTCGATCTTCACGAGTTCGGCGAGCGGGTCCTGGAGGCGCCGCGCGATGGAGACCGCGCCGCGGATCGAGACGTCGAGGTCCGGCAGCTCCTGCGAGGCGAAGGCAGACGCCGAGTACACGGAGGCGCCCGCCTCGGAGACCATCACCTTGGTGAGATTCAACTCGGGGTGCCTGGCGATGAGTTCGGCGGCGAGCTTGTCGGTCTCGCGCGACGCCGTGCCGTTCCCGATGGCGATCAGGTCGACCGCGTGCTCCTTGGCCAGCGCAGCCAGCGTGGCCAGGGACTGGTCCCACTTGTTGGCAGGGACGTGCGGGTGGACCGTGTCGGTCGCGACGACCTTGCCCGTGGCGTCGACGACGGCGACCTTCACGCCCGTACGGAAACCGGGGTCGAGGCCGAGCGTCGCGCGCGTGCCCGCGGGCGCCGCGAGCAGCAGGTCGCGCAGGTTCGACGCGAAGACCCGCACCGCCTCGTCCTCGGCGGCCGTGCGCAGCCGCAGCCGCAGGTCGATGCCGAGATGGACGAGGATGCGGGTCCGCCAGGACCAACGCACCGTGTCCTGGAGCCACTTGTCGCCGGGACGCCCCCGATCGGCCACCCCGAAGCGGTGGGCGACCATCCCCTCGTACGAAGAAGGGCCCTCCGTGGCTTCCTCGGGCTCCAGGACGAGGTCGAGGACCTCCTCCTTCTCGCCGCGCAGCATGGCGAGGACGCGGTGCGAGGGCAGCTCCTTGAAGGGCTCCGCGAAGTCGAAGTAGTCGGCGAACTTGGCGCCCGCCTCCTCCTTGCCCTCGCGGACCTTCGCGACGAGGCGCCCGCGCACCCACATGCGCTCGCGCAGCTCGCCGATGAGGTCGGCGTCCTCCGAGAACCGCTCGGCGAGGATCGCCCGCGCCCCGTCCAGGGCGGCCTGCGGGTCCGCGACGCCCCTGTCGGCGTCCACGAAAGCGGCGGCGGCCGCCCGCGGCTCCACGGTCGGGTCCGAGAGCAGCCCGTCGGCCAGCGGTTCCAGGCCTGCCTCGCGGGCGATCTGCGCCTTGGTGCGCCGCTTCGGCTTGAACGGCAGGTAGATGTCCTCCAAGCGCGCCTTGGTGTCCGCATCGCGGATCCGCGCCTCAAGATCGTCGGTGAGCTTGCCCTGCTCACGGACCGAGTCGAGGACCGCGGCGCGCCGCTCCTCCAGCTCGCGCAGATAGCGCAGCCGCTCCTCGAGCGTGCGCAGCTGCGCGTCGTCGAGCATCTCGGTCGCTTCCTTGCGGTAGCGCGCGATGAAGGGCACCGTCGAACCGCCGTCGAGCAGGTCGACGGCGGCCTTCACCTGCCGCTCCCGTACGCCGAGTTCCTCGGCGATCCTGCCTTCGATGGACGAGGGTGTGGACGTCTTCAAAGCTGCCACGTTCCGGTACCGCCTTCTCGCTGGGGTTGCCGGGCAATTGTGGCAGGTGGCACCGACAGCGGGTGATCAGACCCGGCGGGCGCCGCCCATGCGGCCGGAACGCCGGCCGGTGCTCCGGCCGCCCCGCCCCGCGGAACTGGAGGCTCCGCCGAACAGCCGGGCCAGCGCCCGGAACGGCAGCGTGACAACGGTGGCGATGGCGCCGGCGATCTGACGCAGAACGTCCGCGATGGCACGGAACATAAGGATTCCCCTTTCGTCTCCCGGCGCGGCCGGGGTGGCGGCCAGGAGACGAACGGGTACCTCACGGCGGCGATGCCATGCCGGAACCGCCCTCAGCGCTTGGCGACCAGATCCGCCGGGAACGCCCCCGCCTCCAGCGCCGCCCCTAGGAACACGGTGCCGAGCTCGGTGAGGCGCTCGACGCCCGCCGCGCCCAGGTGCTCGTAGGGCGCCCGGTCCAGGCGGTCCGTCTCCGCCTCGATGTCCCGGCGCAGCGCCACACCGGCCTCCGTCAACTCGCCCTCGCCGTCGAGCAGTCCGCGCCCGCGCAGCCGCTCCACGGCGGCGTCCCACTCCTGCCGGCTCCAGCCGCGAGTGGAGAGCACCCACTTCGGGGCGATGCCCTTGCCGGTGGCGGTGTGGGTCACCATCGCTTCGAGGCCGTCGAGTTCGGCGCCGAGCAGCACGGTGAGGTGCCCGTCGCCGCGGTGCTCGCGCAGCAGCGTCGCCGCGTACCAGTACGCGAGGTGCGGCTCCTCGGGGACCGGCAGATCCGCGTGCGCCGAGTACAGCGGACGCGCGGTGCGCGAACAGGCCTCGGTCGCGCGCAGCGCGAGCCCGGCGGCTTCCGCCATCTCCGGCGAGGCGACGGCTTCCTCGCCGAGGAGCCTGTGCAGCGTCGAGTCGACGGCGCGCATGCGGGCCCCGAGCACCTCCCTGGGCGCGGCGGTGCTCCACACCGCGGGCACGTGCTCCGCGACGAGCTCGTGCTTGTAGTTGTAGAAGGCGGCGGTCACGGTGCCCGCGCTCACGGCTCCGAGAGCCGCCGCGCGCACCGCGAAGTTCACGGCGCTCGGATGGGTGACGCCGAGCCCGGCCATCTCCCGTGTCACGTCCGGCGAGAAGTAGTGCGTCGAGTGCAGCGAGTTGAGCACGTTGTGGCAGCGGCGCCCGGCGCGCGGGTGCGGCGCGGCGGCCGAGGGCGAGGTCGTCGAAAAGGTCATGGGGGAACGGTACCTACTGGTCGGTACGGAGCCGCGAGTGGTCACCGCCCATGGCAGTAAAAGTGGGGTACTCGTCATTGCGGCCATCGCGCGCGAGGCCAAGAATCGGGGGCATGGAGCAGCGAACCGTTCTGGTCGTCCTCTTCGAAGGGGTCCAGAGCCTCGACGTCACCGGCCCCGTGGAGGTCTTCACGGGCGCGGGACACTGCGTCGGCGACCCCGACGGCGGGTACCGCATCCGCACCGCCTCCCTCGACGGCGCTCCCGTACGGACGTCCAGCGGCCTCACCCTGGTCCCCGACTCCGCCCTGGCCGACGCCCCCGACCCACACACGCTGCTCGTCCCGGGCGGCGCGGGCACGCAGCCCGCCGACCCGGGGCTGATCGACTGGCTGCGTGCCCACGGCCCCCGTGCCCGGCGCCTGGTGTCCGTCTGCACCGGCGCCCTCCGCCTCGCCGAGGCGGGCCTCCTGGAGGGCCGCCGGGCGACGACGCACTGGGCGTACTGCGCCAAGCTCGCCAAGGAGCACCCGGGCATCGAGGTCGACCCGGACCCGATCTACGTACGCGACGGCCATGTCGCGACGTCCGCCGGGGTAACCGCCGGCATCGACCTCGCCCTGGCGCTCGTGGAGGAGGACCTGGGCCGCGCGGTGGCGCTGACCGTCGCCCGCTATCTGGTCGTGTTTCTGCGGCGCCCGGGAAACCAGGCGCAGTTCAGCGTCCAGCTCTCCGCACAGACCGCGCGGCGCGAGCCGCTGCGCGAGGTCCAGCAGTGGATCACCGAGCACCCGGCGGACGACCTGTCGGTCGACGCGCTCGCCGCCCGCGCCCGCCTCTCGCCCCGCCACTTCGCCCGCGCCTTCCAGGCCGAGACCGGTCTGACACCGGGCAAGTACGTCGAGCGTGTCCGCGTCGAACACGCCCGCAGGCTCCTTGAGGACACGTCCGACGGGGTGGAGGAGGTGTCACGCGCGTGCGGCTACGGCACGCCGGAGGCGATGCGCCGCGCCTTCGTCAAGACGCTCGGCGCGGCGCCCGCGGAGTACCGCCGCCGCTTCCGCCCCGCCCTGACACCCACCGCCCTGACACCCACCGCCCCGACACCCACCGCACAGGCCCCCACCACACAGACCGGCACGACCACCACTCACCGACACGGATAGGGACACCATGCAGATAGCCATCGCCCTGTACGAGCGTTTCACCGCCCTGGACGCGATCGGGCCGTACCAGACGCTGAAGGACCTCCCCGGCGCCCAGACCCTCTTCGTGGCCGAACAGGCGGGACCGGTGCGCGACGACAGCGGCACCCTCGCGCTCGTCGCCGACAAGACCTTCGACGAGGTCCGGCGCCCCGACATCGTGGTCGTCCCCGGCGGCCCCGGACAGAGCGACCAGATGGAGAACGAGGCACTCCTCGGCTGGCTCCGCGCCGTCGACGCCACCACCACCTGGACGACCTCGGTGTGCACCGGCTCGCTGGCCCTCGCCGCCGCCGGGCTCCTCACGGGCCGCCGCGCCACCTCGCACTGGCTCGCCCTGCCCGAACTCGACCGGCTCGGCGTCAAGTCGACGGGGGAGCGCGTCGTCTTCGACGGCAAGTACGTCACCGGAGCCGGTGTCTCCGCGGGCATCGACATGGGGCTCACGCTGGCCGGCAAGATCGCGGGCGACGAACACGCGCAGACCGTACAGCTCCTGACCGAGTACGACCCGCGGCCGCCCTACGACGCAGGTTCCCCGGAGAAGGCACCCGCGCACATCGTGGCGAGGTTCCGCGACAAGAGCCGCTTCGATCAGTAGCGGCCGCGGCGGGTTTCATCCGGCGGGCACGCTCCACGTGAAGCGCGGCTGCCTGCGCTCCAGGAAGGCGGCGACACCCTCGGCGGTGTCGCCGCTGCCGCGCGCCTGCTCCGCCCAGTACGCGTCCCGGTCGGTGCGCCCCGCGGTGAACTCCTTGGCCGCCGCCTGCGTCAGCTGCGAGCGCGACGCGAGGACGCGGGCGAACTCCGCGACACGCTTGCCGAGGCCGCCCGCGGGCAGCACCTCGTCCACCAGACCGGTGCGCAGCGCCCGCTCCGCGCCGATCAACTCGCCCGAGAAGAGCAGGTACTTGGCGGTGGCGGGCCCCACCAGCGAGACCAGGCGCCGGGTGGACGACGCCGAGTAGACGATGCCGAGCTTCGCGGGCGTGATCCCGAACGAGGCGTCCTCGTCCGCGAACCGCAGATCGCACGCCCCCGCCAGCTGACAGCCGCCGCCCACGCAGTAACCCCGCACCGCGGCGAGCGTCGGCTTGGGAAAGGCCGCGAGCGCGTCCTCCGCCCGCACCGCCAGATCCTGCGCGGTCCCGGCCGACTCCCGCAGCGAGGAGATGTCCGCGCCCGCGCAGAAGGTGGAGCCCTCACCGGTGAGCACGACGGCGCGCACGGCCGGGTCGGCGGCGAGCCCCGCGAACAGCGGCGGCACCTGGCGCCACATGCCGGCGGTCATGGCGTTGCGCTTGGCCGGATGATCGATGACGACGGTGGCGACGCCGTCCGTGACGGTGTGCCTCAGCTGCGGCTCCATGCGCCGGATGCTATCCGCACCCCTCGAACGTACGATCAAGAAGGGGGCCGCCGAGCGATACGGAGACGCTGATGGCCCGACGCAAGGACGCCAAGCCCCCAACGCGACAGAGCGCGACCGACGGGGCCGAGGGCGCCCGTCTCAACCGCGGTTTCGGCTGGCTGGCGCTGCTGGGCGCGATCCTGGCGGCCGCCGGGATCGTCGGCCTCGTCTACACCGGCGTCGCCACGCTGACCTCCATGCTGCTGTTCGGCTGGCTGCTGCTGATCGGCGGCAGCGTCGGCCTGCTGCACGCCGTCCAGTCGCGGGGCAGCAGCTTCTTCTGGCTGGGCGTGGTGGTCGCGGCCCTGAACCTCGCGGCGGGCGTCGTGATCATCCGCAGACCCGACGTGGCGGCGGAGGCGCTGACCATGTTCGCGGCGCTCCTCTTCCTGACCGGCGGGGTGTTCCGCCTGGTCGGCAGCCTGGTGGTGCGCGGCCCGCCGTTCGCCCTGACGCTGCTGCAGGGCGCCTTCGGCCTGCTGATCGGCGTCCTGGTCCTCGCCGAGTGGCCCAGCAGCAGCCAGTACGTCATCGGCACCTTCTTCTCCCTGGCGCTGCTCTTCGACGGCCTCGGCCTGATCGCCACCGGCGTCGGCGGCCGTCGCATCGTCAGCCTCGTACAACCTGAAGAAACCGTGAAGCGGGAACAAGGAGGGCAGGACCAGTCGTACGGCTGACGCCGTCATGCGCCTGCGATCAATTCACGTCGATAACCGCTGACTTCTGGTCAGTAGCGCGGTCCGGACCAGTACGTTCCCAACACTCGTTGTGTGGTGACAATCGAGCGCGAGGGCGGCGACCGGACGATGGCGGACGACGGGAGGGGCTGCGGCCCACTCCCCCGGGGTGATGGAAGGGTGCCCTACGAAGGGGTGTGGCGCTTCACCGCCCCGGCCGTGGACGCCTCCGTCCCCCAGGCACGGCACGCGGTACGCGATCTGCTGGCCCGGCAGGGCGTACCGGCGTCGGACGACCTCATCCAGGGCCTGCTGCTCATCGTCTCCGAGCTGGTCACCAACGCGGTGCGCCACGCCGCCCTCCTCTCGCCGATGCTCGCGGTGGAGGTCGCGGTCGGCGCCGAGTGGGTGCGGGTCTCCGTCGAGGACAACCATCCGTACCGTCCGACGGCGCTGGTGGCGGACCACGGGCAGACGGGCGGCCGCGGACTGCTCCTGGTCCGCGAGATCACGCTGGAGGCGGGCGGCACCTGCGACGTCGAACACACCGCGAGCGGGGGCAAGGTCATCTGGGCGGCCCTGCCCCTGAAAGCCGACGGAGGCTAGGCGCTGCCGGAACCCAGGGCCGGACGGACCGGCCCTGACGCCCTGGTGGCTACCAGCCCGCGGAGGGCCCGGTCAGCTCCCTGATCGCGGGCCGCGCCGCGTCCAGCACGGTCATGAACCACGCGGAGAACGGCCCCTTCTCGTGCCGCGCCGCCAGCTCCTCGGCCGTCACGAACACCGTCTCGCCCACCTCGGAGGGGTCCGGGCGCGGCGGCGACTGGACCATCCCCACGAAGAGGTGGTTGAACTCCTGCTCCACCAGGCCCGAGTCCGGGTCCGGGTGGTTGTAGCGCACGGTGCCCGCCTCGGCGAGCAGCGAGGGCGAGACCCCCAGCTCCTCG
Source organism: Streptomyces sp. NPDC003032 (assembly GCF_053591415.1). Lineage (NCBI taxonomy): Bacteria > Bacillati > Actinomycetota > Actinomycetes > Kitasatosporales > Streptomycetaceae > Streptomyces > Streptomyces sp. NPDC003032. Next base: position 261,749 of record NZ_JBSFTT010000002.1, on the reverse strand, counting down.
TAGGTGCGCCGGGCGGCGGCGGCGAACGGCGCCTCGTCCGGGTAGGGGTGGCCGCAGCAGGTGTTCGACCAGACGCCGGGGGAGTGGTACTTGCCGAGCGCGCGCTGCTGGAGCAGCAGCCGGCCCTGCTCGTCGAAGAGGAAAACGGAGAACGCCCGGTGCAGCTGCCCGGGCGCCTGATGCGCGGAGAGTTTCTCCGCTGTGCCGATCGTCCTGCCGTCCTCGTCGACGAGTTCCAGCAAGATCGCTTCTCCGGTGCCGTTCGACGAACTGTTCGCCGCGGTGGCAGGTGTGATCGGCATACCCATCCTTCGCTTCGGTCTTCGAGCCTCAAGTCTGCCGTACGTTCCGGACACTCCAGGCACTCCGGGACCCGCATGTCCCGGCGCGTGGAAGGCACGCCGGGACACGCGAAGGACGCCATCGACGAAAGCGTCCGGAGGGCCTCAGACCCCGAAAGCGGCCGGATACTTGATCGTGCCCTGCGGCAGCGGCGCGGAATCGTCCGGCTCGTTCAGGACCAGCGCCATCATGGCCTCGTCCGGAACGTCGAACCCTGGCCGGATCCCGTATCCGGAAGCGGGCCGGAAACCGAACCTCGGGTAGTACGCCGGATGCCCGAGCACGAGGACGAGCCGCTCCCCACGCGCGCGTGCCGCGTCGAGCACCGCGCGGACGACGGCCGAACCGGCCCCCGTCCGCTGGTGGCGCGGCAGCACGGCGACGGGCGCGAGAGCCAGCGCGGGCGCCCCGTCCACCCGGCAGCGGGTGATCAGCGCGTGCGCCGCGACCGAGCCGTCCGGCGCCTCGGCGACGTACGACAGACCGGGAAGCCAGGCCTCCGGGTCCGCGCGCAGGGCCTCGACCAGATCGGCCTCCGCCCCGGTCTCGAAGGCGGCGGCGTGCACGGCGTGCACGGCGGCGATGTCCACGGCGCTCTCCGGCCGCGTCGGCCAGGACTCCGCGGGCCGCAGGACGTAGCCCGTGTAACCGAACTCCGCCCCGTGCTCGCGTCGCATCGCCAGCTCCGCGCGGGTGGCGGCGAGCGCCTCGGCCATCCCGGGCGAGCCCGGGTCCGCCGCGTCCGTGCGCGCGGCCAGCGGCCCGTAGTACTCGTCCCAGTCGGACTCGGGCTGCGGGTGCACGCCCAGCACGGAGTAGCCGGCGCCGGTGGCGGCCCGCGCGTTCTCCTCGCTCGTACGCAGCGAGTAGTGCTGCTCCCAGAAGGCGCGCGCCGCGGTGGACGGCTCGGCGGTCGTCCACTCGCACTCGGTGACGACGAGCGCCCCGCCGGGTGCGAGCAGCCGGCGCCAGGCGCGCAGGGCGGTGTCGAAGCCGATGCTGTAGGCCGAACTCTCGGCCCAGACGAGGTCGAACGAACCGTCCGGGTAGGGGAGTTCGGCCATGTCGGCCTTGACTGTGGTGATCGATCCGGTGAGCCCGCGCTCCTTCGCGGAAGCGCGCAGCTCGTCCAGGAACGGCTCGTGCAGATCGACGGCGGCCACCTCGGCGCCGGCCTCGGCGGCGAGCAGGAGCGCGGCCCGGCCGGGCCCGCAGCCCAGGTCGAGCACGCGCGGCCGCTCGGGCAGCGCGCCCGCGAGGGAGAGCAGCCGGCGGGTGGTGTCGTCGGAGCCCGGACCCTGCCGCGGAAGGCCGTGGTGCAGGGCGAAGAAGGCGTCGGTGACGGAAGAGTTGTCGGTCAACGTGGGAAACCCTTGAGTGAGGGGCCCGCGGACGTACGAGAAACGTCAGGCGCGAGCCCGGGAAGTGGGGACGCACGTGTCGCCGCGCAGAGCAGCGTCGGCCGCGACAGTCATCAACCCACCTCCTACGGAACTCAAGAACTCGGGCCAATGTAGCACTGTCAGTGATCCAGCACTGTCAGTGATCCAGCACTGTCAGTGATCCAGCACTGTCAGTGACACAGCTTCGCCTCGTGCTCCGCGTGGCCGCTCGGTTCCAGCTGGAACGTGCAGTGCTCCACGTCGAAGTGGTCGCCCAGGCAGCCCTGGAGCTCGTGCAGCATCTTCTCGTGGCCGATCGAGTCGAGGGCGTCGGAGCTGACGACCACGTGCGCCGAGAGCACGGGCATGCCCGAGGTGATCGTCCAGGCGTGCAGGTCATGGACCTCCTCGACGCCCGGCAGGCCGAGTATGTGGGCCCGCACCTCCGCCATGTCGACGCCCTTGGGCGCCGACTCCAGCAGGACGTTCAGGGTCTCCTTCAGGAGCTTGACCGTACGAGGGACGATCATGACGCCGATGACGAGCGAGGCGATCGGGTCCGCCGCCTGCCAGCCGGTGAGCATGATCACGGTCGCCGAGACGATGACCGTGACGGAGCCGAGCGTGTCCGCCACGACCTCCAGAAACGCGCCGCGCACATTGAGGCTGTCCTTCTGGCCGCGCATCAGCAGCGACAGCGAGACCATGTTCGCGACCAGGCCGAAGGCGCCGAAGAAGACGGCGAGACCGCCCTGTGTCTCGGCGGGTGTGATGAACCGCTCGACCGCCTCGTACAGCACATAGCCGCCCACACCGAGCAGCAGCAGACAGTTGGCGAGCGCGGCGAGTATCTCGGCGCGGGCGTAACCGAAGGTGCGGCTCTCGGTGGGCGGTCTGTTCGCGAAGTGGATGGCGAGCAGGGCCATGCCGAGCCCCAGCGCGTCCGTCGCCATGTGCGTCGCGTCCGCGATGAGCGCGAGCGAATCCGCCATGACGCCGCCCACGATCTGGGCGAACATCACCGTGATCGTGATGGCGAGCGCTATGCGGAGCCGTCCCTTGTAGGCGTTGGCCGCCGTCCCCGTGGCCGGTGCCCCGTGCGTGTGTCCATGATCGTGCCCAGCCCCCATGGAGCCCGCCTCCCGTGTCGGTCATCGGTCTGCTGTTCGGTGGTCGCGCGACCACAGTGAACTACGGGTGGGGGGTATCTGGCAACGCGGCACTGAACACCGTTGTCATCTCCCTGACCTGCGAAAATGGCAACGATTGCCGTCAAGGGGAGAGGTGGGTCAAGGGGCGCAGGTCAGGGCCCCGCGACGATCACCCGCGGGCGCGGTTTGGAGGGGCGGCCTTCCATCCACCATGATGATCGCGAAGGCCGAGGCCCTCGCAGGCCGCCCTGAGAGCCTGTGTCATACACCCCGGCCGGGGTGTATGACACAGGCTCTATCGGGGCGTGAACGGGTGGTGAACGCCCGCTTCTCATCATCCGATAGCCTCTGCCGACGTGCCGCCCGGCCGCCATGGCCAGGGGCGCCCCCTCTTACGCACGTGCCCGGCGCGAGCCGCGCCGGGAATCAAGGAGTGAGTTCGTCTGTCGACCGCCATCCTCACCGGTCAGCCGGTCCCCGGGTCGCCACTCGAAGGCGATCTGCGGTCCCTCGGCTTCGACGTGCGGGTCGCCTCCGACGCGGCGGACGCCGAGACGCTGCTCGCCGCCGTACCGGGCGACCAGCGGGTCGCCGTCGTCGACGCGCGCTTCGTCGGCCACGTCCACGCGCTGCGCCTGGGCCTCACCGACCCCCGCTTCGCCGTCTCGGCGGTGCCCGGCGCCGTCACCGCCAAGCCGGAGGCCCGCAAGGCCCTGACGCGCGCGCTGCGGACCGGCGCCGCGACCACCGGCGGCGCACCGGCCCCCGCCGCGCTCCCGGACTCCATCGCCGCGGCCATGGAGGCCGACGCCACGGAGTCCGGGACCACGGACGTGCACCGCCCCGAGCTGGGCACCCTCGTCGCCACCGTCCCCACCGACCCCCAGACGCGCAACGAAGCGCGGCAGGCCGTCGCCGCCGTCGACGACGAGGCCGTACGCCTGCGCACCGCGGTCAAGTCGCGGGACGGCTTCTTCACGACGTACTGCGTCTCCCCGTACTCCCGCTACATCGCCCGCTGGTGCGCCCGCCGGGGCCTGACCCCGAACCAGGTCACCACCGCCTCCCTGCTCACCGCCCTGATCGCGGCGGGCTGCGCGGCCACCGGCACCCGCGGCGGCTTCGTCGCGGCGGGTCTGCTGCTGATCTTCTCCTTCGTCCTGGACTGCACGGACGGGCAGCTCGCCCGCTACTCCCTGCGGTACTCGACGCTCGGCGCCTGGCTGGACGCGACGTTCGACCGCGCCAAGGAGTACGCCTACTACGCGGGTCTCGCACTCGGCGCGGCCCGCGGCGGCGACGACGTATGGGCGCTGGCGCTCGGCGCGATGGTCCTCCAGACCTGCCGGCACGTCGTGGACTTCTCCTTCAACGAGGCGAACCACGACGCCACGGCCAACACCAGCCCCACCGCGGCCCTCTCCGACAAGCTCGACAGCGTCGGCTGGACGGTCTGGGTACGCCGCATGATCGTGCTGCCCATCGGCGAGCGCTGGGCCATGATCGCCGTGCTCACCGCGGTCACCACCCCGCGCGTCACCCTCGTCGTGCTGCTCATCGGCTGCGCGCTCGCCGCCTGCTACACCACCGCGGGCCGTGTCCTGCGCTCGCTGACCCGCAAGGCCACCCGCACCGACCGTGCCGCCGGAGCCCTGGCGGACCTCGCCGACAACGGCCCGCTGGCCTCGGCCTTCACCGCGCTCAAGCCGGGGGCCTGGCTGCGCGCCGCCCCCGTGCTCGCCTTCGCCGGCGCCGCCGCGCTCGTCGGCACGGCGCTGAGCAACCCCTACGGCAGCCCTGTGGTCGTGGCCGCCGCCGCGCTGTACATCGCCCTGTCGGGCCTCGCCCTGGTCATGCCCCTCAAGGCCCCCCTCGACTGGCTGGTCCCGCCGTTCTTCCGCGCCGCCGAGTACGGCACGGTCCTGGTCCTGGCGGCCAAAGCCGATGTGAACGGGGCGCTTCCGGCGGCTTTCGGGCTGGTGGCCGCGGTCGCCTACCATCACTACGACACGGTGTACCGCATCAAGGGCGGCACCGGCGCGCCGCCGTCCTGGCTGGTGCGCGCGATCGGCGGCCAAGAGGGCAGGACCCTCCTGGTCGCACTGGCCGCAGCCCTGCTGCCAGCCACAGATTTCACCGTCGCGCTCACGGCACTCGCCGTGGCCGTGGCACTCGTGGTGCTCGTCGAGAGCATCCGCTTCTGGGTCGCCGCCGAGAAAAAGGGCGCACCCGCCGTACACGATGAAGGAGAACCCGCATGATCGGCCTCGTGCTGGCGGCCGGCGCCGGACGGCGTCTTCGCCCTTACACGGACACCCTGCCCAAGGCCCTGGTGCCCGTCGACGGCGACACGACCATCCTCGACCTGACGCTCGGCAACTTCGCCGAGATCGGTCTGACCGAGGTCGCGATCATCGTCGGCTACAAGAAGGAGGCCGTCTACGAGCGCAAGGCGGCCCTGGAGGCGAAGTACGGCCTCAAGCTGACGCTGATCGACAACGACAAGGCGGAGGAGTGGAACAACGCCTACTCCCTGTGGTGCGGCCGTGACGCGATCAAGCACGACGTGATCCTCGCCAACGGCGACACGGTGCACCCGGTCTCCGTCGAGAAGACGCTGCTCGCCGTCCGTGGCGACGGCAAGAAGATCATCCTCGCCCTCGACACGGTGAAGCAGCTCGCCGACGAGGAGATGAAGGTCATCGTCGACGGCGAGAAGGGCGTTCAGCGGATCACCAAGCTGATGGACCCCTCCGAGGCCACCGGCGAGTACATCGGCGTCACCCTCATCGAGGGCTCCGCCGCCGACGAGCTGGCCGACGCCCTGAAGACCACCTTCGAGCGCGACCCCGACCTCTACTACGAGGACGGCTACCAGGAGCTCGTCAACCGCGGCTTCCAGGTGGACGTGGCCCCGATCGGCGACGTCACGTGGGTCGAGATCGACAACCACGACGACCTCGCCAAGGGCCGGGAGATCGCGTGCCAGTACTGACGAGGCTCATCCCCTCGCCGGTCGTCGTCGACATCCGGCCGGGGGCGCTCAACGACCTGGCCGGTGTCCTCGCCGACCAGCGGATCTGCTCGTCGACCGGCAAGCTCGCCATCGCCATCAGCGGTGGCTCCGGTGCGGTCCTGCGGGACCGCCTCATGCCGTCGCTGCCCGGCGCCGAGTGGTTCGAGGTGGGCGGCGGCACCCTCGATGACGCCATCAAGCTCGCCGACGCCATGAAGAAGGGCCGCTACGACGCGGTCGTCGGCCTCGGCGGCGGCAAGATCATCGACTGCGCCAAGTTCGCCGCGGCGCGCGTCGGCCTGCCGCTGGTCGCCGTCGCGACGAACCTGTCGCACGACGGCCTCTGCTCGCCCGTCGCGACGCTCGACAACGACGCGGGCCGCGGCTCGTACGGCGTGCCCAACCCCATCGCGGTCGTCATCGACCTCGATGTGATCCGTGAGGCACCTGTCCGTTTCGTCCGCTCCGGCATCGGCGACGCCCTCTCCAACATCTCGGCGATCCGGGACTGGGAGCTCGCCGCCCGCGAGCGCGGTGAGGACATCGACGGCCTCGCGGCCGCCATGGCGCGCCAGGCCGGCGAGGCCGTGCTCCGCCACCCCGGCGGCGTCGGCGACGACGCCTTCCTCCAGGTCCTGGCCGAGGGTCTGGTCCTCACCGGTATCGCGATGTCCGTGTCGGGCGACTCCCGCCCGGCGTCCGGCGCCTGCCACGAGATCAACCACGCCTTCGACCTCCTCTACCCCAAGCGCGCCGCGAGCCACGGCGAGCAGTGCGGACTCGGCGCGGCCTTCGCGATGCACCTGCGCGGTGCCCGCGAGGAGTCGGCGTACATGGCCACGGTGCTGCGCCGCCACGGCCTGCCCGTGCTGCCGGAGGAGATCGGCTTCACCGTGGAGGAGTTCGTGAAGGTCGTGGAGTTCGCTCCGCAGACCCGCCCCGGCCGCTACACGATCCTCGAACACCTCGACCTGTCCAACGACCAGATCAGGGACGCATACGCCGACTATGCAAAAGCCATCGGTAGCTGAGCTCCGCCCGGTTGTTCACCCCCCGGGGGTGAAGGACCGGCGCAGCGGCGAACACTGGGCCGGCCGGCTCTACATGCGTGAGGTCTCCCTGCGCATCGACCGGCACCTGGTGAACACGCGGGTCACGCCCAACCAGCTGACCTACGTGATGACCGTCGCCGGCGCCCTCGCCGCCCCGGCCCTGCTGGTGCCGGGGATCACGGGCGCCGTGCTCGGCGTGGTCGCGGTCCAGCTCTACCTGCTGCTCGACTGCGTCGACGGCGAGATCGCCCGCTGGAAGAAGCAGTACTCGATGGCCGGTGTCTACCTGGACCGGGTCGCCGCCTACCTGTGCGACGCCGCGGTCCTGGTCGGCTTCGGTCTGCGCGCCGCCGACCTCTGGGGCTCGGGGCGCGTCGACTGGCTGTGGGCCTTCCTGGGCACGCTGGCCGCCCTCGGCGCGATCCTGATCAAGGCCGAGACCGACCTCGTCGGCGTCGCCCGCCACCAGACGGGCAAGGAACCGGTCAAGGAAGCGGCGTCCGAGCCGCGCTCCTCCGGGATGGCGCTGGCCCGCAGGGCCGCCGCCGCGCTGAAGTTCCACCGGTTGATCCTCGGCGTCGAGGCGTCCTTGCTGATCCTGGTCCTCGCGATCGTGGACCAGGCCCGGGGCGACCTGTTCTTCTCGCGCGTCGGCGTCGCGGTCCTCGCGGGCATCGCGATGCTCCAGACCCTGCTCCACCTCGTGTCCATCCTCGTATCGAGCAGGCTGAAGTGAACAGCCCGAGCACTCCGGCAGAGAAGCTGAAGGTCGGCGCCGTCATCATCACGATGGGCAACCGGCCGCAGGAACTGCGCGCCCTCCTCGACTCGGTCGCCAAGCAGGACGGCGACCCGGTCGAGGTGGTCGTGGTCGGCAACGGCGCCCCCGTGCCCGAGGTCCCCGAAGGCGTACGCACCGTCGAACTGCCCGAGAACCTCGGCATCCCCGGCGGCCGCAACGTCGGCATCGAGGCCTTCGGCCCCGGCGGCACCGACGTCGACATCCTGCTCTTCCTGGACGACGACGGCCTGCTGGCCCACACGGACACGGCGCGGCTCTGCCGTGAGGCCTTCGCCGCCGACCCGGAGCTCGGCATCATCAGCTTCCGCATCGCGGACCCGGACACGGGGGAGACCCAGCGTCGCCACGTGCCGCGCCTGCGGGCCTCCGACCCGATGCGCTCCTCGCGCGTGACGACGTTCCTCGGCGGCGCCAACGCCGTCCGTACGAAGGTCATCGAAGAGGCGGGCCCGCTTCCCGGCGAGTTCTTCTACGCCCATGAGGAGACGGACCTCGCCTGGCGCGCGCTCGACGCGGGCTGGATGATCGACTACCGGTCCGACATGGTGCTCCTGCACCCGACGACCGCCCCCTCCCGGCACGCGGTCTACCACCGCATGGTGGCCCGCAACCGCGTCTGGCTGGCCCGCCGCAACCTCCCCGCGCCGCTCGTCCCGGTCTACCTCGGCGTCTGGATGCTCCTCACCCTCGCCCGGCGCCCCTCGGGCCCGGCTCTGAAGGCCTGGTTCGGCGGCTTCAAGGAGGGCTGGACCACGCCCTGCGGGCCGCGCAAGCCCATGAAGTGGCGTACGGTGTGGCGGCTGACGCGACTGGGCCGACCTCCTGTCATCTGACAAGCTCGGGTCTGAGAGCATCTGGGCCATACCCCGGTCCCTGGCCCACGCCTACGCCCGACCGGCTGCGCATCTGAAGACGAAAGTTTCCACTCGTGAGTGAGACAACGCATGACGGCGGAGTCGCGGTGACAGCATCCCCGTCGACACCGCCGCCCGATGACGGGCTCTCCCGGGCCGATCTCGCCGCCAAGTACGGTCTGACCGTCAGCGGCGCACGGCCCGGACTTTTCGAGTACGTCCGCCAGCTCTGGGGACGGCGCCACTTCATCCTCGCCTTCTCCCAGGCCAAGCTCACCGCCCAGTACAGCCAGGCCAAGCTCGGCCAGCTGTGGCAGGTGGCGACGCCGCTCCTGAACGCGCTCGTCTACTTCTTGATCTTCGGTCTGATCCTGGGGGCCGACCGGGGCATGCCCCGCGAGGTCTACGTCCCGTTCCTGGTCACCGGTGTCTTCGTCTTCACCTTTACGCAGAGCTCGGTGATGGCGGGCGTCCGGGCGATCGCGGGCAACCTCGGTCTGGTGCGCGCGCTGCACTTCCCGCGCGCCTCGCTGCCGATCTCGTTCTCGCTCCAGCAGCTCCAGCAGCTGCTGTTCTCGATGATCGTGCTCTTCGTCATCATGATCGGCTTCGGCAGCTACCCCAAGCTGTCGTGGCTGCTGATCGTCCCGGTCCTGGTCCTGCAGTTCCTCTTCAACACCGGTCTCGCCATGATCATGGCAAGGCTGGGCAGCAAGACCCCCGACCTCGCGCAGCTGATGCCGTTCGTGATGCGTACGTGGATGTACGCGTCCGGCGTGATGTTCTCCATCCCCGTCATGCTCAGGGACAAGCCCGCCTGGATCGCGGACATCCTGCAGTGGAACCCGGCCGCCATCTATATGGACCTGATGCGTTTCGCGCTCATCGACGGCTACGGCAGCAAGAACCTGCCGCCGCACGTGTGGGCGGTCGCGGGCGGCTGGGCCGTCCTGCTCGCCGTCGGCGGCTTCGTGTATTTCTGGAAGGCTGAGGAGCGGTACGGCCGTGGCTGACGACAAGATCGACCAGAATATCGGCAAGGGCCACATCCCGACCGTCATCGCCGACGAGCTGCACATCGTCTACCGCGTGAACGGCGCGAAGACGGGCAAGGGCAGCGCCACCTCCGCGCTGAGCCGCATCCTCAGGCGCGGCGGCGAGGAGCGCGGAGTACGCAAGGTGCACGCCGTGCGCGGCGTCAGCTTCACCGCCTACCGAGGCGAGGCCATCGGCCTGATCGGCTCGAACGGCTCGGGCAAGTCCACCCTGCTCCGCGCCATCGCGGGCCTGCTCCCGGCCGAGCAGGGCAAGGTCTACACCGACGGCCAGCCCTCGCTGCTCGGCGTCAACGCGGCCCTGATGAACGATCTGACGGGCGAGCGCAACGTCATCCTCGGCGGGCTCGCGATGGGCATGTCACGCGAGCAGATCAAGGAGCGCTACGAGGAGATCGTCGACTTCTCCGGCATCAATGAGAAGGGCGACTTCATCACCCTGCCGATGCGGACCTACTCCTCCGGCATGGCGGCCCGCCTGCGGTTCTCCATCGCGGCCGCCAAGGACCACGACGTTTTGATGATCGACGAGGCCCTGGCCACCGGCGACCGCAAGTTCCAGAAGCGCTCCGAGGCCCGTATCCGTGAGCTCCGCAAGGAGGCCGGCACGGTCTTCCTGGTCAGCCACAACAACAAGTCCATCCGCGACACCTGCGACCGCGTGCTCTGGCTGGAGCGCGGCGAGCTGCGCATGGACGGGCCGACCGACGAGGTCATCAAGGAGTACGAGAAGTTCACGGGCAAGTAGCCCGATCGCGCCATCGCGGACGCACTCGTTCGGCGGCAGGGCCCCGCAGGGATCATCCCGGCGGGGCCCTGCCGCGTCCCCGGACCCGTCCCGCCCCACCCGTCTCTCAACTCACCCGTGTACAGGGAAGGTTGACGCCAATCGGTGTGTTGTTGTGATGTGCCGAACACCCCGACGATGCGGGATGGGTTGTACAACGTAAGCTGTACCGGTGCTGATTCGCGGCAAGTGGGGCGATATCGCGCGGCGTCCCGGCCGGGGCACGGGCCGCCTCGGGGAGGGCCGGGCGGCGTGTCCGAAATAGGATGTATTGGGTCGGCAGTGTAGAACGGGAGATGTGACGGCAATGGCTACGGACGATCTCCAGCTCCGCGATGCATCCGCCGTCCTCGACAAGGCCGCGGCGGAGAACTTCCCCGTGGCCCCTTTCTTCCTGCCCAAGGCCTGGCGCGAGGACCTCATGGCCGTCTACGGCGTCGTCCGGCTCATCGACGACATCGGCGACAGCGACCTCGTACCCGAGGCCGGGCACGCCCGCTACCTCGGCGTGGACCCGGCGCACGGCGCTGACCCGCTGCGGCTGCTCGACGCCGTCGAGGCCGACCTCGGCACGCTCTTCGACGGCGGCGGCCCCGGGCATCCGCTGGTGCGGGCGCTGCGGCCGGCGGCCGAGCGCGGGGCCGTGACGGTCGACCCCTTCCTCGGCCTGATCGCGGCCAACCGCCAGGATCAGCACGTCTCGCGTTATGAGACGTACGACGACCTCGTGGCGTACTGCGCGCTCTCGGCCAACCCCATCGGCCGCCTCGTCCTTGCCATCACCGGCACCGCGACACCCGAACGCCTGCGCCTGTCGGACGCCGTCTGCACCGGCCTGCAGATCGTCGAGCACATCCAGGACGTCGCCGAGGACCTGCGGCGCGACCGCATCTACCTGCCCATCGAGGACATGTTGCGCTTCCACGTCAGCGAGGCCGACCTCGCCGCACCCACAGCAGGCGCATCGGTGCGCGCACTGGTCGCATACGAGGCGGAACGCGCCCGCGGCCTCCTGAATGAAGGCACCCCCTTGGTGGGTAGCGTCCACGGCAGGCTGAAGCTGCTGCTGGCGGGCTTCGTGGCCGGGGGGAAGGCGGCGGTCCAGGCGATCGTCGCCGCCGGATACGACGTACTTCCCGGTCCACCCAAGCCCACCAAGCCCCGCCTGCTGCGCGAGGCGGGGGCGGTTCTGCGAGGAGAGGGGTGAGCCGGACCGTGGAGTCAGATCCGTATGTGTCCGCGCCGGTGCTCGCCGCGTACAGCTACTGCGAGACCGTCACCGGGCAGCAGGCACGGAACTTCGCCTACGGCATCAGGCTGCTGCCGGCGCCCAAGCGGCGCGCCATGTCCGCGCTCTACGCCCTCTCGCGGCGCGTGGACGACATCGGTGACGGCGCGCTCGCCCCCGATGTCAAGGCGGAGCGGCTCGACGACACCCGGCTGCTCCTCGCCCGGATCCGCGAGGGCGCGGTGGAGGAGGACGACACCGACCCGGTGGCCGTCGCCCTCGCGCACGCCGCGGCGCACTTCCCCATCCCGATGGGCGGCCTCGACGAACTCATCGACGGCGTCCTGATGGACGTACGCGGTGAGACGTACGAGACCTGGGAGGACCTGGCTGCCTACTGCCGCTGTGTCGCCGGGGCGATCGGACGGCTCTCCCTGGGCGTGTTCGGTACGGAACGGGGGGCGCTCCATGCCGAGCGCGCGCCTGAGTATGCCGACACGCTCGGCCTCGCGCTCCAACTCACCAACATTCTCCGGGACGTTCGCGAGGACGCGATGGGAGGGCGGACCTATCTGCCCGCCGAGGACCTCGCCAAATTCGGCTGCTCCGCCGGGTTCTCGGGCTCCGAGCCGCCCGCCGGATCCGACTTCGCGGGCCTCGTCCACTTCGAGGTGCGCCGCGCCCGCGCCCTGTTCGCCGAGGGCTACCGCCTGCTGCCCATGCTCGACCGCCGCAGCGGCGCCTGTGTCGCCGCCATGGCGGGCATCTACCGCCGCCTCCTCGACCGCATCGAGCGGGAGCCGGAGGCCGTCCTGCGCGGCCGTGTCTCGCTGCCGGGCCACGAGAAGGCGTATGTCGCCGTGCGCGGACTGTCCGGCCTCGACGCGCGGAACGTGTCACGGCAGACCGTCAGGAGGCGCGCGTGAAGCGCATCCGCGGTGGCTCCGGGACAGCTGGGGCGGCCCCCACCAAGCGGCGGGCAACCCTCCGCTCCATGGTCGCGTCCCAGACTGCGACGGCCGAAAAGGAGGGTGCGTGAACAGTCACGACGTGCGGCCCGAAGGGCTGACCGCGGACGCCGAAGGCCGCCCTGGTGGGGCGGCCGCCGTGGTGATCGGCGGCGGACTCGCCGGCATCACCGCCGCGCTCTCGCTGGCCGACGCGGGCCTGCGCGTGACGCTGCTCGAAGGCCGCCCGCGCCTCGGCGGGCTGGCGTTCTCCTTCCGGCGCGGCGAGCTGACCGTCGACAACGGCCAGCATGTCTATCTGCGCTGCTGCACCGCCTACCGGTGGTTCCTCGACCGCGTCGAGGGAGCGCACCTCGCACCCCTGCAGGAACGTCTCGACGTGCCCGTGCTCGACGCCGACCACCACCGGCTCGGACGGCTGCGGCGCACCGCGCTGCCCGTGCCGCTGCATCTGGCGGCGAGCCTCGCCACGTACCCGCATCTGTCGCTCGCCGAGCGCGCCAACGTGGGGCGCGCGGCGCTCGCCCTCAAGGGGCTCGACCCGACCGATCCCGTGCTCGACGGCCAGGACTTCGGCAGCTGGCTGGCCAAGCACGGCCAGTCGGCCCGCGCCATCGAGGCCCTGTGGGACCTCGTGGGCGTCGCCACGCTCAACGCCGTCGCGGGCGACGCCTCGCTCGGGCTCGCCGCGATGGTGTTCAAGACCGGGCTGCTCTCCGACCCGGGCGCCGCCGACATCGGCTGGTCCCGGGTGCCCCTCGGTGATCTGCACGACAAGCTGGCCCGCAAGGCGCTCGACTCCGCGGGCGTCCGTACCGAACTGAGAGCACGCGTCACCTCCATCTCCCGTACGGACAACGGCGGTTGGCGCGTGGAGGTTCCCGGCGAGGCCATCGAGGCCGACACCGTGGTGCTCGCCGTACCGCAGCACGAGGCGCACGACCTGCTCCCGGACGGCGCGCTGGAGCGGCCCGACCGGCTCCTCGACATCGACAACGCGCCGATCCTCAACGTCCACGTCGTGTACGACAGGAAGGTGCTGAAGCGGCCGTTCTTCGCCGCCCTCGGCACGCCCGTCCAGTGGGTCTTCGACCGGACCGAGGCGTCCGGCCTCACGGAGGGGCAGTACCTCGCGCTCTCGCAGTCCGCCGCGCAGGACGAGATCGACGCGCCCGTCGCCGCGCTGCGCGAGCGCTATCTGCCCGAGCTGGAGCGGCTGCTGCCCGCCGCGCACGGCGCCGAGGTACGCGACTTCTTCGTCACCCGCGAGCGCACGGCGACCTTCGCCCCCACCCCCGGCGTCGGCAGGCTCAGGCCCGGCGCCCGCACCAAGGCCCGCGGCCTCTATCTCGCCGGCGCGTGGACCGCCACCGGCTGGCCCGCGACCATGGAGAGCGCCGTGCGCAGCGGCATCAGCGCGGCGAACGCCGCCCTCTCCGCACTCGACCGCCCCCGTGATCACCTCTTCTCGTACGAGGAGGCGGTGGCGTGAAGCTCGACCACCTGGGGTCAGCTCCCCAGGGAACCAGCACCGGAACAAGAGGAGAAACTGTGCCGACTGTGCCCTCGGCCGAAACGGCTGCCGACACGGTGGACGTGACCTCACTGCTCGAGCGCGGAAGGACGCTGGCCACCCCGGTGCTGCGGGCCGCCGTGGACCGCCTCGCGCCGCCCATGGACACCGTCGCCGCCTACCACTTCGGGTGGATCGACGCCGCGGGCAACCCGTCCGACGGCGACGGCGGCAAGGCCGTGCGTCCCGCGCTCGCCCTGCTCTCCGCCGAGGCCGCGGGCGCGGCCCCCGAGGTCGGCGTCCCCGGAGCGGTCGCCGTCGAGCTCGTGCACAACTTCTCGCTCCTCCACGACGACCTGATGGACGGCGACGAGCAGCGCCGCCACCGCGACACCGTGTGGAAGGTCCACGGCCCCGCGCAGGCCATCCTCGTCGGCGACGCCCTCTTCGCGCTCGCCAACGAGATCCTCCTGGAGATCGGCACCGTCGAGGCGGGCCGCGCCACGCGCCGCCTCACCACCGCCACGCGCGCGCTGATCGACGGCCAGGCGCAGGACATCGCCTACGAGCACCGCGAGCGGGTCACCGTCGAGGAGTGCCTGGAGATGGAGGGCAACAAGACCGGCGCCCTGCTGGCCTGCGCCGTCTCCATCGGCGCCGTTCTCGGCGGCGCCGACGACCGCACCGCCGACATCCTGGAGAAGTACGGCTACCACCTCGGCCTCGCCTTCCAGGCCGTGGACGACCTGCTCGGCATCTGGGGCGACCCGGAGGCCACCGGAAAGCAGACGTGGAGCGATCTGCGTCAGCGCAAGAAGTCCCTGCCGGTCGTCGCCGCGCTCGCCGCGGGCGGGCCCGCCTCCGAGCGCCTCGGCGACCTGCTCGCCGCCGACGCCAAGAGCAGCGACTTCGACAGCTTCTCCGAGGAGGAGTTCGCCGCGCGCGCCGCCCTGATCGAAGAGGCCGGCGGGCGCGCGTGGACCGCCGAGGAGGCGCGGCGCCAGCACACCATCGCCATCGAGGCGCTGGACACCGTCCGGATGCCGGACCGGGTGCGGGCGCAGCTCGTCGCGCTCGCCGACTTCGTCGTCGTACGGAAGAGATGATCACTACCGCCCGGATACGCGGGCCCTGCGGGGAGTGACCCCCGGACCACCAGGCAGTCGCCGGCCGGCGCCCAGCGCGCCAGCCGACGGCGGACCCAGAGCAGAGGAACCGACTGCACGAAGGGGAAGCCATGACAGCGACGACCGACGGAAGCACCGGAGCGGTGACGCCCCGCGCGGCCTCGGCCAGCCAGCCGATCGACACGATCGCCGCGACAACCGGCGCACGGGACGCCGCCGCGCGCGCCATACAACGCTCGACAGAGTTCCTGCTCTCCCGGCAGGACGCCCAGGGCTGGTGGAAGGGCGACCTCGAAACCAATGTGACCATGGACGCCGAGGACCTCCTCCTGCGGCAGTTCCTCGGCATCAGGGACGAGCGGACCACCCGCGCCGCCGCGCTCTTCATCCGCGGCGAACAGCGCGACGACGGCACTTGGGCCACCTTCTTCGGCGGACCCGGCGAACTCTCCACCACCATCGAGGCGTACGTCGCCCTGCGCCTGGCCGGTGACCGGCCCGACGACGCGCACATGGCGAAGGCCGCCGCGTGGATCCGGGCCCGGGGCGGCATCGCCGCGAGCCGGGTCTTCACCCGCATCTGGCTCGCCCTGTTCGGCTGGTGGAGCTGGGACGACCTGCCCGAACTACCGCCGGAACTCCTCTACTTCCCCAAGTGGGTCCCGCTCAACATCTACGACTTCGGCTGCTGGGCGCGGCAGACGATAGTGCCGCTCACCGTCGTCTCCGCCCAGCGGCCCGTGCGCCCCGCGCCCTTCGCGCTGGACGAGCTGCACACCGACGCGAGCAACCCGAACCCGGCCAAGGCGTCGGCCCGCGCGGCGAGTTGGGACGGCGTCTTCCAGCGGCTCGACAAGGCGCTGCACGTCTACCGCAAGGTCGCGCCGCGCCGGCTGCGCAAGGCCGCGATGAACAGCGCCGCCCGCTGGATCATCGAGCGCCAGGAGAACGACGGCTGCTGGGGCGGGATCCAGCCGCCCGCCGTCTACTCGATCATCGCGCTGCACCTGCTCGGCTACGACCTCGACCACCCGGTCCTCAAGGCCGGGCTCGACTCGCTCGACCGGTTCGCCGTGTGGCGCGAGGACGGCGCCCGGATGATCGAGGCCTGCCAGTCACCCGTCTGGGACACCTGCCTCGCGACGATCGCGCTCGCCGACGCCGGACTGCCCTCCGACCACCCACAGCTGATCAAGGCGGCGGACTGGATGCTGGGCGAGCAGATCGTGCGGCCCGGCGACTGGTCGGTGCGCAGGCCCGGACTGACGCCCGGCGGCTGGGCGTTCGAGTTCCACAACGACAACTACCCCGACATCGACGACACCGCCGAGGTCGCCCTCGCGCTGCGCCGGGTCGCGCACCCGGACAAGGAGCGCCTGGAGAACGCCATCGGGCGCGGGGTGCGCTGGAACCTCGGCATGCAGTCAAAGAACGGCGCCTGGGCCGCCTTCGACGTCGACAACACCAGCCCCTTCCCCAACCGGCTGCCGTTCTGCGACTTCGGCGAGGTCATCGACCCGCCGTCCGCCGACGTCACCGGGCATGTCGTGGAGATGCTCGCCGTCGAGGGCATGTCCCACGACCCGCGCACCCGGCGCGGCATCGAGTGGCTCCTCGCCGAACAGGAGCCGAGCGGTGCCTGGTTCGGGCGCTGGGGCGTCAACTACCTGTACGGCACGGGGTCGGTGGTGCCCGCGCTGATCACGGCCGGGCTGCCCGCCTCGCACCCCGCGATCCGCCGCGCCGTGCACTGGCTGGAGTCGGTGCAGAACGACGACGGCGGCTGGGGCGAGGACCTGCGCTCCTACCGCGACCGGGGCTGGATCGGCCACGGCACATCGACCGCCTCGCAGACCGCCTGGGCGCTGCTCGCCCTGCTCTCGGCGGGTGAGCGCGAGGCCAACTCCGTGGAGCGCGGCGTCACATGGCTCGCCGCGACGCAGCGCGCGGACGGCTCCTGGGACGAGCCGTACTTCACCGGCACCGGGTTCCCCTGGGACTTCTCCATCAACTACCACCTCTACCGACAGGTGTTCCCGCTCACCGCCCTCGGCAGGTACGTCAACGGCGAGCCGTTCGCGGGCGGTCCCGGCCACCCCGCCAAGGGCAGCTGATGGCCGAGGTCCCGGCCCGGCGGCCGGGCCCCGCACCGCTGCTGATCGCCTGCGCGCTCGGCATCGAGCGCCTCGCCCTGCGCACCGGCGACCGCGGCGGGGCCCCGGAGGCGATGACCGTGCTGCGCACCGGCATGGGTCGCGCCAACGCCGAGCGCGCCGTCAGCGGGGCGCTCGGCACCGCGCGCATGCGGGACGCGGCCGTCCTGGCCACCGGCTTCTGCGCGGGCCTCGCCCCCGGCATGCACCCCGGCGACCTCGTCGTCGCCGATGAGACCAGGGACGCGCGCGGCACCACCCCCTGTACGGGGACGGAACTGCTGGTCAAGGAGCTGGTGCGGGCCCTGCCCGGACGCACCGTGCACACCGGCCCGCTCACCGGCTCCGACCACGTCATCCGTGGCCCCGAGCGCGGCGCCCTGCTGGCCACCGGCGCGATCGCCGCGGACATGGAGTCCGCCGCGACGCTGCACTGCGCCGCGCGCGCCGGGCGGCGGCCCGTTGCGGCCGTCCGGGTGGTCGTGGACGCCCCACAGCACGAACTCGTCCGCATCGGCACGGTGCGCGGTGGAATATCAGCTTTCCGCGTTCTCCGTGCCGTGCTTCCCGCTTTCTTCGAATGGCACCGATCTTCTCTGCTCCCCTGGAGGTGAGCCAGATGGCCATGCCGCTGCGCCAGACCATCAAGGTCGCTACATATCTCTTTGAACAGAAGCTCCGCAAGCGTGACAAGTTCCCACTGATCGTCGAGTTGGAACCGCTCTTCGCGTGCAATCTGAAATGCGAGGGATGCGGGAAGATCCAGCACCCGGCGGGTGTCCTCAAGCAGCGCATGCCGGTGGCCCAGGCCGTGGGCGCCGTTCTTGAGTCCGGTGCGCCGATGGTGTCCATCGCAGGCGGTGAGCCGCTGATGCACCCTCAGATCGACGAGATCGTACGGCAGTTGGTGGCCAGGAAGAAGTACGTCTTCCTCTGCACCAACGCCATGCTGCTGCGCAAGAAGCTGGAGAAGTTCCAGCCCTCGCCGTACTTCGCGTTCGCCGTGCACATCGACGGAATGCGGGAGCGGCACGACGAGTCCGTCGCGAAGGAGGGTGTGTTCGACGAGGCGGTGGAGGCCATCAAGGAGGCCAAGAAGCGCGGATTCCGGGTCACCACCAATTCGACGTTCTTCAACACCGACACCCCGCAGACCATCATCGAGGTCCTGAATTTCCTCAATGACGAGCTGCAGGTCGACGAAATGATGCTCTCGCCCGCCTATGCCTATGAGAAGGCGCCCGACCAGGAACACTTCCTGGGTGTCGAGCAGACCCGCGAGCTTTTCAAGAAGGCCTTCGCGGGCGGCAACCGGCGGCGCTGGCGGCTGAACCATTCGCCGCTCTTCCTGGACTTCCTGGAGGGCAAGGCGGACTTCCCGTGCACCGCCTGGGCGATCCCGAACTACTCGCTCTTCGGCTGGCAGCGCCCCTGCTACCTGATGAGCGACGGTTACGTCCCCACGTACCGGCAGCTCATCGAGGAGACCGACTGGAACAAGTACGGCCGGGGCAAGGACCCGCGCTGCGCCAACTGCATGGCGCACTGCGGCTACGAACCGACCGCCGTCCTCGCGACCATGGGCTCCCTCAAGGAGTCCCTCCGCGCCGCCCGCGAGACCGTCGCCGGAAGCCGCGGCTGACGAACGATCCAGAGAGGGGCCCGAGCATGACCATTCTCGACACCATTCGAGGGCCGCGCGACCTGAAGCCGCTGACCGGGGCGCAGCTCGGCCAACTGTCCGAGGACATCCGGGAGTTCCTGGTGCACGCGGTCGCCAGGACGGGCGGTCACCTCGGGCCCAATCTGGGGGTGGTGGAACTCTCCATCGCCCTCCACCGCGTCTTCGAGTCGCCCGTCGACCGCATCGTGTGGGACACCGGCCACCAGAGCTACGTACACAAGCTCCTGACGGGGCGTCAGGATTTTTCCAAGCTGCGCGGCAAGGGAGGCCTGTCGGGCTATCCCTCACGCGCCGAGTCCGAGCACGACATCGTCGAGAACAGCCACGCCTCCACCGCGCTCGGCTGGGCGGACGGCCTCGCCAAGGCGCGTCAGGTGCTAGGCGAGCGGGGCCATGTGGTCGCCGTCATCGGGGACGGCGCGCTCACCGGAGGCATGGCGTGGGAGGCGCTGAACAACATCGCCGCCGCGAAGGACCGGCCGCTGATCATCGTCGTCAACGACAACGAACGCTCCTACGCCCCGACCATCGGCGGCCTCGCCAACCACCTCGCGACGCTGCGCACGACCGACGGCTACGAGCGGGTCCTCGCCTGGGGCAAGGAGATACTCCAGCACACACCCGTCGTCGGACAGCCGCTCTACGAGTCCCTGCACGGCGCCAAGAAGGGGTTCAAGGACGCTTTCGCGCCGCAGGGCATGTTCGAGGACCTGGGACTGAAGTACGTGGGGCCGATCGACGGGCACGACATCGGTGCCGTCGAGTCGGTGCTGCGGCGTGCGAAACGCTTCCACGGCCCCGTCCTGATCCACTGCCTCACCGAGAAGGGGCGCGGCTACGAACCCGCGCTCGCCGACGACGCCGACCGCTTCCACACCGTCGGCGTCATGGACCCGCTCACCTGCGAACCCCTCGCGCCCCCCGGAGGGCCGTCCTGGACCTCCGTGTTCGGGGACGAGATCGTCCGCATCGGCGCCGAGCGCGAGGACGTCGTCGCCATCACCGCCGCCATGCTGGAACCGGTCGGCCTGAAGAGGTTCGCCGAGGCCTATCCCGACCGGGTGTGGGACGTCGGCATCGCCGAGCAGCACGCGGCGGTGTCGGCCGCCGGGCTCGCCACCGGCGGCCTCCACCCGGTCGTCGCCGTCTACGCCACCTTCCTCAACCGCGCCTTCGACCAGCTGCTGATGGACGTCGCGCTGCACCGCTGCGGGGTGACGTTCGTGCTCGACCGGGCCGGGGTCACCGGCGCGGACGGCGCCTCGCACAACGGCATGTGGGACCTGTCGATCCTCCAGGTCGTGCCCGGCCTGCGGATCGCCGCGCCGCGCGACGCCGACCAGCTGCGGGCGCAGCTCCGGGAGGCGGTCGCGGTGGACGACGCGCCGACCCTCATCCGCTTCCCCAAGGAGTCGGTGGGGCCCGCGCTTCCCGCCGTGGACCGGATCGGCGGCATGGACGTGCTCCTCCAGGAGCCGGACCCGCAGGTGCTGCTCGTCGCGGTCGGGGTGATGGCGCCGGTGTGTCTGCGGGCCGCCGAGCTGCTCCAGGCGCGCGGCCTGCGCTGCACCGTCGTCGATCCGCGCTGGGTGAAGCCGGTCGACGCCGAGCTGCCCGCGCTCGCCGCGCTCCACCGGGTCGTGGCGGTCGTCGAGGACAACAGCCGGGCGGCCGGCGTCGGCGCCGCGGTCGCGCTCGCCCTCGGGGACGCCGAAGTGGACGTACCCGTACGCCGGTTCGGCATCCCCGAGCAGTTCCTCGCGCACGCCAAGCGCGGCGAGGTCCTCGCGGACCTGGGGCTCACGCCGGTCGAGATCGCGGGACGGATCAGCGCCACCCTGGCGGTCAAGGACAGCGCGGGGCAGCAGGGCTCAGGCAAGGAGTTCACCGTATGACCCAGGAGTTCGACCTCGGCAGGCTCCTCGCCGAGCGGGGCGCCGAGCGGTACGAACTGCACGCGCGGCACCTCAACCACCAGCTGCCGCGCATGCTGCACACCATCGGCTTCGACAAGGTCTACGAGCGGGCCGAGGGAGCGTACTTCTGGGACGCGGAGGGCAACGACTACCTCGACATGCTGGCGGGCTTCGGGGTGATGGGCATCGGCCGGCACCACCCCGTCGTACGCAAGGCGCTGCACGACGTCCTGGACGCCTCGCTCGCCGACCTCACCCGCTTCGACTGCCAGCCGCTGCCCGGTCTCCTCGCCGAGCGGCTGCTCACGCACAGCCCGCATCTGGACCGGGTGTTCTTCGGCAACAGCGGCACGGAAGCCGTCGAGACCGCGCTCAAGTTCGCCAGGTACGCGACGGGCAAGCCACGGGTGCTGTACTGCGCGCACGCCTTCCACGGGCTGACCACCGGGTCGCTCTCCGTCAACGGCGAGAGCGGCTTCCGGGACGGCTTCGCGCCCCTGCTGCCCGACACCGCCGTGCCGCTGGGCGATCTGGACGCGCTGCGCGAGGAGCTGGGGAAGGGCGATGTCGCCGGGCTGATCGTCGAGCCCATCCAGGGCAAGGGCGTGCACGAGACACCGCCCGGATATCTGCGCGCCGCCCAGGAACTGCTGCACCGGCACAAGGCACTGCTGATCGCCGACGAGGTGCAGACGGGCCTCGGCAGGACCGGTGACTTCTACGCCTACCAGCACGAGGAGGGCGTCGAGCCGGACCTGGTCTGCGTCGCCAAGGCACTGTCGGGCGGCTATGTGCCCGTCGGCGCCACCCTCGGCAAGGACTGGATCTTCAAGAAGGTCTACTCGTCCATGGACCGGGTGCTCGTCCACTCGGCGAGCTTCGGGTCCAACGCGCAGGCCATGGCGGCGGGCCTCGCGGTCCTCGCCGTCATGGAGGACGAGAAGGTCGTCGACAACGCCCGGGTGACCGGGGAGCTGCTCAAGTCCAGGCTCGCCGCGCTCGTCGACCGCTATGAACTGCTCAGCGAGGTGCGCGGCCGCGGCCTCATGGTCGGTATCGAGTTCGGGCGGCCCAGGTCGCTGAAGCTGCGCGGTCGCTGGACGATGCTGCAAGCCGCCCGCAAGGGGCTCTTCGCCCAGATGGTGGTCGTACCGCTGCTGCAGAAGCACCGCATCCTCACCCAGGTCTCCGGCGACCATCTGGAGGTCATCAAGCTGATCCCGCCGCTGACTGTGGGGGAGCGGGAGGTCGACCGCTTCGTCGGGGCCTTCACCGCCGTCATGGACGAGGCGCACAGCGGGGGCGGGCTGATGTGGGACTTCGGCAGGACGCTGGTGAAGCAGGCGGTCGCCAACCGCTGAACGGCCGACCGCGGCTTTTGCCTCCCGGGCAAAAAGTTTGCCCGGGAGGCAAGCCTCTGGCTCAATCGGCGTATGAGCACCGCCGAGCCCGACGAGCCGTCTCAAGCGGCCGACGCGCTGCCCGCCGTAGCGCCCCAGCTGCGTGAGCTGCGCCGCCGCGCCTCCCTCACGCTGGAAGCCGCCGCCCGCACCGCGGGGCTCTCGCCCGCCCATCTGTCCCGCCTGGAGACCGGGCAGCGCCAGCCCTCGCTGCCGATGCTCCTCACACTCGCACGTGTCTACGGTACGACGGTCTCCGAGCTGCTCGGAGAGACGGTCGCCGACCGGGACTCGGTCGTCCGCGCCGCGGACATGGAGCCGACCCGGGCGGGCGGCTGGACCTACTGGCAGGCGGGCGCCCCGGGCCGTGGCATGCAGGCGCTGCGCGTGCGCGTCCCGTACGGGGCGCAGGGCGACATCGTGCGCGTCCACCCGGGCGAGGAGTGGCTCTACGTACTCACGGGGCGGCTGCGGCTGCGCCTCGGGGACACCGCGCACCTCCTCGCGCCGGGCGACAGCGCGCACTTCGACTCGCTGACCCCGCACCGGATCGCCGCCGCCGACCGGGGCGGCGCCGATCTCCTCTTCGTCCACACCTTGCTGCAGAGCCCCGCCACCGGGCTGTGCCTCGGCGGCCCCACCCAGGGAGAACCGACATGACGGAATCCGACCCGCAGGAATCCCGGATACCCCGGGCCCCGAAGCGGCCCGCCGAGAGCACGATGGAGGAGAAGCTCCCGCGGACGCTCTGGATCCGGCTGTTCATCTATGTGGCGGTGGGCCACGTCTTCGCGGCCTTCATCTACATGCTGTTCGAACTGGGCGCACAGAACAAGTAGGGACTGAGTGGGGACTAAGTAGGGAGCCGCCTCAGTCGAGGAGGCGCTCGCGGAGCCGCTCACGGGTCTCGGGGGCCACCTTGAGACCCTCCGAGAGGTACGTGTCCGTGTCGCCCCACGTCTGCTCGATCGTCTCGAAGGCCGCCGCCAGATACTCGGCGCGGGCGTCGAAGAGCGGGTTGAGAAGCTCCATCACCTCGGGGGACATCGCGTTCGGCGAGTCGCTGGTGCGGTGCACCCTGTAGCGGCGGTGCGCCGCGTTCGACTCCAGGTAGTCCGCCTCGATGGCGTCGCGCTCGACGCCGACGGCGAGCAGCGTGACCGCTATCGACAGGCCCGCGCGGTCCTTGCCCGCCGCGCAGTGCATCAGCGCGGGCACGCTGTCCTCGGCGAGCGCGTGCAGCACCCGGCTGTGCTCGGCCGTGCGCTCCTTGATGATCGTGCGGTACGAGGACGACATCCGCTCCGCGGCCTTGCCGTCGGACAGGATGGTGCGCAGCTGGTCGAGATCGCCGTCGCGGACCATCTTCCAGAACTCCGCGCCGTCCGCCGGGTCGGTCAGCGGCAGGTTCATGTTGCGCACGCCCGGCAGCGCGACGTCCGGGCCTTCGAGGCGCTGGTCGGCGGCGTTGCGGAAGTCGAAGATCGTGTGCAGGCCCAGCGAGGTCAGAAAGGCCGTGTCGGCCTCGGTGGCGTGCGCCAGGTGGCCGCTGCGGAAGAGCCGCCCGGGACGGACGCGGCGGCCGTCCGCGGTCGGCAGTCCGCCCACGTCTCGGAAGTTGCGCACTCCGGCGAGTTCAGGCTCTGACAGCTCTGGCGGCGGGACCTGCTGGGTCACGGGCTCTCCTCAAGGCTCTGCTGCCGGCGCGGCTCGCCGGTGGACGCGCCTTCGACGATACGACACCGGTTCCCGGTGCGATCACCCCTTCGCAGACGTTGCCCGAGCGGCGAATTGCCGACAAAGATGTGCGTACACGCGCGTGCTTGTGCGGGTCCCGGTACAGCTTCTGTGGGGGTTTGATGATCGAGGTCGGTGCCGACGGTCGTACGTGGCTCCTGTCGGGCCCCACCAGCAGTTACGCCCTCCGCCTCACGGAGCGGGACGAGCTGCTGCACCTGTACTGGGGCGCGCGGATCGCCCTGCCCGACGCCGAGGCCCTGGCGGCCGAGCCGCCGCCCCCGGAGCGGGGCTTCGAGTCGCCGCTCGACGGGCGCGAGGAGTACCCGGTGGAGGGCGGCCCCCGCTTCGTGCGGCCCGCGCTGTCCGTCCGCGACGACACGGTCCGGGGCACCGAGTGGCGCCACACCGGCTCGGCGGCGCACGACGACGAACTCCAGGTGCACTTCCGCGACCCCCTGCACCATCTCCGGGTCACCCTCATCTACCGCCTGCGCGGCGATGTGATCGAACGGTTCGCCGTCCTCACCCACGAGGGCGACTACCGCACCCGGCCGTTGGAGCTGCTGCGCGCCGACTCCGCCACCTGGACGCTGCCGCGGCGCGAGCGCTGGCGTCTGTCCCAGCTGCACGGCCGCTGGGCGGCGGAGTCGAGGCTGGTGCGGTCGGACATCACGTATGGCGAGAAGACCATCGGCAGCAGGCGCGGGCACACCGGGCACCAGCATCTGCCCTGGGTCGCGCTCGACGCGGAAGGGGCGGACGAGGAGCACGGCGAGGTCTACAGCTGCGCGCTCGCCTGGTCGGGATCGTGGCGGATCGCCGTGCAGCAACTGCCCGACGGCGTGGTGCAGATCACCGGCGGGCTGGGCCACGACGACTCCGGCGCCACCGTCCTCGCACCCGGCACGGCGACCGTCACACCCGTCTTCGCCGGCCTGTGGAGCGGGGAAGGCTTCGGCGGCGCGAGCCGGACCTGGCACGCCTACCAGCGCGAGCACGTCATCCCCGACGCGGACACGGTGCGGCCCGTGCTCTACAACTCCTGGGAGGCCACCGGCTTCGACATCTCCGAGGAGCAGCAGCGGGCGCTCGCCCACAA
Source organism: Streptomyces sp. NPDC003032 (assembly GCF_053591415.1). Lineage (NCBI taxonomy): Bacteria > Bacillati > Actinomycetota > Actinomycetes > Kitasatosporales > Streptomycetaceae > Streptomyces > Streptomyces sp. NPDC003032. The sequence continues at coordinate 236,480 of NZ_JBSFTT010000002.1, read as the reverse complement.
GGCCGCGGGGCTCGGCGTCGAGCTGTTCGTCGTCGACGACGCGTGGTTCGGCGGCCGGACCGGCGACCGGTCCGGACTCGGCGACTGGACGCCCAACCCGGACCGCTTCCCGCGGGGCCTCGGACCGCTCGCCGACGAGGTGCACGGGCTCGGCATGCGGTTCGGGATCTGGGTGGAGCCGGAGATGGTCAACCCCGACAGCGACCTCTACCGCGCCCACCCCGACTGGGTGCAGCACCAACCGGGCCGTACGCGGACGGAGTTCCGCAACCAACTGGTGCTCGACCTCTCGAACGCGGAGGTGCGCGCGTACCTGTGGCGCAGCCTCCACGAACTCCTCTCCAGCGCCCCCATCGACTACGTCAAGTGGGACTTCAACCGCAGCTTCACCGACGCCGGGCGACCCGGCGGACCGGGCGGGCCGGGCGGCGGCGAGCTGTGGTGGGCCCACGGACAGCACCTGTACGACCTGCTGGACCGGCTGCGCGCGGCGCACCCCGCCGTGGCCTTCGAATCCTGCTCGGGCGGCGGCGGCCGGGTCGACCTCGGCATCCTCTCCCGCACCGACCAGGTGTGGACCTCCGACAACACCGACCCGCTGGACCGGCTCGCCATCCAGCACGGCTTCAGCCAGCTGCACCCCGCGCGCGTGATGGCCGCCTGGGTCACCGACAGCCCCAACACCCAGCTCAACGGCCGCGTCAGCTCGCTGCGCTTCCGGTTCGTGAGCGCCATGGCCGGGGTTCTCGGCATCGGCGGCGACCTCGGCCGGTGGAGCGGGAGCGAGCTGGCCGAAGCGCGCGACTGGGTGGATCTCTACAAGGAGATCAGGCCCGTCGTCCAGCTCGGCGACCTCTACCGGCTGCGCCCGCCGGAGGGCGGCCTCAGCGCCGTCCAGTACGTCCGCGGCGACGAGGCGGTCGTCCTCGCCTGGCTCCAGGCACAGGCGTACGGGGAGGAGCCGGCGCCGGTACGGTTGCGCGCCCTCGACCCCTCGGCGTCGTACGTGTGCTGGGACACGGGGGAGACGTACCGGGGCGCGGTGCTCATGCGCCGCGGGCTGCGGACCGGGCTCAAAGGGGATCTGGACGCAGGGGTGTTCCGGCTGCGGCGGGTGGGCGGTGCTTATTCCGGCTTTGGGTGAATCTTGACCGGTGGCTTATCTCACCCACCGTCAACCCCTCCCTACGGTGGCGTAGGTCACTTAGGGAGGTGAAAGATGTGGTTCCGTGAGCGCAGAGTCGACAACCTTCAGCAAGTACCCCATCAACAACGGCGTATTCAACTCCTACGCAGCGGTCGGCGACAGCTTCACCGAAGGCGTGGGTGACCCGGGACCTGACGGTACGTTCGTCGGGTGGGCCGATCGCCTCGCCGTCCTGCTGGACGACCGGGTGCCCGAGCACACCTTCCGGTACGCCAACCTCGCCGTGCGCGGTAAGCTCCTCGACCAGATAGTCGCGGACCAGGTGCCGCGCGCCAAGGAGCTGGCCCCCGACCTCGTGACCTTCTGCGCGGGCGGCAACGACATCATCCGCCCCGGCACCGACCCCGACGAGGTCGCCGAGCGCTTCGAACGGGCCGTCGCCGACCTCACGTCGGCGGTCGGCACCGTCATGGTGACCACCGGGTTCGACACCCGCGGCGTCGCGGTCCTCAAGCATCTGCGCGGCAAGATCGCCACGTACAACATGCATGTCCGCGCCGTCGCCGACCGCTACGGCTGCCCCGTGCTCGACCTGTGGTCCCTCAAGACCGTCCAGGACCGCCGCGCCTGGGACGGCGACCGGCTGCACCTCTCCGCCGAGGGGCACACCCGCGTGGCGCTCCGCGCCGCCCAGGTCCTCGGTCTCGAGGTGCCCGCGGACCCCGACCAGGCCTGGCCGCCACTGCCGCCGCGCGGCACGCTGGACCTGCGGCGCGACGACATCCACTGGGCGCGGGAGTACCTCGTCCCGTGGATCGGCCGGCGCATCCGGGGCGAGAGCTCGGGCGACCATGTGGAGGCGAAGCGGCCGGACCTGCTTCCGCTCTAGGGCACGACCCGGCGCTCTGCGGGGTGGGCGGCGGGCGGAGTCCAGGCGCGCTACGCCGCCGTCAACTCCCCGTGCCCCAGGCCCAGTTCGCGGGCCAGGGCCTCGTCCGCCCATCTGCGGGCCCGGACGCGGGGGAGCGATCCCTCGTAGGCCGTCATCTGGATGGCGAGGCCGTCCAGGAGCGCGGTGAGGCGCAGGGCCGTGCCCATGGGGTCCTCGCAGCGGAACTCGCCCGCGGCGGAACCCTCCGCTATGACCTCGGCCAGTGCCGCCTTCCACTGTTGGTCGAGGTCCCGGGTCACCGCGCGTAGCGTCGGCTCGCGCGGGGCCGCGGACCAGCCCTCTATCCACAGCCGCCAGCCCTTGGCCTGGCCGGTCGGCGCGTACCACCGCACGGCCGCGCGCAGCCGGCGCACCGCCGACGTGCGGCGGCCCAGAAGTTTGCGGAGCCGGGTCAGATCGCGCCGCGCGGCGTGCTCGAAGGCCGCGGCGACGAGCTTCTCCTTGGACGAGAAGTGGTAGAGCACCAGCGCGTTGCTCACCCCGAGGGCCGCCGCGACATCGGCGATCCGCACGGCGGCGACGCCTCGCTCCTCGATCTGTTCGACGGTGGCGACGAGCATCTCCGCCCGCCGCTCCGCCACGCTCAACCGCACCCCTGTCACGCCGTGCACCCTACCCACGCCCGGCCGCGCCCCCGAACCGCCGCCGCCTCACCCGGCGGTCGTACGCGGCAGACCGCGCAGGTCACAGGAGTCCTTGAAGCCCTGACTCGTCAGGCCCAGCGCCGAGTTGAAGCGGGACCGGTAGTTCTCCACGGCGACCATCGCGGTCAGCTCGACGAAGGCGGGCTCGCCGAGGCGGGTGCGCAGGCGGTCGGCGAGATCGTCCTCGACGGTGGGCGGGTTCGCGGTCATCGCCTCCGCGTACTCCATGACGTCGCGCTCCAGCGGGCTGTAGGCGTCGCTCTCCCGCCAGGCCGGGACGTCCCGCAGCTTCTGGGGGTCCATACCGCGCTTGTGCGACTCCCAGTACCCGAAGTCCATGCACCAGGAGCAGCCGATCGAGGCGGCCGACGCCATCACGGCCAGCTCCTTCAGATCGGTGTCCAGCTTGTTCCACTTCGCCACGCCCTGCTCGAAGCGGAGGTAGGACCAGAGGGCGCGCGGGTTGTGGGCCATGGCCTTGCCGGGGTCGAGGACCTTGCCGTAGGTGCGCTTGGAGTACCACTCCATTACGCGGAAGAAGAGCGTGCGGCGGGGGGCGAGCGAGACGCGGGCCATGGGGCCACCTCCGATGTCGTCTCCGGTGGCGGTCACCGGATCACTGACGCGACGGATCGGGGCACCGGGAATGTGACATCAGGCCGTCCGGTACGTCACATCGGGCCTCCCTGGAATGTGGCATCACGGACGGTGGACATAATGGGAGGCCTGTCCACCCCCTTCAGGAGGTCCCGTGTCCCGGTCCCTGATTCCCGGGCTCCGCTCCCTGCGGTCGCCCGCCTTCGGAGCGGATCCTGTGGGTCCGCGGCTGGCGCGGATCCGCAGGTCGCCGAATTTCTCCGTGGCCGACGGGTCCTTCCAGAACCCCGTGGGGGCGCGGATCAGGCCGGCGGGGTCCACCATGGAGCTCGCCAAGATCTACTTCCGCAAGGAGGAGCGCGTACTGCGCGGCCCCGCCGGTACGGTCCCGGTGCACGCCACGACCCTCGCCGACCTCGCCAGGCCGCCGGCCGGCGGCCTGCGGGTCACCTGGATGGGCCACTCCAGTGTCCTCGCCGAGATCGACGGGCGGCGCGTGCTCTTCGACCCGGTGTGGGGCGAGCGGTGCTCGCCGTTCTCCTTCGCGGGGCCCAAGCGGCTGCATCCCGTGCCGGTGCCCCTGAAGGCCCTCGGCCCGGTCGACGCCGTGGTCATCTCACACGACCACTACGACCATCTGGACATGCCCACCATCAAGGCGCTGGCCGGTACGGACGCCGTTTTCGCGGTGCCGCTCGGCGTCGGCGCCCACCTGGAGCGCTGGGGCGTGCCCGCGGGCCGGCTCCGCGAGCTGGACTGGCACGAGTCGGCGGAGGTGGCGGGGCTGACCCTGACGGCGACGCCCGCGCGGCACTTCTGCGGCCGCGGTCTGCGCAACCAGCAGCACACGCTCTGGGCCTCCTGGGTGGTCGCGGGTCCTGAACACCGCGTCTACCACAGCGGCGACACCGGCTACTTCCCCGGTTTCCGCGACATCGGCGCCGAGCACGGCCCGTTCGACGTCACGATGGTCCAGATCGGCGCGTACAGCCACTTCTGGCCGGACATCCACATGACGCCCGATGAGGGCATGCGGGCCCACCTGGACCTTCAGGGCGGGCGGCCGCGAGGTCTGATGCTGCCGATCCACTGGGGGACGTTCAACCTCGCCCCGCATCCGTGGTCGGAGCCGGGCGAGGGCACCCTGGCCGCGGCGCGCCGCGAGGGCGCCGCGATCGCGCTGCCCTGTCCCGGTGAGCCCTTCGAACCGGCGGCGGCGACCGTGCCCACCGCGCCCTGGTGGCGCGGCGTCGCCATCGTGCCGGACGGCGGCTGGCCCGAGCAGGCGGCGGACGCGGCGGAGGCAGCCGCGGCGGACAGGCCGCGGGCCACGACGACGGGCAGCGGGGAGCCGGAAGCGGCGCCCGTCGCCTGACCCTCGCGCCCGCACGGGCGGCATCCGCGCCCCGGCCGTCTTCGGCCGGGGCGTTTTCTTGTGCGGCCCGTCGCGCGGTTACGCGGCCCCGGGGCGCACCGGCGTCCGTCTCACGTCTCGGGTGGACCGGCGTCCGTCTCACGTCTCGGGTGGACCGGACCCGCGTGCGACCCGAATCGGACCCCTGTACGAAGCGTCATACCGGAGCGGGACGCAGCCCCGCCGACTTTGTCAACTGCCCACCGCGCGCGCGGCGTTGCCGACTACCGTGAGTGGCCGTCGGGCGACGCAGCGATCACGGCGCAGGCATGCCATCGCGACCTGCCGGCCGGCACGGCGCTGCCGAAACCATGCCGCACAACAGGAGTCGGGCCGCCCGCTGGAGCCCCGTCGCAACGTACCGAGGACACAGATGTCGCACCTACGCGCACCGGCCGCCCGCGCAGACCGCCGTGAGGGCGGACGGCACGGCAGGCCCGGGAGCCGGGCCGCCACGGCTCTGCCCGAGACCCACATACGGTCCCAGCTCCTGCGCATCGCGGTGCTGCCCGCCGTCGCCGTCGGTCTCAGCGCCTGCGCGGCCGTCCTGTTCACGCTGCGGTCGACCGGCGTCCGGCCCGCACCCGTCCTGCTCGCCGTCCTCGCCGCCGCGGCACTCGTCGGCCTCACCGGCATCGTGGTCGCCGCCGTGGCGGCCGACCGCGCCGCCAGGTCCGTACGCGACCGGGTCGGCGCCCTGCGCCGCGCCACCGCGCGCGGCCAGGCCGAACTGCGCGGTCTCGTGGAGCAGTTGCGCCGGGGCGATCAGCCGCCCGCACGCGGCACGCCGCCCCACGCCCGGCCGGGCGGCGACGAGTTCGATCAGCTCGCCGACGAGCTGACCCGCGCCCAGGACGTCGCCGTCGGCGCCGTCGTACAGGCCGCCCAGCTCTCCAGCCACGCGGGCAGCGAACAGAAGGTCGAGGTCTTCGTCAACCTCGCCCGGCGCCTGCAGTCGCTGGTGCACCGCGAGATCTCCCTGCTCGACGAGTTGGAGAACGAGGTGGAGGACCCCGAACTGCTCAAGGGCCTCTTCCACGTCGACCACCTCGCGACCCGCATCCGCAGGCACGCCGAGAACCTCGCCGTCCTCGGCGGCGCCGTCTCGCGCCGCCAGTGGAGCAACCCCGTGTCGATGACCGAGGTGATGCGCTCCGCCATCGCCGAGGTCGAGCAGTACTCCCGCGTCAAACTGGTGCCCCCCGTCGACGGCACCCTGCGCGGGCACGCCGTGGCCGACATCGTCCACCTGCTCGCCGAACTCGTCGAGAACGCCACCGTGTTCTCCGCCCCGCACACCCACGTCCTGCTCCGCGCCGACCTCGTGACCGCCGGGCTCGCCGTCGAGGTCGAGGACCGCGGCCTCGGCATGCCCCTCGCCGAGCAGAACAAGATGAACCGGCTGCTCGCCGACCCCGACCAGGTGAACGTCGCAAGCCTCCTCCAGGACGGGCGGATCGGCCTCTTCGTCGTCTCCGCCCTCGCCCGCAGACACGGGGTCACGGTCCGGCTGCACACGAACATCTACGGCGGGGTGCAGGCCGTGCTGATCCTGCCGCAGGAGCTGTTGGGCGCCTCCAACGACGTACAAGGCGCACAAGGCGCACAAGGCGCACAGGAGGTACGCGAGGTACGGGAGGTACGGGACGTGCAAGCCGTACGAGACGCACGCGCCGCACAAGCCGTACGGGACGTGAAGTCCCCGAACGCCGCCGCCCCACCGGTGCCCCGCCAGGAACCCCTGCCCGTGCGCGGCGCCCGCCAGGACCGGCCGACGCCCGCCGACGCCGTCCCCGGCATCCGCCCGGAGGACAGGCAGGCCGCCGCCGAACACGCCGCCGCGCCGCTGACCCCTCTGGGCGACGCCGTCGCGGGCGGCCGGGCCGGCAGGCCCCGCCTCCCCAAACGGCGCGCGCAGGAACACATCGCCCCCCAGCTGCGGGACGCCCCGGCACCGCGCCCCGACAGCGAGCACCTCGTCGGCCACGACCCGGGTCTGATGGCCGCGTTCCAGCGCGGCATCTACCTGGCCCAGGCGCAGGACGCACGCGATCCCACCCCCCGGGACGGGAGCGAGCAAGGCGACTGACCACCCCGACCCGCACCCATGACGCCCGATCACCCCCCACCACCTCTGCGTCCACCTCTGCGTCCGCAGACCCTCGTACGTCGTACCTCAAGGAGTCGATCCACCATGGCGAGCGATGCGCCGACCGGCCATGTATCCGATCTCGACTGGCTGATGAGCGGCCTCGTGCAGCGCGTGCCGCACACCCGCAGTGCCGTCCTGCTCTCCTCCGACGGGCTCGTGAAGTCGGTGCACGGCCTCGACCCGGACAGCGCCGACCACATGGCGGCCCTCGCCTCGGGCCTCTACTCGCTCGGGCGCAGCGCGGGCATCCGCTTCGGGGACGGCGGAGACGTGCGGCAGGTCGTCGTGGAACTGGACTCCACCCTCCTGTTCGTCTCCACCGCGGGCTCCGGCACCTGTCTGGCCGTCCTCGCGGGCCGCGACGCGGACGCCGCCGTCCTCGGCTACGAGATGGCGATGCTGGTCAAGAGCGTGCGCCCGTACCTGATCACCGCGCCCCGGCAGCCCGCCGGGGAACCCGCGCCGATGAGGCGCTGAGCATGGCGGCCCCGCACGACGGGCCCTGGCTCGACGACGCCGCGGGTCGGCTCGTCCGTCCTTACACCGTCAGCAACGGCCGGACCAGACCGACCACACAACTCAACCTGCTCTCCCAGGTGATGGCCACCGGAGCGACCCCACTCGGCTACCTCGGGCCCGAGCACTCCACGGCCCTCGGCCTGTGCGGGGCCCCGACCTCCGTCGCCGAGATCGCGGCCCAGCTGAAGCTCCCCGCGGTCGTGGCCAAAGTGATCCTCTGCGATCTCCTCGACTCCGGGGCCCTCACCACGAAGGCCCCGGACTTCTACCACAACCCCACTGACCGGTCCCTGTTGGAGGCAGTGCTCGATGGATTACGACGACAGCTCTGACCCCTTCCCCACCGCCCTGAAGATCCTGGTCGCCGGTGGTTTCGGGGTCGGCAAGACGACCTTCGTGGGCGCCGTGAGCGAAATCGCGCCGCTGAGCACGGAGGAACTGCTCACCACGGTCAGCGAGGCCACCGACGACCTGTCGGGCGTGGAGAACAAGACCACGACGACCGTCGCGATGGACTTCGGACGCATCACGCTCGACCCCGAACACGTGCTGTACCTCTTCGGCACGCCGGGCCAGGAGCGGTTCTGGTTCATGTGGGACGAGCTTTCCGAAGGCGCGCTCGGCGCGGTCGTCCTCGCCGACACCCGCCGCCTGGAGGACTGCTTCGCCGCCGTGGACTTCTTCGAACAGCGCGGCATGGGCTTCATCGTCGCGGTCAACGAATTCGACGGCGCCCACCGCTACGAACCCGAAGAGGTGCGTTCCGCCATCGACCTCGACCCTCAAGTGCCCGTCGTGCGCTGTGACGCACGGATCTCCAGCTCCGGCATCCAGACACTCCTCATCCTCGTCAAACACCTCCTCAACCACGCCCCGGAGCCGAGCTACGGAGCCCACACGTGAGGTACGACCCGGCCGGGCACCTGCTGCTCACCCCCGTCGACAAGGAGGCACCCGCGCGCGTGCGGCGGCTCCGTAGTCTGGGCATCGGGGACCGCGTCGAACCGGCCTTCGACCTCTTCGCGGACCGCCTCGCGGAGCTGACCGGCGCCCCGTACGCGATGGTCAACTTCATCGACGAGGACCGCCAGTTCTTCGCCGGCCTGCACACGGAGGCGGGCAGCGGAATGAGCCGCTACATGGCCCGCGACCACGGCTACTGCCCGCATGTCGTCGTGCGCCGCAAGGCTCTCGTCCTGGAGGACGTGCGTGACTATCCGCGGTTCGCCGGCAACCCGGTCGTGGACGAGATCGGCATCCGCTCCTATCTGGGCGCGCCCCTGGTCGACCGTACGGAGACCGTGCTCGGCACGGTCTGCGTCGTCGACGTCGAGCCGCGCCGCTGGGGGAGGGAGGGGCTCGACACGATCAAGACGATGGCCGCGGAGCTGGTCGAGCAGATCCACCGGCGGGAGGAGAGCGGGATCTGACCCGGCCGACCGGGTCACAGGCTCAGCTCCGTCCCGTCGGGGAAGCGGACGCGGACGCCGCCGTCGTCGTCCACGGCGCAGGTGACGGACTCCCGCAGCGCGCGGGGGTGGATCGTGTCCCGCGCGAGGGCGACCAGCGTGACGTGCACGCTGTCTCTGCCGTGCTCGCCGTGCTCGCCGTGCTCGCCGTGCTCGCCGTGCTCGCCCGGATGGTGCGGGGAGACCAGGAACGGCGTCGCGGAGTGCGGTCCGTACGCGTTGGCCGTGACCTCACGGGCGATGCCGGTCTCCTCGTCCCAGCCGTGCAGTGCGACAACGGCGCTGATCAGCCCCGATGGCGTACGGGCGAGCGCCCAGCCGGGGCCGCGTTCGGTGTGCGGCCGCGTCCGGTCCGCCACCGCGTAACCGCCCTCGCGGACGGTCGCGCCCGCCGGGGCCCGCAGCCGGTGCACACGGATCTCCCACGGGCCGTGCAGAGCGCTCGTCGTCACGACGGGAAACTGCCCCTCCACGCCGGGCAGTCGGGCGTCATGGCGGGAGGAGGCCACGCGGCCCTCGCAGCTCAGCGGGTGGATGCGCAGGCGGCGCGAGGGCGTGCCGTCCGGGGCGAGCAGCGCCAGGTGGCCGTCGACGGCGCGCTCCCACGCGCGCGGGGCGGTCTCGGGGGCCGTCGCCGTCGAGTAGCCGAACTTGGCGTAGTGCGGGTCGTCCTGTGCGGCGCCTTCCAGGGGGTTGTGGTCGCTGCCGTGGTTGACCAGGCGCACGATGCCGTCGTGCCGGGTGCCGTGCAGGAGCCAGCCCGGCTGGGGGAGCGCCGTGTACTGGTCGCCCTCCTCCACGGGGAGCGGCAGTTCGCGTTCCGTCCACACCGGGTGGTCGGCGGGCAGCAGCAGGCCGAGGAAGCCCTTGCTCGCCCAGTACGGCGACGCGGGCCCCGAGTAGGCCTGGGTGGCGGGCAGGAAGGTCTCGTACCAGCCGAGCGGCAGCAGCCCCCGCTCGTCGGGCACGCCGCGCTCCACGAAGTGCCTGGCCGTGCCGGAGGCGAGCCGCCGGGTCAGGCCGGGGGCCAGCGGCGTGCAGTCGGCGAGGGCGCCCATCCACACGGGCGCGGCGGCCGCGAAGCGGTAGGTGAGCGAGCGGCCCTGGTGGACGGGGGCGCCGTCGCCGCCGAAGAAGTGCGGGTAGGTGGTGAGGAACCGGGTGAGGCGCTCGCGGTAGACCTTGCCGCGCCCGCCGTCTCCGTCGGGGCCCGCCATCCGCGCCCACAGCAGCGGGTACAGGTGCATCGCCCAGCCGATGTAGTAGTCGAAGTTGCGTCCGTCGCCGTCGCTGTACCAGCCGTCGCCGCGGTACCAGTCCTCGATGCGGTCCAGACCGCCGTCGATGTCCGACTGGCTGTACGGGGCGCCGACCGAGGCGAGGAACTGCTCGGCGACCACCTGGAAGAGGCGCCAGTTGTTGTCCCACGTCTTTCCGCCGACGAACCCGGAGAACCAGTCGACGACCCGCTCCTGGACCCGGGTGTCGAGCCTGTCCCAGATCCAGGGGCGGGTCTCGTGCAGGCCGATCGCGATCGAGGCGGCCTCGACCATCTGCTGTGAGCAGTCGGTGAGTTCGGGCCAGGCCTCGCCGCTTCCGCGGTCGGTGCCCGTGCCCGTTGTCAGACCCCGCGCGTAGCGTTCTGTCAGGCGGGGATCCACCTCACCGCCCGCCCCCGCGATCCGGAAGGAGGCCAGCAGAAATGACCGCGCGTACCCTTCAAGGCCGTCCGACACCACCCCCGACCAACTCTGGCGCCCCGGCAGGCGGTACTGCGCGAAGCCTGGCGTCGCATAAGGGACCAGCGCCTCCAACTGCCGATCGGCGAGCGCTTCCCAGTGCGCCCTGGTCCACCCGGTCAGCGGGGACAGGACGCGGTCGGTGGGCGGCAGGGGGAGGTGTGGTGCGGGCATGGTGGTTCGTTACTCCTCTGGTGGGGCACCGTTCCGGCGGCGGCGGTGCGGGTCGGGGCCGTGCCTCGGCGGCGGTGCGTGCGGCTCACTCCAGTTCGGCCGTGTGGGTACGGCCTCGGGAGCCCGTCACGTGGACGGTGACGAGGGGACGGCGCCCCGGTGTGACCGTCACCGTGTCGTCGGCGCGGACCACTCTCCGTACGGGGAAGGGGAGTTCGACGGCGAGGGTCGTCCCCGTTCGGCCCGGGTCGGCCACCGCCACCGATACGCCTCGATGGTCGCGCCGCACCAGGACCGTGCCCGGCCCCGACGCCGTGAGGCCCGCCGCGGTCCCGGGCCGCCAGAAGTGCGCGGCGAGCAGACCGGTGCGGCGCGCCTCGACGGCCTGGGCGGTCGCGTCGTTGGCCACGATCCGCACGGGCCCGGCGTGCGCCCAGGCGGCGGTCGCGGACGCGCTCGCGCCGGGCAGCAGGACGTACGCGTACGAGGCGTCAGAGGGGGAGGTGCCATGGTCCAGCCACAGCGTCAGATAGCGGCGCGTGACCGGTGCGGTGCCGCCCGCCGTGTCCGCCCCCGTGTTGATGTCCCGCCATCTGCCGGTGCGCTCCTCGCGCAGGGCGCGAAGAACGCGCGGAGCGAGGCCGTCTGCCCGCCCGGGGTAACCGGGGGAGCTTGGGAAGACGTAGCCGCCGGTGCCTTCCAGGTGCGCCCACCGGGCGTCGTCGAGGCGCGCGGACCAGCCCTGGTGGCCCGGCTGCCGACGGCCGTCCACGGTCAGGGTCCGGGCGGGCCCGGCGGCGTGCAGGTTGCGGTTCTCGACGACCGTCTCGATCGTGCGGCCGTCGCTCGCGCTGATGCCGGCGCCGAGCGCGACGACCACGTTGTCCAGGAAGAACCACACCTTGTGGGCGCGCAGGGTGCTGCCGTCGGCGAGAAGCTCCATCGCCGCGGCGCCGTAGCCGCCGTCGAGGGCGGCGCCGCCCGCCACGGCGTTCTTCGGGCGGTACGTCCCGGTGCCCGCACCGGAGCCGATGTCGGCCCGCGCGCGCGTGTCCACGGTCGTGCCCGGCAGGCGGTACGGATCGACCGTCGCCCAGAAGCCGTCGCCGAACTGCCCGAGGTCGTCGCCGTCGTACAGATACGTCATGCCGTCGCCGGTGTACCAGCCGTGCAGGTTCTCGCCGTTGCCCGCCTCGTACGCGGCGATCCGCTTCGAGGAGAGCGACAGCGTCAGGGCCCAGCCCGGCCGCCGGTGCACCACCCGGTCCATGTCGGCGAACGCGAAGTGCCCGGTGAGCCGGTCGGCGGCCGGAACCGCGGGGTCGTCGAGGACGGCCTTGGCGCGGGCCAGCGCGGGGATGCCGACCAGACCCGGGTACGGGGTGGTCGTGTTGCGGCGGACCCAGCCCTTGACGAGCGCCCGCCAGCGCCGCGCGTACGCGTCGGGGGCGCCGGAGGCGAGTTGGAGGATGTGGGAGAGCGTCGCCGCTCCGTCGTTGTGGTCCCGCGCCTTCTCCCGCGATACCGCCCGGCCGCGCAGGGCGTCCATCATCAGCCCATCGAAGATCACCGGTGCGAACGCCCGGTCCACCGCGTCGTACAGCACCGATGTCTTCGGGTCGGTGACCGCCCACGGGGAGTCCGCGAGCAGCGCGATCAGCTGGCCGGTGCTGCCGAGCAGGACACTGCCGTACGTTCCCGTGTACGCGACGGAGCCGTGCTGCACGAACGACCCGTCCTCGTAGAAGCCGTCGCCCGAAGTGACGTACTTGAAGAGGCTGTTCCTGCCGCTGTCCCGCACGTCGGGCAGGCCGTCGCGCGCGAGCGCCACCGTGGCCGGGTCCCGGGCGAGCAGACCGCGCAGGGCCACGATCACGGCCTTGTCGGCGCGGTTGGCGCCGGTCTCCGAGAGCGAGGGCGCGTTGGTGCGGCGGTCGGGGTTCGGGCAGAACTTCGCGACCGTCGCCGTGTACGCGGCCAGGTCCTCGGCGGGCATCCGCGCGCGCAGCAGGACGCAGGTGTCCATCAGGGCGCGCGGCGCCCCGATCTCCCAGAACCACCAGTTGCCGGATTCCGGGCGGTTCGGGTGGTAGCCGGTGGAGTGCAGGAAGCGCAGCGCATCCAGCAGGGCGTCGAGCAGCGCGTCGGCGGTCTCCGCGCTGCCGCCGAGCGATGTGCCGGGCGTGGCCCAGGCCGTGGCGAGGGTGCGCAGACGGGTGTAGCTCTGGCCGAAGTTGCCGGGCTCCGACGCGGGGGAGAGGTCGGGCCACAGCGCGGTCCTGCCCGCCGAGCGGTCCAACTGCCGCCACAGGGCTGCCGCCCGCGTGTCCAGAGCCTTGAGCGCGGCGGCGAAGTCCGGGTCCGTGGCGTCGAACGCGCCGCCGGTCAGCTGGGTCGCGGCGCGGGTCAGCAGCGTGTCGTACGGGGCTTCGGGGCCGGCGGCCGACACCGCAGCGGCCGACGCCGACGCCGACGCCGACGCGACTGCGGACGCGGCCCCCGCCCCGGCCGCGGCCGTGAGCAGTGCGCGACGGCTGGGCCCGGTGGAGCCGGAAAGAGGCAGGGGCATGCGAACTCCCAGGGGTGTCGGGGGACACGCGAGGTGATGGCGAGTGCGCGACAGCATGTAAGCGGTTGCTATGCAACGCAAGGGGGCCGGGAATCTTTCTGCGTCTTTCTGTCCCGGTGGTGGCTCGCCGGGCGGATGCTGCTCGGAGTTACGGGATTGACGCGGCAGTAAGCGATTACTACGTTGCCGCTCCATGGCCGAGAAAAGGACCCGACCGGCCGCAACACCCGTTACCGCAACACCCGTACAAGCGAAGGGAGTCTCATGACCGACCTCCGTCTAGGCGTTCTCGGCTACGGACTGCGCGGCTCGCTCGCCCGTATCGCCCACCGGCCGGGAGCGGGCTCGCGCGTCACCGCGCTGGCCGAGCACGACTCCGCCGCCCGGGCCGAGGCGGCCGTGGCCTTCCCCGGCGCCCTCATGTCCGGCGACCACCGCAAGGTCGTCGAGGACCCCGACGTCGACGCGATCGTCGTCCTCACCCCTGACCACACCCACGCCGCGCTCGCCTGCGAGGCGCTGCGTGAAGGCAGACCCGTCTTCGTCGAGAAGCCCCTGGAGATCGGTGTCGAGGCGTGCGACGAGATCCTGCGGACCGCGTACGAGACGGGCACCCGCCTGTACGTCGGCCACAACATGCGCCACATGCCCATCGTCCGGCTGATGCGCGACATCATCGAACGCGGCGAAATCGGCGCGGTCAAGACCATCTGGGTACGGCACTTCGTCGGCTACGGCGGCGACTGGTACTTCAAGGACTGGCACGCCGAACGGCGGTACACCACAGGGCTGTTGCTCCAGAAGGCCGCCCACGACATCGACGTACTCCACTGGCTGGCCAACGGCTGCACCCGGCAGGTCCAGGCGCTGGGCGACCTCATGGTCTACGGCGACAACCCGCACCGCCGCGCACCCGGCGAACCCAAGACCGACGACTGGTACACCAAGGAAGGCCACTGGCCGCCCCACACCCAGCGCGGCCTCAACCCCGTCATCGACGTCGAGGACGTCTCGCTCGTCAACATGCGCCTCGACAACGGCGTGCTGGCCGCCTACCAGCAGTGCCACTTCACCCCCGACTACTGGCGCAACTACACCGTCATCGGCGACGCGGGCCGCCTGGAGAACTTCGGCGACGGCCCCGGGGGAGTGGTCAAAGTGTGGAACGCGCGCCGCTCCGGCCACCGGCCCGAGGCCGACGCCACCTACCCCGTGCCCGACACCCAGGACGACGGCGGACACGGCGGCGCCGACCCGCTGCTCGTCGACGAGTTCGTCCGCTTCGTACGCGAGGGAGGACGCACCGACACGTCACCGGTCGCGGCCCGGATGGCCGTGGCGGCGGGCGTGGGCGCGACACAGTCGCTGCGCGACGGCGGCACACCGCGCGAGGTGCCCGGGCTGGACCCGGCCCTCATCGCCTATTTCGAACGCGGCCAGACCCACTGACCCACCAGGTCTGAAGGAAACCTGCGGCAGCGCTTAAGAAATCCTCGATGGACCGGGACGCCTCCTTAAGGAAGATTCCTGTGCCGTCGGAGGAAACAGCGACGTACGACAGGAGCCGTAGCGTTGAAGGCGCTGGTCAAGGAGAAAGCGGAGCCTGGACTCCGGCTGATGGACGTACCGGAGCCGGTCGTCGGCCACGGCGACGTCCTGATCAAGGTGCTCCGCACCGGGATCTGCGGCACCGATCTGCACATCCGCGCCTGGGACGGCTGGGCACAGCAGGCGATCGCCGCGCCCCTGGTCGTCGGGCACGAGTTCGCCGGCGAGGTCGTGGAGACCGGGCGTGACGTCGCGGACATCGAGGTCGGCGACCGGGTCAGCGGCGAAGGCCACCTGGTCTGCGGCAAGTGCCGCAACTGCCTCGCCGGGCGGCGCCACCTGTGCCGCGCCACGGTCGGCCTCGGCGTCGGCCGGGACGGCGCGTTCGCCGAGTATGTCGCCCTGCCTGCCGCGAACGTGTGGGTGCACCGCGTCCCCGTGGACCTCGACGTGGCGGCGATCTTCGACCCGTTCGGCAACGCCGTGCACACGGCCCTGTCGTTTCCGCTGGTCGGCGAGGACGTACTGATCACCGGGGCCGGTCCGATCGGCCTGATGGCGGCGGCCGTCGCCCGGCACGCGGGCGCCCGCAACGTCGTGGTCACCGACGTCAGCGAGGAGCGCCTGGAGCTGGCCCGCAAGGTCGGCGTCAGCCTCGCCCTCAACGTGGCGGACTCCACGATCGCCGACGGCCAGCGCACGCTCGGCCTGCGCGAGGGCTTCGACATCGGCCTGGAGATGTCCGGCAACCCGCGCGCCGTGCGCGACATGGTCGCCAACATGACCCACGGCGGCAAGATAGCCATGCTCGGCCTGCCGTCCGAGGAGTTCGCCGTCGACTGGTCACGGATCGTCACCTCCATGATCACGATCAAGGGCGTCTACGGCCGCGAGATGTTCGAGACCTGGTACGCGATGTCCGTACTGCTCGAAGGCGGCCTCGACCTGGCCCCCGTCATCACGGGCCGGTACGGCCACCGCGACTTCGAGGCCGCCTTCGACGACGCGGCCAGTGGGCGCGGCGGCAAGGTCATCCTCGACTGGACCTCCTGACCCGTTCCCGCCCGGCTTCTCGGCCGCATCCCCTAAGGAACCCAGCATGTTCGACTCCGTACGCGAAGACCTCCAGGCCACCCTCGACGAGATCGCCGCCGCGGGCCTGCACAAGCCCGAGCGCGTCATCGGCACCCCGCAGTCCGCCACGGTCGCCGTCACCGCGGGGGGCCGCCCCGGCGAGGTCCTCAACTTCTGCGCCAACAACTACCTCGGCCTCGCCGACCACCCCGACGTCGTCGCCGCCGCCCACGAGGCGCTGGACCGCTGGGGCTACGGCATGGCGTCCGTCCGCTTCATCTGCGGTACGCAGGAGGTGCACAAGGAACTGGAGGCGCGGCTCTCCGCCTTCCTCGGCCAGGAGGACACGATCCTCTACTCCTCCTGCTTCGACGCCAACGGCGGCGTCTTCGAAACGCTCCTCGGCGCGGAGGACGCCGTCATCTCCGACGCGCTCAACCACGCCTCGATCATCGACGGCATCCGCCTCTGCAAGGCGCGCCGCTTCCGGTACGCCAACCGTGACCTCGCGGACCTGGAGCGGCAGCTGAAGGAGGCGTCCGGTGCGCGGCGGCGGCTGATCGTCACCGACGGCGTCTTCTCCATGGACGGCTACGTCGCCCCGCTGCGGGAGATCTGCGACCTCGCCGACCGGTACGACGCCATGGTCATGGTCGACGACTCGCACGCCGTCGGCTTCGTCGGCCCCGGCGGCCGCGGCACCCCCGAGCTGCACGGCGTCATGGACCGCGTCGACATCATCACCGGTACGTTGGGCAAGGCGCTCGGCGGTGCCTCCGGCGGCTATGTCGCCGCCCGCGCCGAGATCGTCGCACTGCTGCGCCAGCGCTCACGCCCGTACCTCTTCTCGAACACGCTGGCTCCCGTGATCGCGGCTGCCTCCCTGAAGGTCCTCGACCTCCTGGAGTCGGCGGACGACCTGCGGGAGCGGCTCGCCACGAACACGGCACTGTTCCGCTCGCGGATGACCGAGGAGGGCTTCGACATCCTGCCCGGCGACCACGCCATCGCCCCCGTCATGATCGGCGACGCGTCGGTCGCGGCGCGCATGGCCGAGCTGCTCCTGGAGCGTGGCGTGTACGTGATCGGCTTCTCCTACCCGGTGGTGCCGCAGGGCGCGGCCCGCATCCGGGTCCAGCTGTCGGCGGCGCACTCCACGGAGGACGTGAACCGGGCGGTGGACGCGTTCGTGGCGGCGCGGGCGGAGCTGGGGGAGCTGGGGGAGACGTCGGGCGCGGCGTGACGCCGACGGTTGTCGCCGCGGCAGCCGGTTGCTCAAGCGGTCTTGAGCAACCGGTTGCTCAACCGGTCAGAGCCTCGGTGATCTGCCGCATGGTCTGCGCGGCGACCCGGGGGTTCACAGCGGCGTAGCAGGTGTAGGCGTTCAGGCCTGTCGCCAGGGCCCAGCCGCGGCCCCGGGTCCACGTGGCGTCGTCGACGCCGAGCGCGGCGCGGAACGTGGCCCGGCTCTCCGCCGTCATCAGGGTGAAGGCGATGGTCAGGTCGCACGCCGGGTCGCCGATGCCGAGCTCGCCGAAGTCGATGACCGCGCTGAGGCGTCCGTCGACGGTCAGGAGGTTGCCGGTGTGGAAGTCGCCGTGGAACCAGACCGGGGGGCGACCCCACCCGGGGGCGCTCAGGGCCGAGTCCCAGAGCGCCGTCATGGCCTCCGCGTCGAACACGCCGCCTACCTCGGCGATGGCGGCCCGCGTCGCACCGTCCCGGTCGGCCAGCGAACCGGCCGTGAAGTCGCGAGGAGCGCCCTCGGCGGGGAAGTCCCCGGGGGGCGTCAAGTCCTGAAGGGCGGCGAGGAACTCCGCCAGTTGGACAGCGGCCCCGGGTGAGTCGGCGAGGGCCTCCGTGGTCGCCACTTCGCCGTCCAGCCAGCGTGACACCGCCCACGGCCACGGATAGCCGAGACCGGGTTCGCCCACGCCCACCGGCTCGGGGATGGCCAGCGGCAGGTGCGGGGCGAGCCGGGGCAGCCACTCGGACTCCTTCCTGGCCTGTCCGACGGCCCCGGCGTGGCGGGGCAACCGGACGGACAGTTCGTCGCCCAGCCGGTGGATGACGTGGTCCGAGCCGGCCGGGTCGAGCAGTTCGAGAGGCAGCTCGGCCCACTGCGGGAACTGCGCCGAGACCAGGCGGCTGACCAGTGTCGCGTCGATCGTCGGACGGACGTCCGGTGTCTGTTCCGTCGTCAAGGGCAGCTCCTGCGGTCGGCCCGCTCCGTACGGCGGGCAGTCGGAGCCATCACAGTGGGTCGAGGCTCGTCTGTCGATCGGTTTTGCGGTCGATGCCGTCGTTCTGCGGTCGGTGCCGTCGACGGTCCGGCGGTCGGTGCCATCGACGGTCCGGTGGTCGATGCCGTCGACGGTCCCGTGCGGGAGGTGACAGACGAGGCCGGTGGTGCGGCGCGGGCCGCCGGTACGGGAGAATCGGTCACATGATCGAAGCGCGGCGGCTGCACATCCTCCGTGCGGTGGCCGACCACCGCACGGTCACGGCCGCTGCCGCCGCGCTGTACCTCACCCCCTCCGCGGTCTCCCAGCAGCTCACCGCCCTGGAGCAGGAGACGGGCCACCGCCTGGTCGACCGCTCGGCGCGCGGCGTACGACTGACCGCCGCCGGAGAGATCCTGCTCACGCACACCAACGCGGTCCTCGCCCAGCTGGAGCGGGCCGAGGCCGAGCTGGCCGCGTACAGCTCGGGCGAGGCGGGCACGGTCACCGTCGCGTCCTTCGCCACCGGCATCGGCCTGGTCGTCGGCCCGGCCCTGGCCCGCCTCGCCGCCTCCGCACCCGGGATCAGGGTCCGCGTGCGGGACGCGGAGGGCGACGCCAGCCTGCCGATGGTGCTCGACCGGCAGGTCGACGTCGCGGTCGCCGTCGAGTACCGCGGCGCGCCGGGCGCGGACGACCCCCGGCTGACCCGCGTCCCTCTCTACGCGGAGCCGTTCGACGCGGTCCTGCCGCTCGGCCACCGGCTCGCCGCCGCCGGACGAGTGCCGCTGGCCGAGCTGGCCAAGGACGCCTGGATAGGCCCCTTCGCCGGCAACCCGTGCCACGACGTGGTCGTCCTCGCCTGCGAACAGGCGGGGTTCCAGCCGCTGCTGGAGCACTGGTCGGACGACTTCCGCGCGGTCGTGGCGCTCGCCTCGGCCGGCGCGGGCGTCGCCCTCGTGCCGCGCTCGGCACTGCGGGGCATGGATGTGTCGGGCGCGGTGGTGCGCCCGGTGGAGGGCGCGGCTCCCACGCGCAGGGTGTTCGCGGCGGTGCGGTGCGGGGCGGAGGGGCATCCGCTGATCCGTCCGGTCCTGACGGCGCTCGGGGAAGCGGCGGGCTGACGCCGCGACCGTCACACCCGCCCTCTGCCGCACCACGAAACCCCAGTCCCGCCTACTGCCTCGGTTGAGTCGGTCGAGTTCGCACGGCGACCGGGCGGATCAGGGAACTCCTGGGGTGGTCACGGCACACGACTGAGTAGCGGCAGCACCGCCGAGCCGGACGCCACTTGCTCGACATCCCGAATACGGGATAGCGTGCCGAATATGGAACATGACGGAGTCGACGCGCGCCTCGCCGCCCGACTGTCCGAGCTGCGCGCCGAACGCGGCTGGTCGCTGGGCGAGTTGGCCGAACTCAGCGGAATCAGCCGCTCCACCCTGTCCCGCGCCGAGCGCGCGGAGATTAGCCCCACGGCGGCCCTCCTGAACCGCCTCTGCGCGGTCTACGAGCGGACCATGTCGCAGCTCCTGAGCGAGGTGGAGGCGGAGCCCGCACAGCTGGTGCGCGCCGTCGACCAGGCGGTTTGGGCGGACGACGACGAGGGCTTCATGCGCTGGCATGTCTCGCCCCCGCACATCGGGATGCGCGGCGAGCTGGTCGAGGCCCGGTTGCAGCCGGGCGCCGACATCACGTACGACCGGCCGCCCGTGCCCGGTCTGGAACAGCACATCTGGGTGCTCGAAGGCGCCCTGGAGGTCACGGTCCAGGGAGAGGCGCACGCCCTGCGCACCGGCGACTGCCTGCGCTACCGCTTGTGGGGCGCCTCGCGGTTCCGCTGCCTGGGCGAGCAGGCCGTGCGGTACGCGCTCGTGGTGGTGAAGTCGTGACCGCCTCTGGGTCCGGGACCGCCTCTGCGCCCGGGACCCTCCGTGCGACGACCCTGTTCTACAAGCGTCCGCGAGAGACCGCCGGCCGCTGACGCCCACCGTCGCGTACCCGATCTCCGCGAGCCGCTCCAGCGTCCCCGCGAAGCCCCGCGCCAGGGCGTCCCGCATCGTGTACAGGTGCATGCCGATGCCGCCGCGCGGAATGCGGCGGCGACGCCCGCGCGCTTCCCCGGCCCGCGCGGGCAGCGCCCCGCCGACCACTGCCGCGAGCCCCAGCGCCGTACCGAGGGAAGCCCTGACGGACGTACTGAGGAAGGCGCGCCTGGTGCCGCTGAGGGACGACGGCGTGCCCGACGTTCCGTGGGCGCTCATGGTCATCCTCACTTCACCTCGATCGGGACGGCACCAGTCGTCGTGTCGCCCTTGTCGTCGGTCACCGTCAGATGGGCCGTGTACGTCCCCGCGCGGGCGTAGGTGTGCGCGGCGCCCGGCCCCTCCGTACCGCCGCCCGGCTTGGAGTTGTCGCCGAAGTCCCAGTGGTACGAGGCGGCGGTGCGCCCGGCGGGCAGCTTCACCTCGCTGGTGAACTTCACGGCCAGGGACGGCGCCCCGCTGTCCGGGGCGGCGGTGAGCGCGACCGTCGCGGCGGGCTGTCTCTCGACGCCGGGGCCGTTGAAGCGCAGCCAGTCCACCGCGAACAGGTCCGGTTTGTCCGCCGACCACTGGGGGTTGGTGAAGACCGCGTACAGCTTCACCGTGTCGATGGCGCTGATCCGGCCGTCGGGGTCCGCGAGCCCGGTGGTCGGGGAAACGACGTTGCCCCACCCTCCGGTGTTCGGCACGGTCACCTTGCCGAGCAGTTCACCCGTGGGCGAGCCGGCCCGGAACTCGACATCGCCGCCGAGGCCGCCCGACGCCGCGCCGACGGTCACGGACTCGATGCCATTGAGGTGCACGGGGTCGAAGGAGATCCAGTCCATGTCCTCGATCTCGGTGAGCCGCTTGCCGCCCGACGCGTCCGCGCGGTCGGCGGTGACGGCCCCGTCGTGCGCGCCGCCCGTCGTGGTGCGGTGCTCGGCCTCGCGGAAGGACGTGCGCAGGGTCAAGGAGGCCGACCCGGTCAGCGCGGGTACGTCGCCGCCCGCGCCCTTGTCCTCGTACTGGGCCGTGATGCCGTAGTACAGGTTCTGGCCGGGCCCGTGGCTGTCCCCGGCGTCCGTCACGATCTCGCCCGCGCAGCCGGTGTAGTTGTCCAGCGGGTGCAGATGCGAGTCGTGGCCGAGCTGGGACTGGACGACGACCCGGTCGCAGTCGATCCGCCCGTCCTCCGGGTCCTTGACCTTGATCTTGAAGGGGATGGTGTCGCCGAAGCTGAACGTCCCGCCGTCGGGCGGCTGCTGAATCGTCACCGTGGGCCGGGTGTTGCCGACCGTGATCTCACGCACCGCGAGGCCGCTCAGCTCTCCCGGCCCCGTCACCTTCAGCCGGGCACTGAACCGCCCCTTCTCGGTGTAGGTGTACGTCGGATTCGCCTCGGTCGAGTCGGTCGTGCCGTCGCCGTCGAAGTCCCACGCGTAATGGACGGGCTTGTCGTCCGGCAGGCCGGAACCCGCGCTGGAGAACTTCACCGTCAGGGGCGCGCGTCCGTTGTCCGGGGTCGCCGTGGAGCGGGCGTCGGGGAGGCGGCCGTCCGCCACGTAGTCGATGCGGTAGATGCCCGAGCCTTCGTTGCTGCCGCCGCGCCCCGTGCCACTGCCGAGCCCGAAGTCGATGACGTACAGCGCTCCGTCGGGACCGAAGTCGGCATCGAACGGCTGATTCCACTTCATGTCGGCGAAGACGGAGTTGATGGAGTGCAGATCACCGGCCTTCGCGGGCTCGAACCGCGGATCGGTGAACGTCTGGTCCTTCTCCTGGACCGAGAAAGCCTTGAACCACTGCCGGGTCAGCTCGTAGGTGAGCCATTTCCCCTCGAAGTACTCGGGGAACTTCGTCCTGTACGTGTTGTCCGCGTCGTAGTTGTAGACGGGACCGCTCATCGGGCCGCCGCCACCCGTGCCGAGTTCGGGGAACTCCTTCGACTCGGAGTAGGCGTACCAGACGTCCGCGGGCTTGGCGGGCGGAAGCTGACGGAGTCCCGTGTTGTTCGGCGAGTCGTTCACGATCTTCGCGCAGTCGAATTTCGCCTTCGAGGTCTTCGTGGCGAAGTCGTAGTCGGTGAAGGGTGTGTTGTCGCCGACGCAGTAGGGCCAGCCGTAGTTGCCCGCCTCGGTGACGCGGTCGAATTCGACCGTTCCCTCGGGGCCGCGGTCCGCGACGGCCTTTCTGGCGTCGGGCCCGTAGTCGGCGACCAGGAGAGCCCCGCTGATCGGGTCCGTCGTGATCCGGAAGGGGTTGCGCATCCCCATCGCGTAGATCTCGGAACGCGTCTTCTCCGTCCCGGACGGGAAGAGATTCCCGGCCGGGACGGCGTACGTCCCATCGTCCTTCGGCGTGATCCGCAGAACCTTTCCGCGCAGGTCGTCGGTGTTTCCCGAGGTGCCCTGGGCGTCCCAGGCGCGGCGCCCCGCACGCTCGTCGATCGGCGTGAAACCGTCCGACGCGAACGGATCGGTGTTGTCGCCTGTCGCGACGTACAGATCACCCTTCTTGTCAAAGGCGATCGAGCCCGCCATGTGCGAATTGGCCCGGCCTTCGCCGCGCCACGTCGGAATGGTCAGCAGCCGCTTCTCCGACGAGGCGTCCACCTCTCCGCCCGCCTCGGTGAACCGGGAGAGATTGATGCGTTTCTCGGTCTTGTCGGAGTGGAGCAGATACAGCCAGTGGTTCTCCTCGAACTGCGGATCGAGCGCGAGACCGAGCAGGCCGTCCGACTGGCTCGTCATGTCCGGGGTGTACGCCAGGTCGAGGGCCGTGGAGACCTTGAGCGTCTCCTGGTCGATGATCTTCAGCTTTCCGGTGCGCTGGATGAAGAACACGCGGCGGTCCGGCGCGACCGCCAGCTCGAAGGGGTCCGCCAGATCGGCGGTGGCGAGCGGCGTGCGCTGGAAGCTGCCCGTCCTGGTGGCGGTGCAGTCGCCGGGCTTGTCGCCCGCTGCCCACTGGATGCCACCGAGGATGTGCCGGAGGAACCCCTCCTCCTGGAAGGCCGACTTGGCGTGCCCGCCGGCCGTGTACCAGGAGCGGCCGCCGTCGTAGTTCTGGCACCAGGACCACGGCTGGTCGACGCCCTCGTCGAGCCCCGTGACGCCGTCGCGCACCTTGATCTGCGCGAGGGTGTGCACCTTCCCCGTGGGGTTGGTGCGCCAGTTGTACCACTCCTCGGTGCGCTCCCAGAGTTCGGGAAGCGCCTTGGTCGAGGGGTGCGCGCGGTCGAGGACCTTGATGCGGCCCGTCTGCACGGCGGGGTGCTTGTCGAAGATGGCGCCGACCAGACCCTCGTACCAGCCCCAGTCACGCTCGCTCGCCGACGCCGCGTGCAGCCCGACCCAGCCGCCGCCCGCCCGGACGTACTTCTGGAAGGCGCCGCGCTGCCCGGCGTCGAGCAGGTCGCCCTTCTCGGGAGTGGAGTTCGTGTTGTTGAAGACGACGGCCTGGAAGCGGGCGAGGTTGGCGTCGGTGAACGCGGAGGCGTCGTCGGTGGCCTCGACCTCGAAACCGTTCTCCGCGCCCAGTTTCCTGATCGCTTCGATGCCTGCGGGGATCGAGTCGTGGGCGAAATTGGTGACCTTGGAGAAGACCAGGACACGGAAGGCGGGCGCGGCCTCCGCGCGCGGCGGGACGGCGAGCCCGAGGCCGACGACGAGGGAGAGAAGGGCGATGAGGACGAGTAAGGAGCGCGGTGCGCTTCTTCGTGGCCGAGCGTCTCTTCGTGGCCGCGCGCTCTCTCCTGGCCGTGCGCTTCTTCGTGCTGCCGTGGAACTCATGGCGCTCCCTGGGCTGAGCTGGCTTGGCTGGTGGAGGGCTGCCGGTCGCCGGGTGTGCGGTGAGTCGCGTCTGCTCCTGCTGGAAGCGGCTAGAAAGCGCTTACGCAGAGCGTCGTTCAGCGTAGGTTCCGGTTCGACAGGGGGTCAATGGGTCGGAAGGGGCGGACGCGGAGACGGTTCGGCGCGTGGTCGGCATGAGGTCTCGCGCGTGGGGGAGGCTGAGCCGGAGAAAACCTAGCCGAAGGGAACGGTCCGCGCGCGGAAACCATCCGCGTGCGGGGCGCCGCCCGCGTGCGGGGCGCCGCCCGCGCGCGGGGAGCTGCCTGTATGGGGGCCCCTGCGGGGAGCTGCCCGCAGGAGCCACCTGCCGGGACGGCCTGCAGGGAGCTGCTTGCGGGGAGCCACCTGCGGGGAACCGCCTACGGGAAACCGCCTACGGGAAACCGCCCGCCGGGAGCCACCCGGCGGGGACCGCCCGCAGGGAGCTGCTCGCAGGAGCCACCTGCCGGGACAGCCCGCAGGGAGCCGCCCGCAGCGAGCCGCCCGCAGGCAATCGCCCACGGGAAACTGCCCACAGAATCCGCCTGCGGGGAGTCACTCACGGGAAGCCGCCCACAGAGTCCACCCCGCAGGGAGCTGCTCGCAGGAGCCACCTGCCGGGACAGCCCGCAGGGAGCCGCCCGCAGGCAATCGCCCACGGGAAACTGCCCACAGAATCCGCCCGCAGGGAGTCACTCACGGGAAGCCGCCCACAGAGTCCACCCCGCAGGGAGCTGCTCGCAGGAGCCACCTGCCGGAACAGCCAGCAGGGAGCCACCTGTAGACAATCGCCCACAGGAAACCGCCCGCAGGAATCCGCCCGCAGGGAATCACTCACCGGAAGCCGTCCACAGAATTCACCCGCAGGGAATCACTCACCGGAAGCCGTCCACAGAATCCGCCCGCAGGGAATCACCCACCGGAAACCGTCCACAGAATCCACCCGCAGGGAATCACCCACCGGAAACCGTCCACAGATTCCACCCGCAGGAATCCACCTCAGGGAGCCCGCGTGATGTCCGACCACCGAGCCGACGAGACCGCAACCACCTCCTCCGGCACCTCCTCCGCCACCTACACCGCGGGACTGCTCAACGCGGCGGACGGCGTGCCCGTTGCCACGTATACCTGGCTGCCGGCCGACGGCAGGCCGCGTGCCTACGTCCAGATCGCGCACGGAGCCGCGGAGCACGCCCTGCGCTACGACCGTTTCGCCCGTCACCTGACCGCCCACGGCTACGGCGTCGTCGCCTCCGACCACCGCGGCCACGGTGCCACCGCGCAGGCAACGGGAGGCTACGGAGTGACCTCCGGACCGGACGGCTCCGACGAGGCCGACAGCTGGCGGGCGATCGTCGACGACCTCAAGGCCGTCGGCGACCAGGTGCGCGCCCTGCACCCCGGCCTGCCGTACTTCCTCCTGGGACACAGCCTCGGTTCGATGCTCGCGCGGGACTACGCCCAGGAGTACGCCGACGACCTGGCGGGCGTGATCCTCTCGGGCACGTTCCGCTCGCTGCCCGGCGCCGAGCCGGAGGAGTCGATCGCCCGCCTGGAACACGAGATCGCCGAGCGCGGCCGCGCCGCGACCTCCTCGTACGTCCCCGACCTCTTCGCCTCGTTCAACGACCCGTACGTCCGTCGCACCGGCTTCGAGTGGCTCTCGCGGGACGAGGCGGAGGTCGACGCGTACGTCGCCGACGAGCGCTGCGGGTTCGCCTTCTCCGCGGGACTGTCCCTGGACTGGGTACGCGGCCTGCGCAAGATCAACGATCCCCGCAACCTCGCGCGCGTGCCCGCCGATCTGCCGATCCACGTCGCGGTCGGCGAGCAGGACCCCTGCAACCAGCGGATGACGCTCGTCCATGAACTCCTGGAGGACTTCCGTTACGTCGGGGTGGAGGACCTCACGTGGAAGGGCTACCCGGACACGCGCCACGAGATCCTCAACGAGACCAACAGGGACGAGGTCCAGGAGGACTTGACGGCCTGGCTGGACAAGCGGGTGCTGTGAGACGCGGTGAGACGCGGTGAGACGCGGTGAGATGCCGTGAGACCGTGCGCTCGGCAGGTGACTGTCAGTGGCGTTGGCTACGGTTCATGGCATGTCGAAGTCCAGATCCAGAACCCGCGTCACCTCCGATGACGTGCGCCGCATCGCCCTCGCCCTGCCCGACACGGCGGAGAAGATCGCGTGGAGCATGCCCACGTTCCGTGTGTCCGGAAAGATGTTCGTGACGGTTCCGGACGACGAGACGTCCATCGCGGTGCGGTGCCCGAAGGTCGAGCGGGACGAATTGGTCCTCGCCGAGCCGGACAAGTTCTGGGTCGCGGCGCACGAGGCGGCTTCGGCATGGGTGCGGGTGCGCCTCTCGGCGCTGGACACGGAGGAGCTCGCCGACATCCTGTCCGACTCCTGGCGCCAGGCCGCGCCGCCCCGACTCCTCGAAGAGAACCCGGGAGTGGGGGTTCCGGCCGCGGATTGGGACTGACCACTCACCGTTCAACCCAGGAAGCCGCTGATCCGCCCGCGCAGCGACCGCGCGTCGAGGCCGTGGGCGGCCAGATGCTCCTCGACCTGCCCATAGCGGCGCAGCTCACGGCGGCCCACACCCAGGCCGAGCACGCGGTGCGGCAGATCGGCGAGCGCGTCGTTCACCGCGCCGGTCGAGGTCCCGGCGAGGTACGGCTCGACGACCACCACATCGACGGCCTCCCCGGCACCCGCGGCCCGCCGCAGCGCCTGCTCGTCGAAGGGCCGCACGGTCGTGGCGTACAGCACGGTGACGTCGAGCGCCTCCGTCGCGGCGAGGACCTGGTCGAGCATCGGCCCAACGGCGATCACCACACCGCCACGCCCTCCGCGCCCCTCACGCCCCCCGTGCCCTTCCCGCACTGTGAGGAACCGCTCGCCGTCCACGGGAAGCGGCCGGGAGTTGGACTGGGCGGACAGACGTACGTACACCTTGTCGTCGCCCGCCGCGACGGCGTGCCGAAGAAGCGTCTCGGCCTCGTCGGGGTGGCCCGGCACGTGCACGGTCCAGCCGTCGAGGGTGTCGAGCAGCGCGACGTCGCCCGGCGACATGTGCGTGAAGCCGCCGGCGGGCCAGTCGAAGGACGCGGCGGCGCTCACCAGGACGCCGCCCAGGTCCTGGTGCCCGAAGTCGAGCTTGATCTGCTCGAAGGGCCGCTCCACGAGAAAGCTGGCGAACGTGTGGACGACGGGCCGCAGCCCGGCGAGCGCGAGCCCGGCGCCCGCCCCGACGAGGAGCTGCTCCCTGATCCCGACGTTGATCACCCGGTCCGGGTGCCTGCGCATCGCCTCCTCGAAGGCGTCCTTGCCGATCTCGGCGAGGACGACGGCGACGCGGGGATCCTCGTCGAGCAGCCGCGAGACGACAGGGGCGAAGCGGTCACGCATGGTGTCCATGGCAGAGGGGTCCTTCCGGAAGTACGGCGATGGGGGAGGTGGGCGTCGGCTCGGCTCACGCGGACTTGGGCTCGCCCGCGTACTCCTTGGGCTCGACCCTGGCGACCACCACGCGCGGCCGCCCCGGGTGCGGCGCCGTGAAGGCCGTGTACAGCGCGTCGTGGTCCCGCCCGTCGACGGTCTCGGCGGACCACCCGGCGGCCTCGAAGCGGGCGGAGATCCCGCCGGGCCTGGCGTAGCTGGCGGAGGCGTTGTCGATCACGAGGACGTGCAGCTGTTCGAGGCCGGCCGGACCCGCGTAGGCGATGGCCTCGTGGTTGCTGCCCTCGTCCATCTCGGCGTCCCCGACGAGCACCCACACGCCGGGCTCGGTGAGGCCTCGCGCCTTCAGCCCCAGTGCCGTCCCCACGGCGATCGGCAGCCCGTGCCCGAGGGACCCGCTGCCGATCTCGGCGCCGGGCACCAGCACCCGGTCCGGATGGTGCCCGAGCGGAGAGTCGTACGACCCGAATCCCTCCAGCCAGTCGACGGGCAGGAAGCCCTTGGCGGCGAGGATGGCGTAGTAGGCCATGGGCCCGTGCCCCTTGGACAGCAGGAACCGGTCGCGCGCGGGGTCCTCCATCCGCTCCGGCGTGACGCGGAGCACCCGGTCGTAGAGCACCCAGAGCGCGTCCAGCGTCGACGTCGCGGCGGGCCCATGCTTCTCGTCCCCCGTCATGAGCCCCATGAGCCGGGGCAGGTCTGCGTATCCGTATCCGTATCCGTATCCGAATCCGTGCCCGTGTCCGCGTTCCGTGGTCGTCGTCATGCCGAGCAGCGTGCAACCTGAACCGCACTTGAGGTCAAGGGTCGGCCCCCGGGAAACGGGTGAGCGATCACCGGTCAGAGTGCGGTATTGTTTCGGTGCGCGTTCGGCCAGGGAGAAACCCCAGGTCACACGGGCAACGGGACGTGGCGCAGCTTGGTAGCGCACTTGACTGGGGGTCAAGGGGTCGCAGGTTCAAATCCTGTCGTCCCGACTCGTGAGAGTCGCAGATCAGGGGCCGTTTCAGAGCAATCTGAAACGGCCCCTGATCTTTTTGGGGAATCGAGGGGACCAGATCGGCCGGGTCCTACTTCAGGGCGTCCAGCTTCACCGAGTAGAGCACCCTGTCCTCCTCGCCCTCGGTCAGGCTCCAGAGTTCGTTGGTGGCGTACCAGAGGGAGAGGTCCTGGGGGCGGTACGACCAGTCCTTGCGGGACTTGATCGTCCAGTCCGGCGCGGCCCCGCCGACGCCGGCCGTGGCGAAGCGGCGGTTGGCCACGGTTCCCTTCGACATGTTGAAGTACAGCGTGTCGCCGTTGGCCTGGACTCCCTGGACGTCGCTGATCGCGTCGGCGTTGTCCTGGGGGACGGTGGATTTCCAGCCCTGTACGGGCGTCCGGTTCAGCCGGTAGTCGTCGCCGAACCGGTAACGGTAGACCTCGGTGCCGGCGTAGCTGCCCGTGGTCGACGACGACCTGTAGTTGCCGCCCACCAGGCTGGCGCCGCCGGCACTGTTGCGGTCCAGCGAGACGTAGTCGAAGGAGGCGCCGCCGGAGACGTAGTGCCGTACCTCCGGCAGTACGTACTGGTAGTCGCCGCCGCCTCCGTCCTTCTTCCGGTAGATCTTGCGGGTGTCGAACACGCGGACGCCGGCCTTGCCCGCGTCAGGGCCCGGCTGGCCCTCCCAGTTGGAGGTGCTGGACATGAACAGGTACGGGCCGTACCAGGCCAGTCCGCCGCCGTGCCCGTAGATCCGCCGCTGCACGCCCGCTTCGTCCACCCACACAGGGAGCACGAAGCGGTACTTCATGTCGTCCAGGTTGACGAAGGCCAGCTTCACCGAGTTGTGGCGGTAGTCCTTCTTGGGCGGCGGAGGGTTCTCGGGGTCCGTCACCGGGTCCTGCTTGGTGTTCTGCCACGTCCAACTCACCACCGCGGCACGGTTGTTGCCGCCGACAGGGATGCCGCTCAGCTGTGCTTCACCGGAGGTGGCGATGCCCTGCGGTACCCAGGGCATCAGGTGTGCGTTCTCCGCGCCCTGCTTACCCTGCATCACGGTGTCCCAGCAGTACGCCGCGCTGGTCGGCACGGTCGGTCGCGGCAGCGCGTCGGCGCGTGCCGCGCACTCGGGATCGCCGCTCCCCAGCATCGCGGTGCGGTCGGTACCCGACAGCGCTCCGTCGATCCCCACGGGCGCGTACTCGGCGGCCGGCGGGGTCTGGTACGGGTTTGTCTTCTCGGTCAGTGCGTAGTGATCGCCCGCGACGTTCAGGCTCACCAGCGGTGGCCGGGGAAGCGGTGCCGCCCCCGCGGGAACCGCTGCGAGGGCGGCCATCACCGCGCCGCCGAACACGAACAACTTTTTCCTCACGTGCCACCCCGTCAGTTGATTCGAAATCCTGTGCGAGATTAACAGGGGGACAGCGGGAACAGGGGCCAGCCGCGGACTCGGCCCCGCCAGGGGCTCTGGCGGAGGACGCGGAACGTCAGTTTTCGTCCGCACTGGTCAGAGCTGTGGTGACCATGCGGGTGGCGAAGTCCTGGTCGTCGGTGAGGCGGTTGATGTGCTCCGCGAGCAGGAGAGCGGTGGCTTCCAGGGGAGTCAGCTCTTCCTTGGTCCAGTCTCCGTACTGTTGGCGCCACAGACTGGGACTCAGGCCGGTGCCCGCGGCGACGAGCAGGCCGGCCATGGTGGGGATGGTCTGGGGAGGAACACTCCTGGGCATCATGCGCATCGAGGCCACGAGGTTGGGCACCACGTACTCGATCACGTCCTTGTCGTGGTCCTCGTAGGCCCTCCACAGCCACTGCATGAACATGTAGATGAGCGTGCACGCGCCGTCCAGCAGGTCTTCGGCTTCCCCCGGGCCCAGGGACGCGATGTACTGGTCGATCAGCGCCTGCTGTTCGGGGTCGGTCCCGGTCTTGCCGGCATGGATCTCTTTGAGCCGGGAGTCGATCATCATGAGCGCTGCGCCCACATCACCGACGGGAGCGTACTGGGGGTCACAGGGTGATGACACAGGATTCCTCCTCATGCGACCGCGGCGGTCGGTGCGGCGTGTCCGCACAGTAGACCGCCGATGAGGTGGGCGTCCGACGAATCCCGATGGACTCCGGGCGGCCCCGGGTGGGAGGCCTGGACTCGCTGTCAAACACCCCGATCGGGTGACAGGGCGGCCAGCTTCGTTGCCGTGGGATTCGGTACGAGGGTACGACGGTACGTCCAAGCGGTCGCGAGGTTCACCAGCTGATTCCTGCCGCCACCGGCCGGTGATCGCTGCCGGTTTCCGGCAGCACCCACGAGCTCTCCGCCTCCACTCCCCGAACCAGGATCTGGTCGATCCGCGCCACCGGGAACCTCGCCGGCCAGCTGAAGCCGAAGCCGTCCCCGGCTGAGTCCTGGACCGAGCGCAGGTGCGAAGTGATGCCGGCGAACGCGCGGTCGTGCATGGTGCCGTTCAGGTCACCGAGCAACACCACCCGCTCGTTGCGCTCGGTGGCGATGGCCTTGGCCAGCTCCTGCGCGCCGCGGTCCCGACTGCCCGTCCAGAAGCCGTTCTTGGGAAACACCCGCACGGACCCCAGGTGGGCCACGTACACCGCCAGCGGACCCTGGTCGGTGGCCACGGTGGTGCGCAGCGCCCGGTTGTAGGTCAGCTTGACGTCGACCGGCTTGGTGTCCGCCAGCGGCCCGTAGTCCATCTTGATGTCCACCGGCCGGGTGTCCGACAGGGGCAGCTTGCTCCACAGCCCGACCGTGCCCCGAGCAGTGTGGTGCGGATACGCCTTCGCCAGTTCCTTCTCGTACCGCGGTTTCGCCTGCGCGGTGATCTCCTCCAGGGCCAGCACGTCCGCGCCGGAGGCGGCCAGGTCACGGGCGGTGCCGGCCGGATCGGGGTTGTCGGCGCCGACATTGTGGCTGACCACGGTGAGATCGCTGCCCGAGTGGGACTTGTCGATGAGCAGCCCGCCGAAGAGGCTCAGCCACACCGCAAGCGGTAGCAGCAGCGCGACCACCGCTGAGGCGGAGCGGCGCCACAACGCCCCGGCCAGCAGCACCGGGATGAACAGGCCGAACCACGGCAGGAAGGTCTCCACCAGGCTGCCGAGGCCCCCGCGATCCGTGACCTGTGCGTGCAGCAGCATGAGCAGACCCAGCAGCAGCGCCAGCACTGTGAACACCGGGCCCCGCTTCCAGGGCCCCGGCCGCGAGCCGGACGGGGCATCCACGCGGCCGGCGCCCGCCTGTCCGGTCTGCTCCACCGTGTCGACCCGCACGATCGTCTGTTCTCGCTCACTACCGGTCACTGCTGCATCCTCGGGTCCTGCGTGGGGTCGGCATACATACGCGGGCAGCGGTGATCGATCGCTTCGGGGCGCAGCTCGTAGTGCCAGGGCTCGTTCCGGTAGATCTGACAGAGCCCGTACTCGGCGCCGTGTTCGGACAGCCACTCCGTCGCGTTGGAGCGCCCGATGTCGACCGCCTCCCCCGACACGTGAGGAGACGTCTCCGCCGTGGCCACCCACCGGGCGGCCTCGGCCGCGGACCCGTACTGGGAGACCGCCTTACGAAGAAGCTGGTCCTGGTACTCCTCGGAACGCCAGCCACTGTTGACGTAGAGGGCGACCGCGTCGCCTGCGGCATCCTTCGCGGCCTGGCGCAGGGCCTTGAGCACATCCGGACCGAGGTTGGCCACAGCCGGAATGTGTTCGTCGAAGACTGTCGTGCCGTCGGGGACGGCACCGTCGGCCTCGCCCAACGCGGTTGGTGCGGACAGGGAGGACGAGAAGGCCGGGGGAGACGAGGAATTCCGCGCCTGATAGCCGAGGATCGCTGCGGTCGCGGCGATCGCTGTGATGACGGCTGCCAGGCCGACAACAAGAAGCCGGTGAATACGAAGGGTCGCTGTTCGCGCTGCTGGCGGGCTGTTGTTCATGCCGCCAGTCAAGGCAGTACGGTGTTGTCGGCATGTATGGGGTTTTCGATACGCCGACGGTATGTGCCGACTCGTAGCATCGAGAGCATGCGCGTGTTGATCGTCGAGGACGGACCCTTTCTGGCAGAAGCCATCCGCGACGCCCCGCGCCTGGCCGCGATCGCGGCCGACATCGCCGAACGCATCGTCGCCTCCGGCAGCGGCATGCCGATCCTCATGCTCACCGCGGCCGACCGTCTCGACGACAGGGCCTCCGGGTTCGAACTCGGCGCCGACGACTACCGACCCGTTCCGCCGCGAGGTCTACCGGGACGGCCGCACCGTGCCAGGCGTCGGAGCTGAGCGTCCGCGTCGAACGACGATGGGGACCGCCGACTTCTCCACGAGAGTCCCAACCGCCAGGCACACGACGGAACGCTCGCCCTCACCCCGTGCTCCGCCGGCGGCCTCCGTATCACTGTGGAACTGCCTACGCCAGCCCCGCACAGCCGCCTGTGACCAGCCGCGCCAACTCGTCCGGAGTGCGCGGCCCCTCGTCCATGGCGGGCAACAGGCCCTGGCAGAGAAGCAGTTCGCGGACGGCGATCCCCCACGGCAGGTGGAGCCCGGCCAGGGACAGGAGCTCTCTGTGGGCGAGCATCTCCGCGACCGGTCCGCTGCGCACGCCCGTGGGGGTGAGCAGTGCCGCGTCGTCGGCCCAGCGCAGGGCCAGGTCCACGTCGTGGGTGGCCATGACCACGGTCGTCCCGGCGTCCCGCAGCCGCTGGAGGGTGGTGAGGAGACGTTCTTGGCCGTCGGGGTCGAGGCCCGCCGTCGGCTCGTCGAGGATCAGCACCCGGGGGCGCATCGCCACGGCACCGGCGATGGCGGTTCGCTTGCGCTGGCCGTAGGAGAGCAGGTGGGTGGGGCGGTCGGACAGGGCGGTGATGTCGAGCGCGGCGAGCGCCTCGGCCACCCTCGTCCTGACCTCGGCGTCGGGCAGTCCCAGGTTCAGCGGGCCGAAGGACACGTCCTGTTCGACCGAGGCGGCGAAGAGCTGGTCGTCCGGGTCCTGGACGACCAACTGGACCGTGGTGCGCAGCCGCGTCAGGCCCTTGCGGTCGTACGTCACGGGGGTGCCCCCGACCGTCAACACGCCGGAGCCCGGACGCAGTCCGCCGCTGAGCAGCCGCATGAGCGTGGTCTTGCCGCTGCCGTTGCGCCCCAGCAGGGCGAGGGCGCGCCCTTCGGCGACATCGAAGTCCAGGCCGCTGAGCACGGTGGGCCCGTCCTCGTACGCGTAGGAGACGCCGCGTAGAGCGACCAAGGAGTCGCCCGGCTCGCGAGGAGCGCTCGGCTCGCTCATGGAAGGAACCTTTCCAGTACGAGGGTGAGGGCCGCCAGGGCCACGAGAAGGACCACGCTCGCGGCCACGAAGCGCCGTGAGATCCGGGCTTCGGGCACGAGCACCCGCAGGGTGCCGTCGTAGCCGCGTCCGGCGAGCCCGGCCTGCAGACGGCTCGCCCGGTCGAAGGCCCGTACGAACGCCGTGGCGCCGAGACCGCCGAGGGAGCGCCAGGCGGCGGCCCGGGTGGTGTGGCCGAGCCGAGCGGCCTGCGCCTGCCGGATCCGGCTCATGGAGTCCAGGAGGAGGAAACTCATCCGGTACGTCACGAGCGCCACGTCCACGACCGGCGCGGGCACCCCGGCCTTCACCAGGCGCGGCAGCAGGTCCGACATCGGCGTGGTGAAGGCGAAGAGGAGCACCCCCAGCGAGGCCGCCGAGGTCCGCAGCAGCAGACCGCCCGCACGCGCCGGACCACTGTCGGCGAGCGTGACGAACCCGTCGGGCCCGCCGACCTGGACGAGCAGGGTCAGGGCGCCGGTGACGCAGAAGCCGAGCGGTACGCGGTAGGCGCGCCACAGCTTGCGGGGCGGCACGCCCGCCGCGCCGAGCAGCACCGCGAGCGCGGCGATCAGTACGAGGGCGGCGCCCGGCCAGGGTGGCAGGGAGATGGCGAGGACGGTGAGGCCGAGCCCGAGTACGGCCTTGTCGACGGGGTGGCGGCGGCGCCAGCGACTGCTGTGCGCCGCCGCGTCGATGGGCAGCACGCCGGGTCAGACCTGCCCGGCCTCGGGCCGCGTGCCCTGCGCGTCGGCACGCTGCTCCGCGCGGGTCTCCGGCTCCGCGTGGGCGGCGTCGTCATGGGCTCGCGCTTGTGCCGCGCCTTGGCGGCGTCCCTTGCGCAGCCCGAAGTAGTACGCGAGGACGCCCGCGCCGAGGGCCGCCTGCAAGGCGAAGAGCGCCGATTCGACCTCCCCGGACGGGGGTTCGTACAGCGGGGAGAACCAGGGCTTGTAGTCCGGCTCGATCTCGGTGATCGCCGACTCGGCCTGGGCGTCGGCGCCGGTGAACGGCTCTTCCTTGTGGTCGCCGAGGCCGAGCGCCAGGGGCAGCACCGCGAGTGCGGCCACGATGACGAGCAGCAGGGTGTTGATCTTCGCGTTCCGGCTCATCAGGCGCTGGCCCTCGTCTCGGTCTCCGTGCCCGCCTTCTTGCCCCGCAGCAGTACGCCGAGCCGCGTGAGCTCGCCCTTGCTGGACTGCACGAGCAGCCGCATCACCACGACGGTGAGCAGTCCCTCGCTGACCGCCAGAGGGATCTGCGTGACGGCGAAGATGCCGCCGAACTTGCCAAGCGCGCCGATGAACCCGCTGCTCGGATCGGGGAACGCCAGCGCCAGCTGGACGCTGGTGACGCAGTACGTGGAGAGGTCCGCGACGAAGGCCCCGAAGAACACGGCGACCATGAGCGGCACGTCGTACCGCTTGAGGAGCCGGTAGACGGCGTAGCCGGCCCAGGGCCCGACGATCGCCATGGAGAACACGTTGGCGCCGAGCGTGGTGAGCCCGCCGTGGGCGAGCAGCAGGGCCTGGAAGAGCAGCGTGATGGTGCCGAGCACCGCCATGATCGGCGGCCGGAACAGGATGGCGCCGAGCCCGGTTCCCGTCGGGTGCGAGCAACTGCCCGTCACGGAGGGGATCTTCAAGGCGGAAAGAACAAAAGTGAAGGCTCCGGACGCGCCGAGGAGCAGCGTGCTCTCCGGGTGTTCCTTGACTTCACGGGTCAGGGAGCGGACTCCGTGGACGACGAACGGCGCGGACGCTACGCCCCAGGCGATCGCGTGCGCCGGTGGGAGGAAACCCTCGGCTATGTGCATGGTTCAGCAGACCCTCTCCAGCACCTCGTGGATGGACAACGCGCCTTGGCCGGTCTCCTGGCTGACGGGTCGTACCGACCGGACTCCGCCTTCCCGGGTGCATGCGCACCCAGTGGCTGCCGCGAGGGCTGGAGCCGGACTTCCCGATCACAGTGGCGAGGGCCGCACCGGCATCACACCGGATTTCCCGTTCACCAAGGCGTGGTGACAGTAATCTGCGACCGATCGAACTGACAACCTGCACGTGGAGTGCCGTAGAGGTGCGTACGGGGCGCGCCTGGGTCGCGTACGCCTGCGTCGCGTACGCCGGCCGCGCGTACGCCTGGACCTTCGGTCGCGGCAACGGCCGGCCGGGCTACCCCCGGCACTCCCGTTCCCGGCGGCCGGGTCCGCTGAGCAGGTCGACGCGCTGGCCCTCGCCCTCCTTGAGGACGTAGAGGGTGCCGTCGCCGGGCGTCCAGTCGCGGGGGACGAGGAAGACGCGGTCTCCGGAGACGTGGAACAGGCGCAGCCCGGCGTACTCGTACGCGTACTTGCTGCCCTTCTCCGTGACACGGCGGAAGCAGCTGCCGCCGCCGCGGATCATCAGGTCCTTCTCACTGAGGACGGCGACGGCGGGGAAGTCGCTGCGGACGGTGCGTTCCGTCAGCTCCGCCCGGCCCCGGCCCGCGATCTGCGCGTAGGCCGACACGGCCCAGAACAGCGACAGGACGCAGACGAAGAGGGTGAGCCCCCACAGCCGCAGGTCGCGGCGTTCGCGGGTGCGGGCGTACGCGTTGAGCGCGAAGCCGCCGATCGCGGTGAGCGGCAGCAGCAGGTCGAACAGCCATGGGCTGAGCGGATACAGCGGTACGAGGATGAGTGGCACCGTCCAGCTGAACCGCAGCACGCGCACGGCGCGGGCGAGCCGTTCCGGTTCGCTCACCGCCCAGCGGTGCAGCCCGAGCGCGCCGAGGGCGGCGCCGGCCGCGAGCCAGGCCGGAACGTACAGTGCGCCGACGCTCCGCAGTAGATAGTCGCTGGTGGAGAGGTGGAAGACGGTGTCGCGCAGCCCGAGGGCCCTGGTCTCGGCGTCGGTGCTCGCCCAGCCGAAGTAGAAGAGGACGGCGGTGAGGAGCGTCACGAGAGAACCGACGGCTCCGATGATCTCGACCCAGCCGACGTGGGCGCCGGGGGCGGCGGTGGTGCCGGGCGTGCCGGGCGTGCCGGGCGTGGGAGGGGATGAGGGCTGTGGTGGGGGTGGTGGATCAGGGCTGGGCGCGGGGGCGGGTCGCGGGGCGAGGCCGGGGTCTGGGCTCCCGGGTACGGGTTCCCCGGAGTCTGGGTCCGGGGCAGGGAGCCGTTGTGGGGGTGGGGGGCCGCTCATCGGGAGGTCGCGTTGGACGTCATGGATGCCATGAACGGGAGGGACGGGAGGGACGGGACGGACAGGAGCGACGGGACGGGTGATGACCCGGGGGACGACGTGCGGCCGGATATCGAGGGGCTCGGGCCCGACGGGCCGGGCGGGGGCGAGGGGGCGATGCCGGTCCAGTCGATGGTGAACGCCGCCTCCTTGACGAGCCGGGCCCCGCTTCTCGTCACCAGCGTCACGTCGACCGACGTCGGGCGGCGTCCGCCGAAGCCGTCCCCGCCCGGCAGGTCGACGGCGAATCCCGCGTCCTTGCAGCACTTGCTGGGGTCCTCCGGGTCGCCGATGGGCTCCAGGACGACCGGTTCCGTCAGCTCCGCCGCGCGCAGTTCCACGGTGGCCGGCGAGTCGGGCCAGGTTCCGTGGAGGCTGATCGTCCCGCCGGGCTCTACGCGGCCGTCCGTGACGGCGAGGTGGCTCTCACAGGCCCTGCTACCCGACGGGGCGGCACGCAGCGCCACGCGTTCGCGGGGATGCTGTCGGTAGTACGCGACGAAGCGTCGCAGGACGCCGAGGGCGTCCCCGTCCTTGCACAGTTGTCCGGCGCCGCCGGGACGGTAGTTCGAGGCGCGGAGCCAGGCGTCGGCCTTCGTCGCGATGTCCATTCCGTCCGACTCGCCCCGCGCGGCCTTGCAGATTCCGGCCAGCCCCTCGATCACCTTCCAGGAGCCCGGACTCCCGCCGCCCGTCTGTTCGGCGGGGTCGGTGGCAATCTCGTACGGTTCGTGGCACTTGCCCGTCTGGAGATCGTCGTACACGCTGTCCGGCTCCGGTTCGGTGTCCGTGTTGGGCGACTTGGGACCCCACGGGAGCCAGCCGGGCGGCTGCCCGCCACCGTTCCCGTTCCCGCTTCCGTTCCCGCTCTTGTCGCCGTCGCCGTCGCCGTCCTTGCCCCCGTCCCCGCTTCCGTTCCCGTCGCCGTCGGACCCGCCCGTCTGCCACGTACCGCCCGTCGTGCCGCCTCCGCCGTCCGAGCCGGACCCTCCGTTCCCGCCCGCGCCCGTGGTGCCCGTACCGCCGCCGTCGGTGCCCGATCCGCCGTTCACGGAGTTGCCGCCTCCGCCTCCCCGCGCCCCGCCCTCGGGCGACGCGAGCCCTCGTACGCCGACGAACAGTCCCACCACAAGGACGAATCCCACGACGGCGAATGCCCAGACCGGAATCCGAACGGCTCCTGAGCCGACGCGAAAACCCATGACGAGACCCCCGTTCGCCTGACCCACATCATGGGCCTCCGCGGCGGCGCCCGGAATCCCTTGCGCGGGACGGGCTCCGGTACGTCAGGCGCGCTCCCGCTTCATCCTCGAGCTCCGTGAGAGACCTTGTGGACGGCGGTGTCGTCGGGGTTCAGCCGCCGTCCGTCCTCGGACAGCACTTCCAGTGCGCGCAGGCGCTGTCCCTGCCGGCGGTCGACCAACTCCGAGTGCGGTTCGCCGGGGGCGAAGAAGTTCTGTTCGCCCCACTGGCGCAGTGCCACGATGACGGGGAAGAGCGCCTTGCCCTTCGGAGTCAGTACGTACTCGCGGTAAGCGCTGCCGTCCGAGGCGGGGACGGATTCCAGGACGCCACCGGCGACCAGGGTGCGCAGACGCGCGGTGAGGATGTTCTTCGCCACGCCGAGGCCGCGCTGGAACTCTCCGAAGCGGCGGCTTCCGTCGAAGGCGTCCCGCACGATCAGCAGGGACCACCAGTCGCCGATCGCGTCCACGGACCGGGCGACGGGGCAGTCGCTGTCGT
This sequence comes from Streptomyces sp. NPDC003032, assembly GCF_053591415.1. Lineage (NCBI taxonomy): Bacteria > Bacillati > Actinomycetota > Actinomycetes > Kitasatosporales > Streptomycetaceae > Streptomyces > Streptomyces sp. NPDC003032. The sequence continues at coordinate 197,660 of NZ_JBSFTT010000002.1, read as the reverse complement.
CGAAGCGCGTCCTGGTCACCATGGCGTCCTCACTCCTGCTCACTTTCCAGGGGCAATCTGGTTGCAACATGCTACCAGGAAAGCTACGGTCGGCCATTGTTGGTAGCAAGTTGAAACCAAATCCGATCCGTGGAGGACCCTCATGCCCGGCCCATTCGTCCTGTCCCGTGGCGTCGTCATACTTTTCGCCGTCGCCTGCGGGGCCGCCGTGGCCAACGTCTACTTCTCGCAGCCGCTCCTGGTGACCATGGGCCACGACCTCGCCATGAGCCCGGCGCTCGTCGGCAGCGTGGTCACCCTCACGCATGTCGGCTACGGTCTTGGGCTCTTCTTCCTCGTGCCGCTGGGCGACATGGCCGACCGGCGACGGCTCGTCGTCGCCCAACTGCTGCTCCTGGTGGTGGCGCTGGCCGCGGTGGCCGCGTCCCACACGGCGGCGGTCCTGCTCGCGGGCATGGCCGCGGTGGGGCTTCTCGCGGTCGTCACGCAGACGCTGGTGGCCTACGCGGCGTCACTGGCCCCCGCCGCCGGGCGCGGACGGGTCGTCGGTCTGGTCACCAGCGGCGTGGTCATCGGAATCCTGCTCGCCCGCACCGCGTCCGGGCTCATGGCCGATCTCGCGGGCTGGCGCTCCGTCTACCTCGCCTCGGCGGCGCTCACCGTCCTGCTCGCCCTCGTCCTGTACCGAGTGCTGCCGCGCCACAGCGACGCTCCGCCGCCAACCACCCTGCGCTACGGACAGCTCCTGCGCTCCACGGTCACCCTGTTCGCACGGGAACGGCTGCTGCGGCTCCGGGCCCTGTTCGGTCTGCTGGTCTTCGCCGCCTTCAGCACCCTGTGGAGCAGCGTCGCGCTGCCGCTCAGCGAGGCCCCGTACTTCCTGTCCCACAGCGCGATCGGGGCACTGGGTCTCATCGGTGTCGCCGGGGCCCTGGCCGCGACCGTGGCGGGCCGCCTCAACGACCGCGGACTCTCCCGGCGGACCACCGGCGTCGCGCTGGCCCTGCTCGCCGCCTCCTGGCTGCCGTTGGCCTTCACCCGCAGTTCGCTCTGGGCGCTGTTCGTCGGCGTGATCCTTCTCGACCTCGCCGTGCAGGCGGTCCATGTCACCAACCAGACCCTGATCTACGCGCTGCACCCGGACGCCGGGAGCCGACTGATCGGCGGATACATGGTCTTCTACTCGATCGGCAGCGCCACCGGCGCCATCGCCGCGACCTCCCTCTATACGGTGGCCGGGTGGGGCGCCGTCTGCGCACTGGGTGCCGCGTTCAGCTGCCTCGGGCTCGTGCTGTGGGCGTTCACCCGGCATGGCGGCGACGCCTAGCTGTGCAGCGCCCCGTCATCCTCCATGTATCCCTCGGGCTCCAGCTGGAGCGTCGAGTGCGCCACGTCGAAGTGTCCGGCGACGCACCGCTGGAGCCTTGCGAGGAGTGCGCCGTATCCGCCCGCGAGGGCCGCGTCCGTGACCACCACGTGCGCGGTGAGGACCGGCATCCCCGACGTGACGGTCCAGCCGTGCAGGTCGTGCACGGCGACGACACCCGGCTCCGCCAGGAGGTGGCGCCGTACCTCTCCTAGGTCGACGTCCTGCGGGGTCGCTTCCAGAAGGACGTGGACGGAGTCACGGAGCAGCCCGTACGCGCGCGGCACGATCAGTACGCCGATGACGATCGAGGCGATCGGGTCGGCGGCCTGCCACCCCGTCAGGAGGATGACCAGGCCGCCCACGATGACGGCGACCGAGCCGAGCGCGTCCCCGAGCACTTCCAGGTAGGCGCCGCGGAGATTGAGGCTCTTCTCCTTGGCGTCCCGCAGCAGCCACAGGCCCACCAGATTCGCGAGGAGTCCGCCGACCGCGACCGCGAACATCAGGCCGCCCTTGACCTCCACCGGCTCGCTGAACCGGCCGATCGCCGACCACAGGACCCATACGAAGACGGCGACGAGGAGCAGCGCGTTCAGCACCGCCGAGAAGATCTCCACCCGGTAGAAGCCGAACGTGCGCCGCGGCGTCGGCGCGCGCTGGGCGAGGGTGACGGCGCCGAGGGCGAGGGAGACGCCGACCGCGTCGGTCAGGCTGTGCGCGGCGTCGGCGAGGAGCGCGAGGCTGCCGGACAGGAGCGCGCCGACCACCTGGATGACGGTGATCGAGGCGCTGATGCCGATGGTCCACAGCAGTCGGCCGCGGTACGTCCCGCTGAGCGTGCCGCCCGTCGCCGCGGCGGACGGGCCGTGGTCGTGCCCCATGCCCGCGAGTGGATCACGGCATCGCGGCGCCCGCCACCGAGCGGACGGCCAGTCGGCTCAGGGCGGCCGCGGCGGCTGTTCAGCGCATCCGCGGCGGTTGCTCAGCGCCTGCGGCAGCTACTCAGTGCACCCGCGGCGGCGTCGAGATGTCCCGCTGGTGTGGGATGCCCAGTGGCGGCGGCAGCTCGCCCTGCTGGACGGTGACCGTGCGGGCCGGGGCGGGGACCCGGATGCCCTCGGCGCGGTAGCGCTGGTGCAGGCGCTTGATGAACTCGTGCTTGATCCGGTACTGGTCGCTGAACTCGCCGACGCCCAGGATCACCGTGAAGCTGATCCGCGAGTCCCCGAACGTGTGGAAGCGGATGGCCGCCTCGTGGTCCGGGACCGCGCCCGTGATGTCCTTCATCACCTCGTCCACGACCTCGGTCGTGACCCGCTCGACCTGCTCCAGGTCACTGTCGTAGCTGACCCCGACCTGCACCATGATCGACAGCTCCTGCTCGGGGCGGCTGAAGTTGGTCATGTTGGTGCTGGCCAGCTTGGCGTTCGGGATGATCACGAGGTTGTTGGAGAGCTGGCGGACCGTGGTGTTGCGCCAGTTGATGTCGACCACGTACCCCTCCTCGCCGCTGCTCAGCTGGATGTAGTCACCGGGCTGCACGGTCTTCGCCGCGAGGATGTGGACACCCGCGAAGAGGTTGGCGAGGGTGTCCTGGAGCGCGAGGGCGACCGCGAGACCGCCCACGCCGAGCGCGGTCAGCAGCGGCGCGATGGAGATGCCGAGGGTCTGCAGGACGACGAGGAACCCCATCGCGAGCACGATGACCCGCGTGATGTTCACGAAGATGGTGGCCGAGCCCGCCACCCCGGAGCGTGACTGCGTCACGGCCTTGACCAGGCCGGTGACGATCCGGGCCGCCGTCAGCGTCGCCGCCAGGATCAGCAGCGCCGTCAGCGTCATCGTGACGTTGCGTCCGGTCCGCGAGGTGAGCGGCAGCGCGCCCGCCGCGGCGGCGAGCCCGGCGCTGATGGCCGCGCAGGGCACGAGGGTGCGCAGGGCGTCGACGATGACGTCGTCCCCGCTCCACCGGGTCCGGCTGGCCCGCTCGCCCAGCCAGCGCAGCAGGGCTCGCAGCAGCAGTCCGGCCGCGACGCCGGCGACCACCGCGATACCGGCCACGATCCAGTCGTGCAGGGTGAGAGCACGGGTCATCGGTTCACTCCCGCCGTACGAGGCGTGAGCGAGGGCGCGGGCGAATGCGAGGGCGAGGGCGAGTGTGGGAGGGAGTGCGCCCGCACGCCGCGTATGTGATCTGTCGTCACCTTGAGATACCTGCTCGATTCCGGGGGTTCGGTCACGCCGGAACGGGGAGCCGGCCCGGCGCGGTCGTCATCCTGCCCCATCCGCGCACGGCCGGTGCGCATACCCCCACCTGGATCTTCACGAACCGGTCACGTCTGTCGACCGGTCGGCCCTGACACGGTGTCAGAGCTGGCAACGGCATGAATATCGCGGATGCTGGTACTCGACGCCCGACGCATTGTGGGAACTCTTTCCCGTGCGGCGTCGAGTCCGGTGAGCCGTTGGTTTCTGCGAGCGGAAGCGGTTGAGCATGACGGTAGTGCAAAGGCCCGGAATTCATGCGGGGGAGACAGGCGACGAACCTCTCGTCCCGCCGGTCAATTCACACAATGAGTGGGATCCCCTTGAGGAAGTCGTCGTCGGCCGTCTCGACGGCGCGACGATCCCCTCCAGCCACCCGGTCGTGGCCTGCAACATCCCGCCGTGGGCGGCCCGGTTGCAGGGACTCGCCGCCGGCTTCGAGTATCCGCAGCGGCTGATCGAGCCGGCGCAGCAGGAACTCGACCAGTTCATCGCTCTCCTGCGGTCCCTCGGCGTCACGGTCACCCGGCCGGACGCGGTCGATCACAAGCAGCGCTTCGCCACCCCCGACTGGTCGTCGCGCGGATTCTGCAATTCCTGTCCGCGTGACGGCATGCTCGTCGTCGGTGACGAGATCATCGAGACCCCGATGGCGTGGCCGTGCCGGTATTTCGAGACCCACTCCTATCGTGAACTCTTCAAGGACTACTTCAGGCGCGGCGCGCGCTGGACGGCGGCGCCGAAGCCACAGCTCACGGACGCGCTGTACGACAAGGATTTCCGTCCCCCCGAGGCCGGTGAGCCGATGCGCTACATCCTCACCGAGTTCGAGCCGGTATTCGACGCGGCGGACTTCGTGCGCGCGGGCCGCGATCTGTTCGTCACGCGGAGCAACGTCACCAACCTGATGGGCATCGAATGGCTGCGCCGCCATCTCGGTCCGGGCTACCGCATCCACGAGATCGAGAGCCGCTGCCGCACGCCCATGCACATCGACACCACGTTCGTCCTGCTCGCGCCCGGCAAGGTCCTGGTCAACCCCGAGTACATCGATGTGGAGCGCCTGCCCGACGTGCTGAGTTCGTGGGACGTCCTGATCGCCCCCGAACCCGACCCCATCGACCAGCACCTGCTCAAGATGACGTCGATGTGCGGCAAGTGGCTCAGCATGAACGTGCTGATGCTCGACGAGAAGCGGGTGATCGCGGAGCGACACCACACCGGCATGCTGCGCGCGCTCGAAGCGTGGGGGTTCGAACCGATCCCGTGCGACCTGCTGCACTACGCGCCGTTCGGCGGCTCGTTCCACTGCGCGACGCTCGACGTCCGGCGCCGCGGCACGCTGGAGTCGTACTTCGACTGAGCGCCGGCCGCCCACGCCGCACGCATTCGGTCGCAGGGCTTCCCGGGCCGGAGCAGATATGAAAGTGTCCTACCGAACTCGGCGGGCCGATAGGCGTTCCGGCCCGTCAACTGGGCTGTCACGGCGCGGGTTCGGGGTGAAGCACTGGTGCGGAACTCGACACGAGGGAACGATCCGGCACGAAGGTACGATCCGGCACGGGGGCACGATCTGGTCGCCCTGCGGCGGCTGAACACCACCGTCGTCCTGCGTGCCCTGCACCGCCGCAGCCCGCAGACCCTCGCCGAACTCGCCGCGAGCACCGGCCTCTCCCGACCCACCGTGGAAGCCGCCGTCGAGGAACTGGCCGCGCGGGGCCTCGCCGGTGAGGCCCCGGAGGCGGCGGGCGAGCGCGCGCCCGGGCGACCCGCGCGGCGCTTCCGCTTCCGCACCGAGGCCGGCCACGTCCTCGGCGTCGACATAGGGCTGCACAAGATGGTGCTGCTCCTCGCCGACCTCGGCGGCACCGTCCTTTCCGCCCAACGCCACGACGTCGACCCGCGGTTGAGCGGCGGCGCCCGGCTCGACCTGCTGGGCCACGCGATGGAGACCTTCCTCGGCGCGTACGTACCGCGCCGCGCCACCGTCCTCGCCCGCTGCGTGGGCGTGCCCGGTGTGGTGGACGCGAGCGGCGTCGTCACCTCCGTGGTGGTGCCCGAGTGGTCCGGCGTCGACCTCGGACGGCTGCTGTCGGACGGCGAACCGGGGAGCACCCTCGTCGAGAACGACGTGAACCTCGCGGTCCTCGCCGAGATGTGGCAAGGGGCCGCCACCCTCGCGAGCGACGTCGTCTGCGTGCTCACCGGACACCGCGTGTCGTGCAGCCTCACCATCGGAGGACGGCTGCACCGCGGCAGGCGCGGCGGCGCGGGCGAACTCGGCATGCTGCCGCTGCTCGGCATGAGCACCGCACAGGAGGCCTTGCGGCTGCCGGGCACCCGGCGTGCGGGGGAGTCCGAAGTGGCCGCGCTCGCCCGCGCGGCCGAGGCCGGGGACCCGTGCGCGCTCGACGCCGTCGCCGACTTCGCCGACCGGCTGGCCCCGGGCGTCGCGGCCCTCGCGCTCGCCGTCGACCCGGAACTGATCGTGCTCACCGGCGGGGCCACCCCGGTCGGCCGGCATCTGGTGCCGCTGCTCGAAGAGCGGCTGCGCCCCCTGACCCTGCACGTCCCGCGCATCGCGCTGAGTTCGCTCGGCGAACGGGGCGTGGCCATCGGCGCCGTACGCAAGGCGCTCGACCAGGTGGAGGAGGAACTGCTCGCGGACACGGCGTCGTAGCGGCACCGCGGCGCGCGGCCTCTGTCAGCGCCCGCGGCGGCCCGGCCGGCGCCCGACGACTTCCTGGGAGGCGAAGGCACGTATGCGCAGAAGGACTCTGCTCGGCGGGGCGCTGGCCGCCCCCTTGCTCGCCGCCTGCTCCGGCGGGGGCGACGGCGCGGACAGCGGGGGCGGGACCACGCTGTCGTACGGGATGTGGGACCCGGCGCAGGCGCCGGGCATGGAGAAGATCATCGCCGCCTTCGAGAAGAAGCATCCGCGGATCTCCGTGCGCATCGAGCTCACGCCCTGGGCGAGCTACTGGACCACCCTCAAGACGTCGATGCGCGGCGGCACCGCCCCCGACGTCTTCTGGATGAACGCCGTGAACTTCCAGCTGTACGCGGCGGGCGGCGTCCTCGAACCGCTCTCCGGGCACATCAAGGCCGACGCCACACCCGTGGACCGCCACCCGGAGTCCCTGGTGAAGCTCTACGCCTACCGCGGCACGCAGTACGGCCTCCCGAAGGACTTCGACACCATCGGCCTCTGGTACAACAAGGAGCTCTTCGACAAGGCGGGCATCAAGTACCCGGACACTTCCTGGACTTGGGACGACGTACGCGACGCGGCGGCCGAACTCACCGACCCCCGGCGGCGCGTGCACGGCTTCGCCGCCGAGATGGAACGGCAGATGAAGATCTACCCGGCCATCTGCGGCGCCGACGGATACGTCCTGGAGGACGGCCGCTCCGGCTTCGGCGACGAGCGGTCCATCGAGGGCCTGCGCTTCCTCACCGACATGATCGACCGGGGCTGGTCGCCGCCGCAGAGCGCGATGGTCGGGTCCATAGGGCGCGTGCGCTACTGGTCCGAGAAGGTCGCCATGAACTACGACCTCTCCGCGATGGCAGGGCAGATGTACGCCGTGCCCGCGCTCAAGGACCACGGCGGCATCGCCGTCCTTCCCAAGGGGCGCCGCAGGGCCACCATCATCCATGGCCTGGCGAACGTGATCTCCGCCAAGAGCCGCAAGAAGGAAGCCGCCTGGAAATTCGTCCACTTCATGGCGGGACGCGAGGCCGCCGAGATCCAGGCGAAAGCGGGCGCCACCATCTCCTCGTACGAAGGGACGCAGGACGCCTGGCTCAAGTCGATGCCCGAATTCGACCTGAAGCACTTCATCGAGATGCAGAAGTATGCCGTCCCCTATCCGAGCTCCGAGAACACCGCGGTCTGGGAGAACCTCCAATACCCGCTGCTCGGCGCCGCGTTCAGCGGCAAGGGTGGCATCGAGAGCGCCGCCCGCACGCTGGGCGAGCAGATGGACCGGGCCCTGAAGGAGGAGCGTGCCTCATGAGTGTCTTTCCCGCCACGGCGGCCTCGGAAGCGGCGGGGCGTACGGCCGCTTCCTCCGGCAGCCATTCCAAGCCCCGAGGCCAGCGCACCGCCTACCTCTTCATCGCGCCGCTCGGTCTCGGCTTCGCCGTCTTCTACTTCTGGCCGCTGCTCCAGACCTTCTACTTCAGCTTCACCGAATTCGGGGCGTTCGGCGGCCATACGTTCATAGGCACCGACAACTACGTCCGCGTCGTGAAGGACGTCACGGTCTGGCAGGCGCTCGGCAACACGCTCATCTACAGCCTCATCGGGCTCACCGCCCTGCCGATCGCGATCGTCGTCGCGTCCCTCCTGAACCGGCGCGGCCTGCGCGGCGTCGCCCTCTACCGCGCCCTGTACTTCGTGCCGTTCGTGACGCTGCCCGTCGCCGTCGGGCTCGTCTGGAACTGGCTCTACAACGGCGACTTCGGGCTCCTCAACGAAATCCTGAGCCGCTTCGGCGCCGACCGGCACCACTGGGTGTCCGACCCGTCCACCGCCGTCTACGCGATCGGCACCGTGATGGTCTGGTCGACCACCGGCTACTACCTGATCATCTTCATGGCGGGCATCAAGGGAATCCCGCGGGACTACTACGAAGCCGCGGAGATCGACGGGGCCGGGGCGCTGCGCCGGTTCTTCACGATCACGCTCCCGCTCCTCAGCCCGACCATCTTCTTCGCCTCGGTCATCTGCATGATCAATTCGCTGCAGACCTTCGACCTGATCTACATCATGATGGCCGAGAAGAACCCCGCGATCGGCGATACGCAGTCCGTCGTGGGTCTCTTCTACAAATGGGCGTTCATCGAGAACGCGCAGGGCGCGGCGGCCGCGCTGGCCTTCCTGCTCATGCTCCTCATCGCCGCCCTGACATTTCTGCAGTTCCGGCTCCAGAAGAGGTGGGTGCACTATGCCTGACACCCGAAGGGCACCTGACACCCGAAAGCACGGGCGCGCCGGATCCATCGCCACCCACGCCGTCCTCTCGCTGGGCGCGCTCGTGATGGTCTTCCCGTTCCTCTGGCAACTGCTCACCGCGCTCAAGACCCTCGCGGAGACCTCCCGCGTGCCGCCCACCTTCCTGCCCGACAACTGGAACCGGGCGAGTTTCGAAGAAGTCTTCACCGCGCTGCCGTTCCGCGAAATGCTCACCAACAGCGTGCTCAACACGCTCGGGCGCACCCTCGGCCAGCTGGTGTTCTGCTCGCTCGCCGCCTACGCCTTCGCCCGTATGCGATTCCGGGGCCGCAACGTCCTGTTCGCGCTGTTCCTCTCCGTCCTGATGGTGCCGAGCTCACTGCTCGTACTCCCGCAGTACGACATCATCCAGGGGCTCGGGCTGCTCAACTCCGCGCCCGCGCTGTTCCTGCCCGGCATGTTCAGCGCGTTCGGCACGTTCATGCTCCGACAGTTCTTCCTCACGCTCCCCAAGGAACTGGAGGAGGCCGCCCGCATCGACGGCGCCGGTTCCTTCCGTATCTTCTGGTCCATCATGCTGCCGCTGATCAGGCCGGCACTGGCCGCGCTCGCCGTCATCACCGCGATGTGGTCCTGGAACGACCTGCTGTGGCCGCTGATCGTCAACACCGACCCGGCGAAGATGCCGATCAGCGCCGGACTGACCTCCCTTGAGGGCCAGTTCGAGACCAACTACCCCGTCATGATGGCCGGTTCGCTCATCGCGAGCCTGCCCATGCTGCTGGTCTACGTCTTCCTCCAGCGGCACTTCGTCCAGAGCGTCGCCCTGTCCGGCTCGAAGAGCTGAGCACGTCCCGAGGAAAGGCAGCCCCTCTTTATGCCACCGCTTCACATAGGCCTGCTCGGCGCGGGCGGCATCGCCCGCGCCCATCTGCCCGGCTGGCTGGCGCTCGGCGCCCGGGTGAGCGTGTACACCGTCGACGGCTCCGCGGAGAAGCTCGCGGCCGAATACGCCGAGCACCGGCCCTCATCCGTACGCGCCGTCGACAGCCTAGGCGACCTCCTCGCGGAGGTGACGGCCGTCGACGTCTGCACCCCCACCCCCACCCACAAGGAACTCGCCCTCGCGGCCATCGCGGCGGGCCGCCACGTCGTCTGCGAGAAACCGCTCGCCCTCACCGCCCGCGACGCCGAGCGGATCGCGGCCGCCGCCGACGCGGCAGGGGTGCGGCTCCACCCCGCCCACGTGGTCCGCTACTTCCCGGCGTACGCGGCGCTGCGCGCGGCCGTGGCCAGGGGCGACCTCGGCGAACTCGCCGTGCTGCGCTTCACGCGCGGCGGGGCGCGCCCCCAGTGGGCACCGTGGTTCGGCGATCCCGCCCAGTCCGGCGGGGTCGTCATGGACCTGATGGTCCACGACATCGACATCGCCCGCTGGCTCGCGGGCGACGTGGTCCGCGTACACGCGAGGACCCGCGGCGTCGAGCACGCCACCGGCACCCCGGCCGAGGTCGTCACCGCGACCGCCGTCCTCACCCACGCCTCGGGCGCCGTCAGCCACATCAGCGGGCTCTGGGGCCTGCCCGACCAGCAGTTCCGTACGACGTTCCGGGTCGCGGGCGCGGACGGCCTGCTGCACCACGACTCCACCGCCGTGCCCGGCTTCCGCATCACCGCGCAGGGCGTGCGCGCCGCCGGTGAGGGCGTACCTTCCAGCCCCATGACCGAGAGCCCCTTCCTCGCCGAACTCCGCGAGTTCGCCGCGTCCTGGCGGCCCGGCGGGCCCGTACCGCGCGTGAGCACCCGCGACGGCGTCGAAGCCGTGCGGATCGCCGAGGCGGCGGTGGAGTCCAGCCGCACGGGCCGCGTCATCGAGATCGGGCACGCCGAGCACGCCGAACAGACCGAGCGGACCGAGGAGGCAGCGCGATGAAGGTCGCCGTCCTGTCGTTCGCCCACGTCCACGCGGCCGGCTATCTGCGGCTGCTCGCCCGCATGCCCGGGGTCGAGACCCTCGGCAGCGACCCGGACACGGAACTCGCGGCGCCCGGCGAGGTGCGTGGCCGCGCGCTCGCCGACGAACTGGGCGTCACGTACGCGCAGACGTACGAGGACGCCTTCGCCTGGCAGCCGGACGCGGTGATCGTCTGCTCCGAGAACGCCCGCCACCGCCCGCTCGTCGAACTCGCCGCCGCGCACGGCGTGGATGTCCTGTGCGAGAAGCCCCTCGCCGCCTCGGTGGCGGACGGTGAGGCCGTGGTCGCCGCCTGCCGGGCCGCCGGAGTGCGGCTCGCCGTGGCGTTTCCCGTCCGCTTCAGTCCCGCGTACGCGGCCGTCAAGGCGGCCGTCGACTCCGGTGTGGCGGGGCGCGTCCTCGCGGTGACCGGCGCGAACAACGGCGCCATGCCCAACCGTGACCGCCGCTGGTTCGCCGACCCCGGACTCGCGGGAGGCGGCGCCCTCATGGACCACACCGTGCACCTGGCGGACCTCCTCGACGACCTCTTCGGGGACGCCCGCCCCGTGGAGGTCTACGCGCAGACCAACAATCTCCTGTACGCGGACGAGGTCGCCGTCGAGACCGCCGGACTGGTCAGCGTGACGTACTCCAACGGCGCCGTCGCCACCGTCGACTGCAGCTGGTCCCACCCTCGCTCCCACCACTCGTGGGGCGGCCTCGAACTCACCGTCGTCGGCGAACGGGCCACGCTGGAGATGGACGCCTTCGACCAGAAGGTGCACGGCTTCAACGAGCGGCAAGGGCGCGGCACGGAGCTGCCGTTCGGCGTCGACCTGGACGAGCGGATGCTGCGCGCCTTCCTGTACGGGCCCGGCGAGGGCGGCATGGATGTCGCCGACGGGGAGGGCGGCCTGCGGACCCTGCGCGTCGTTGCGGCCGGGTACGCGTCGTCCCGCGGCGGCGCCCCTGTGGAGATCGCCCCAGGCTTCGCCCCAGGCTGAGGCGTACGCCCGTGCGGGCGCCTAGAGTTGTGCCGTGGACGAACGGACGCGGAACAGTGTGGGCGGACAGGCGCGGGTGGGGACGGTCGTCCAGGCGGGGAGCGTGGGCGAGCTGCACATGCACGCCGCTCCCGACGGAGACGGCGTGCTGCCGGTCCACATGCCGCCGGACGTACGGCACTTCGAGAACCGCGACGACGAGCGCGCACGGGTGCTGAGCGCCGCGGGCAGCCCCAGGTCCGCGGGCCGGCCCCTGGTCGTCTCGGTCACCGGCGTGCAGGGCGTGGGCAAGACCGCGCTCGCGGTGCATCTGGCGCACCGCCTCGCCTCGGACGGCGACCGCGTCGTGCGGTACGTCGATCTCGACGACCACCGTCGCGACGGCGGCGTCGACCTGACGGACGTACTCGGTGAACTGCTGCGCTCCTTCAAGGTGACCGACCTCTTGGAGGGCACCTTCGCGCGGCGCCGCCGCCAGTACTGGGAACAGACCGGCGGCAGACGCCTCGTCCTCGTCGTCGACAACGCCCGCTTCGGCACGGAGATCGCGCCGCTGCTGCCGTCCTGCGCCGCCGGTCTGGTGATCGTCACCAGCCAGGGGCGGCTGTACGACGTGGAGGGCGGCGTCGATCTGGAGCTGCCGGTCGACCCGCTCGAAGAGGCGTACGCGGAGCGGCTGCTGCACCGCATCACGGGCGACCCCCGGCTGACCGCCGACCCCGCGTCGGCCGCCGCGCTCGCCCGCGTCTGCGGCGGTCTGCCCGCCGCCCTCGAAGTCGCCGCCACGCTGCTGCGCAAGCACGAGACGCGCCGGATCTCCCGGGTGATCACCCAGCTCACCGCCGACCTCGAAGGGAAGGGGGTTCCCATGGTGGAGGCCGTCTGGGACGCCGTCTACGAAGACCTCGCCCCGGACGCGGCCGCGCTCTACCGCCTCCTCGCCGCACACCCCGGCCCGACGGTCCACCCCGATGCCGCCACCGCGCTCCTCGGCCGGGGCCGGGACGCGGCGGAGGACGCCCTCGGGGAACTCGTCCGCGCCAGCCTCCTCTCCCGGGGCCGGGGCGGCCGACTGCGACTGCACGACCTGCTGCGGGCCCACGCGGCGCGCTGCGCGCGGCGCCACGACGGGGGTACGCGGGAGGCCGCCGAGGCCGGGCGGCGCGTCGTGCGCTGGTACCTGCGCCAGGCACAGCGGGCCGACGCCCTAGCGGCCGGCACGCGGATGACGTTCGCGCCCCCGGTGCCCGCACTGCCGGACACGCCCGACGTGGACTTCGCAGCCGTGGACTTCGCCGCCGGGGCCGGTGACGCCGGGAGGCGGGCGGACGAGGGGCTCGTGGAGGGAACGCGGGTCAAGGCGGGTGCGGCGCGTTGGCTGGAGGGGGAGCGGCTCGCGCTCTTCGACTGCGTGCGCATCGCACGCGTCCAAGGTCTCGACGAGGAGGCCTGGTCGCTGTGTGAACCCCTGTGGACGCACTACCTCGACCACCCGCACCACACCCAGGTCCTGGAGGCCTTCGAGGCCGGCCGTGACGCCGCGCTGCGCGCCGGACACCCGCTCGCCGCGCTGGTGCGCATGCGCTGCCAGCTGGCCCGCCCCCTGTGGGAACAGGGCCGCCACGAGGAGGCCGCGACCGAGCTGCGCCAGGCCGCCGCGGCCGCGGAGACGCTGGGCGACGGCGCGCGGGAACGTAAACTCCGCGCCTCCGTCCTGGAGTTCAGGGGCATGCTGAGCTCGGCGCGGGACGACTGGGCGGCGGCCGCGGCGGACTTCGAGGCCTCGGGGCGCATCCACACGGAGATCGGCAACGCGTACGGCGCCATGCTGCAGACGTACCGCCTGGGCCAGGCCGTCCTGGAACTGGGCGAACCGGACCGCGCGGCCACCCTTCTCGCCCGGGCCCACGCCGAGGCCCACGCGCTGGGCAGGGCCCGCATGACGGGCCGCACCGGCTTCGAACTGGGCCGCGCGCTGGCCCGCCTCGGCCGCTTCGACGAGGCGGCGACACTGTTCGACTCAGCGCTGGCCGCCGCGCGGCAGCGGGGCTCGGCCAAGGAGGAGCTGCGCACACTACGGGCGTTGACCGCGCTCGCCGAGGAGGCCGGGGACGCGGCGCGGGCCCGGGAGTTCCACGCACGGGCGGAGGAGGTCCGGGTACGCGGCGGCGGGCTCCAGGAAGGGACGGGCTGAGGGGCGAGCTGAAGGGGCTGGTGTTCGGCGGCGTCGGGCTGATTCGTGGTTGCCCTGGAGCGGACTCCAGGACGTAAGGTCGCGGACGTTCGAAATGTTCGGATCCGTCGGCAACGCCGATCACGACGACTCCGTCCGGATCATCCACGCCGCACTGGACGAGGGCGTCAACTTCGTCGACACCGCCGACATGTACTCCGCCGGAGAGTCGGAGACGATCGTCGGCAAGGCGCTGAAAGACCGCCGAGTCCAGACACCGTCCGGAGGGTAGACGTCGGTGCCCGGCGGGACTATCTCGTCGATGCGGTCCAGGGCCGCGTCGTCCAATACCACGGAGGCGCCCTTGAGGGTGTTCCGCAGTTGTTCCATCGTGCGCGGGCCGATGATCACCGAGGTGACGGCCGGGTGCGCGAGCGGGAACGCGGTCGCCAACTCCGGCAGGGAGCAGCCCACTTCATCGGTCAGGGCGACGAACCGGTCGACGGCCTCCAGCCTCGCGGCGGTGCGCGGTGCCGACGGGTCGAAGCGGCCCGGGTTGAGGGTGGGGCGTCCGGTGCTCAGGTCGGCCTTCACGCCTCCAGCCGCGCCTCCCGCTCCGTGGCCGGGGCCAGTACCGCCAGGTGGGTGCGGCCCGCGATGGCGCAGTTCAGGGCCACCGGGAGCTTGGGCGGGGAGCGGTGGTGGGCCAGCCAGGCGTGGGCGCAGGAGAGGGCGGCGGCCGGGTCGGCGCGTACCAGACGGCCGTTCTCGTGGCTGGGCTCGATACGCAGGGACAGCAGGGCACCGTCGGTTCTGCGCAGCAGACAGTGGGCGGCGGACAGGATCACCGCGGCCGTCCGCAGTCCCTGGTGGGTGGCGAGGACGTGGGTGGTCCACGCGTCGGCGGTCCAGGTCTCGCCCTGAGCGGGTACGGCGGAGTGGACCGTACGCCGGTAGAGGAGGCCCGCGCTCTGGAGCTGGAAGCCCGAGGCGAGGCCGTGCTCGGCCGCCAGGTGGTGCGCGGCCGCGTCGGCGGCCGCCGGACGCCGCTCCACGCGCACCTCGGGAGGGCCTGCGTCACCGTCCGGTGCCGTGATGGTCGCCCGTACGGCGAAGGCGGCGGGCGTACGTGACGCGGGCGCCGGATCGGGCAGCGGGGCCGGCTCGGGCGGGGCTGTCGGCGGGGTCAGGCCGAGGAGGGGGTAGAGCTCCTGGCCCAGGCGGCGCAGGGCGTTTCCCCGCTCGGCGAAGGCGGGTTCGGCCGCGGCGCTCGACGTGCCGGGGCGGCACGCGGCCAGGGCCCGCTCCAGGTCCGCGGCGTTCGCGGGCGTGCCGAGGGCGGGGACGCGGGCGAGGAGGTCGGCCATGGGGGTGCCGGGAATCAGCTCGTCCGCTCCGTCGCACGCGGCGAGCATCGGCAGGTCCCGGGCCGCGGCGGCGTAGAGGGCCGTCGAACCGTGGTCCGTGATCAGGGCGTCGGCGGCGACGAGGAGCGTGGCCCACTCCTCGTGGGGGCGGGCCAGGACGAGACCGGCCGCGACGGCGGGCGCCAGCTGCTCGCGTAGCTCCAACTCCCCTGTCCGGCAGTGCTCGTTGGGGTGCAGGACCAGAGCCAGCTGGTACGTGTCGTGCGGGAGGAGCCCTGCCAGCAGGGCGGGCAGGCCGGGCCGGCGCCTGAGCAGGGACCGCGGGCCCCAGGTGGAGGTGAGGACGAGCAGCTTCCGCCCGTGGGTGCGCAGGGCCGCGCGGTACCGGTCGCGCAGCGGCAGTGAGGCGAGGACGCGGTCGAAGGTGGGGTCACCGGTGACGGTCGCGACCGCCGCGGCGGGCGGGCACTCCTCGGCGAGACGGGCCACCTGCGTGGGGTGGGCGAGGGCGTGGAGCGCGGCCAGGGGGCGTCCGTCGCGCAGCAGGAGTGTGCGGTCGAGGCCGGAGGCGGAGTCGCCATGGCCGTCGTCGTCAGCGAGCGCCTTGTTGTAGCCCGCGCCGTGCGGCAGCAGGACGCGCGGTCCGCGCA
Organism: Streptomyces sp. NPDC003032; assembly: GCF_053591415.1. Taxonomy (NCBI): domain Bacteria; kingdom Bacillati; phylum Actinomycetota; class Actinomycetes; order Kitasatosporales; family Streptomycetaceae; genus Streptomyces; species Streptomyces sp. NPDC003032. The sequence goes on along the minus strand of NZ_JBSFTT010000002.1, from coordinate 181,915 downwards.
ACAGGTGGAGGTCGCCTTTGGGGCTGGCGGAGAGGATCAGATCGTGGCGGCGGAGCAGGGCCTCGGCCCACGGGATGGTGCGGCCGCCCGCTCGTTCGACGGCGGCGAGGGCGTCGGCGTCGAAGTCGGAGCCGGGGACGAGGGTGAACCAGCGGTGGACGCGGTGGTCGCCGCCGAAGACGGGAAGGGTGTCGAGGAGCCGGTGCAGGGCGGTCGCCGACCTTGCGGCGAAGAGTACGTGCCTCTCACGGCGGGAAGCAGCCTCGGGACGAGGAGTCGTAGAGGAGCCGTAAGGGACCCCGCTGCCCCGCTGCCCCGCTGCCCCGCTGCCCCGCTGCCCCGCTGCCCCGCTGCCCCGCTGCCCCGCTGCGGCAGTGTTCATTCTAGTGGGGGCGGCGTCCGCGCAGGGCCCGTTTCCGCAGTTCGGTGCGGGTATGTGCGGGTCGGCGGGCGGCATGCCGGAGATCGTACCGGGCGGCCGCGCGCCGGCGTCGGCCGCGGTCACGGCACACCACCCGAAGCCTAGACCCGAGGCGGATGCGGCCTGCGACCGGAGTCGGATCCGAAGCGGTCCGGGCGGGTACTAGCGTGGTCGGAACAGATCGACCGACAGGATCCGAGGTGCCCGGCCCATGCCAAGCCGCAGCGAGAGCCGTACTCAGCTCATCGAGTCACTCATGGAGCGGTTCCCGCATGTGCCGCGGGAAGCCGTGATCAAGGAGGATCTGCTGCGCGGCGGCATGGCCTTCGACGAGTCGGCGCTCAGCGACAACGAAGGCGGGGAGATCAAGCCGAAGTCGTACTTCATCTTCTCCTTCGACCACGGCACGCTGCCCGAGCTGGGCGCCGCCGCGCTGCGCCGCCCGCCGGAGGAGATCGTCCTCACCGGCGGCCCGTACGAGCTGCGCCGCACCGTCGTCTCGGTCCGCGTGAACCCGTCGTCGCCCTACCGGGTCGCGGCCGACGACGACGGCGTACTCGGCCTCTACCTGGACGGCGTCCGCATATCCGACGTGGGCCTGCCGCCGATGCCGGACTACTACCGGCACACGCTGGAGAACGGCAAGTCCGTGATGGAGGTCGCCCCCACCATCCAGTGGGGCTATCTCATCTATCTGACGGTCTTCCGGGTCTGCCAGTACTTCGGCGCCAAGGAGGAGTGCCAGTACTGCGACATCAACCACAACTGGCGCCAGCACAAGGCCGCCGGGCGCCCCTACACCGGCGTGAAGCCGGTCGACGAGGTCCTTGAGGCGCTCGCCATCATCGACAAGTACGACACCAACAAGTCCTCCACCGCGTACACGCTGACCGGCGGCGCCGTCACCTCGAAGGTCGGCGGCAAGGACGAGGCGGACTTCTACGGGCAGTACGCGAAGGCCATCGAGGAGCGCTTCCCGGGCCGCTGGATCGGCAAGGTCGTCGCGCAGGCCCTGCCCAAGGCGGACGTACAGCGCTTCCACGACTACGGCGTGCGGATCTACCACCCCAACTACGAGGTGTGGGACCCGTATCTCTTCGAGCGCTACTGCCCCGGCAAGGAGCGCTACGTCGGCCGCGACGAGTGGCACCGCCGCATCCTGGACTCCGCCGAGGTGTTCGGCCCGCGCAATGTGATCCCCAACTTCGTGGCGGGTGTGGAGATGGCGGAGCCGTTCGGCTTCAAGACCGTCGACGAGGCCATCGGATCGACCGTCGAGGGGCTTGAGTACTTCATGTCGCGCGGCATCACGCCCCGCTTCACCACGTGGTGCCCGGAGCCCACGACGCCGCTCGGCAAGGCGAATCCGCAGGGCGCTCCGCTGGAGTATCACGTGCGGCTCCTTGAGGCCTACCGCGCGACGATGGAGGCGAACGGTCTGACGTCGCCGCCCGGTTACGGTCCCGCCGGGCCCGGCAACGCGGTCTTCTCGGTCAGCTCCTTCATGGACAGCCTGCCTGCGGAGGAGGCCGCCCCCGAGGACGTCGTCGTTCCCTCGAAGGGGCGGTAAGCCTGTTTTGGGGCTGTCCGGCGTCGTGTGTCGCCGGGGCCCCACCTGGCCGCCGCTTCGCGGCGATACTTCCCACCCACCCACCCGTTTGCCCTGCATCGAGCGGTGAGGCGGTACGGCCTGGGCTGGGCCCGGGCCTCTTGATGCGGAGTGCCGGGCGGGTGGGTGGGAGACATCGCCGCGAAGCGGCGGCCAGTAGCGATCCCCGTGCCCCCGGCAAGCGGACGGCACGCAAGTTCAGTCACCCACAGCCGGAGGCCCTCGTGCAGCACCACCCCGTCACCGTCGTCACCGGCGGCAGCCGCGGTATCGGCGCAGCTGTCAGCGCCCGCCTCGCCGAGGACGGTCACGACGTCGTCATCGGCTACCGCTCGGACGAGGCCGCGGCGGAGAAGGCCGCCGAAGCGGTCCGCGCCGCCGGGCGCCGCTGCGTCATCGTCCAGGTCGACACCGCCGACGAGGCCGACGTCGACCGCCTCTTCGACGTCGCGGCGGCCGAGCTCGGCCCGGTCACCGGGCTCGTCAACAACGCGGGGGTGAGCGGCCCCGTCGGCCCCCTCGCCGACGCCGACGCGGAAGGGATGCGCCGGGCGCTCGAAGTGAACGTACTCGGGTATCTGCTCTGCGCCCGGCGCGCGGTGCGGGAGCTGAAGGCGAACGGCGGCGGCGCGATCGTGAACGTCTCGTCGGCGGCCGCGACCCTCGGCTCGCCGGGCGAGTACGTCCACTACGCGGCCGCCAAGGGCGCCGCCGACACCATGACGGTCGGCCTGGCCAAGGAGGTCGCGGCGGACGGCATCCGCGTCAACGCCGTCGCCCCGGGCGTCATCTGGACCGAGTTCCACGCCGACCCCGAGCGTCCCGCGAAGCTCGCGGCGGGCATCCCGATGGGGCGCTCCGGTCAGCCCTCGGAGATCGCCGCGGCCGTCTCGTGGCTGCTCTCGGACGACGCCTCGTACACGACGGGCACGGTCCTGCGGGTCGCGGGCGGCCGCTGACACTCCCCGAGCGGGACCCCTCGTACGCTGGTCGCATGATCGGTGGAGAGGCAGCACTCACAACGGATGTCCTCATGCGGCCCGTCACGTTCGACGACGCCGAGGCGCTCGCCCGCGCCTATCGGCGCAACCGCGCCCACCTCGCCCCCTGGGATCCGGACCGGCCCGAGGCCTTCTACACCGCGGAGGGCCAGGCCGACCGGGTCCGGGGGCACCTGGAGGAGATGCGGGTGGGCCGGAGCGCGCAGTGGGTGCTCGCCCAGGGCGACGAGATCGTCGGTCACGCCGCCCTGGTGAACATCGTGCTCGGCCCGGCCCGCAGCGCGGTCCTCGGCTACTGGATCGACGCGGAGCAGGTCGGCCGGGGCCTCGCCTCCGCGGCCACGCGCCACGCCTGTGAGGTCGCCGACAGCCGGCTCGGCCTGCACCGCGTCGAGGCGGGCACCCTGCTCGACAACACCGCCTCGCAGCGTGTGCTCACCAAGTGCGGCTTCCAGGAGTACGGGGTCGCGCCGGAGTCCCTCTACATCAACGGCGCCTGGCGCGACCACCGGCTGTTCCAGCGGATCCTCAACGACCGCCCCGCTTTCCAGCAGCCGAGGACGACGTTCCAGCAGCCGACGACGACCTAGAGGCCGAGAATGAGGTCGGAGGCGCGGGCCATGACCTGGGGGCGGGTGCGCCCGGGGTGGTCGGCGGCGAGGAAGTGGTTGCCGATGGCCATGCAGAAGGCGAGCAGGGCGCGGGCCTCGACCTCGTCGGGGTCGGCGCAGAAGGTGCTGATCGCGTCGCGCGCGAGCTCCATGCGCCGGTTGTCGACGCGGCGCAGGCGTTCGGCGACGGCCTCGTCGCGGCGGGCCCAGTCGCGGACGGCCAGGTCGATGGGGAGCAGGCGATCGCCGGAGAAGGTGAGCCGCCCGGCCAGCCGTACTTTCTGCCGGGCGTCGCCGCCCTCCCGCTCCACCCGGTCGAGGACGTCGTCGACGCACTCCCGCTCCCAGGTGTCCAGCATGGCCTCCAGCAGCGCGCCGCGGTTGGCGAAGTAGCCGTAGAACCCGCCCTTGGTCACCCCCAGCGCCTTGGCCAGCGCCTCGACGCGCACAGTCTCGACGCCGCCCGCGGCAAGCGCCCGCAGCCCCTCCTCGATCCACTTCTCGCGTGGCGTGCGCAGCGCGCCCATCGGTGGTCCACCCATCCTTCCGGCAAGTTGTACGGGCCCGTATAACGGGTCTACTCTCGGTCTTGTACGCCACCGTACAAGCACGGGGGAGCAGTGATGATCAAATGGGCGGGCCGGCTCATCGTGTTCTACGGAGCCGCGCACACGATCGGCGCGTTGACGGTGGAGGGAGCCGCGGACCACGCCGGCGCGTGGTTCGGCGGGAAGCTGTGGCACGACGAACTCTCCGCGATGGGCCCGGCCAACAGCGCGTACTGGCTGAGTCTCGGCAGCTTCGGCGTGCCGCTCGTCGTGGTCGGGCTGATGGTGCTGTGGCTGGAGCGCCGCGGCATCACGCCACCGTCGTTCATCGCCTGGACGCTGGGGCTGTGGACCGTGGCCGACGCCGTGATCCTCCTGCTCACGCCCTGGCCGGTCCTCCTCGTCGCGAGCGGGCTGCTGCTGGCCGGGGCCCGCCGCGCCGCCCGCCACGAGGAATCGCGGAGCTGACCCGCCTCAGACGATGCCCTCCGCGACCTCGGCCTGTTCCCGGTCGGAGCCGTACGCCTGCGGCGTGCTGTAGGAGCGGCGTGCCACGAACCACCACACGGTGGCCAGGACCAGCACCACGGCCAGCGCGATCACCGCGTAGTTCATCGAGTCAGCCGTCACGGGCGAGGCCTGCGGCAGGCAGAACAGCACCGTCACGAACGCCACCCAGAGCACCGCGATCCAGCCGATGGGCTTGCTCCAGCGGCCCAGATTCCACGGGCCTGGCTGGAAGCGGTCGCCGGCGCGGAGCCGCAGGAAGATCGGGATGGCGTAGGCGGGCGTGATGCCGATGACGTTGATGGCGGTCACGGCGGTGTACGCGGTCGCCGAGTACAGCGACGGCAGGGCGATCGCGGCGGCCAGGCCCACCGACAGCCACACCGCGGGCACCGGCACCTGGGTGCGGGAGCTGACCTTGCGCCACAGCGCGGAGGCGGGCAGCGCGTTGTCGCGGCTGAACGCGAACACCATCCGGCTGGCGGCGGCCGTCTCGGCGTTGCCGCAGAACAGCTGGGCCACGATCACGATGAGCAGCAGCGCCGTCGCCCCGGACTCGCCCAGCGCGTCGATCATGATCTGGGCGGGCTGAACGCCGGTTTCCGTCTTCAGGGTGCCCGCGTAGTCCTGGATGGCGAACGTCAGTCCGGCGAGCAGTACGAAACCGGCGATCCACGACGCCCAGATGGCGCGCACGATGCCGCGTGCCGCGGTCACCGACGCGTTGGAGGTCTCCTCGGACAGGTGCGCGGACGCGTCGTACCCGGAGAACGTGTACTGGGCGAGGAGCAGGCCGATCGCCGTGACGTAGAGCGGGTTGTCCCAGCCGGTGCCGTTGAAGAACTCGCCGAAGACGAACGACGGCGACTGGTGGTGGTCCGGCACGATCGCGAGGACGCCGACGATCACGGTGACACCGGCCACGTGCCACCACACGCTGATCGAGTTGAGCAGGCTCACCAGACGTACGTTGAACAGGTTCAGCAGGGCGTGCAGGAGCAGGACGCAGAGGAAGATCAGGAAGGTCTTCTCCGGGGTCGGCGTGAAGCCGAACCGCAGGTTCAGGAAGGCGCCGGTGAAGAGCGCGGCGCCGTAGTCGATGCCCGCGATCGCGCCGAGCAGCCCGAGCAGGTTCAGCCAGCCTGTGTACCAGCCCCAGCGGCGCCCGCCCAGCCGGTCGGCCATGTAGTAGAGGGCCCCCGATGTCGGGTACGCGCTGGTCACCTCGGCGAGCGCGAGGCCCACGCAGAGCACGAACAGGCCGACCCCCGCCCAGCCCCAGAGCATCACGGCCGGGCCACCGGTCTTCATGCCGAAGCCGTACAGCGTCATGCAGCCGGAGAGGATGGAGATGACGGAGAAGCTGATGGCGAAGTTGCCGAACCCGCCCATGCGGCGGGCCAGGACCGGCTGGTAGCCGAGCTCCCTGAGTCTCTCCTCCTCGTCCTGGCGTGGGGGCGCTGGGACGGTGCTCGACGACCAGGTGGTGCGGGACACGTGGGGACCTCCGGAGGATGAGCGGTGAGCGGTGAGCGGTGAGGGGGAGCGGGGAGAGAAGCGGGGCCTAGCCCGGTCCGCGGGAGACGGCGAAGCAGCGGGCGCGGGCCTGGACGAAGACCTCGGCGGCCGCGTCCGCGTCGCCGGGGGAGTGCGTGCGGTACGTCCACGGCACGACCGTGTAGAAGGGGTCGAGCGCCTTGAAGACCCGTGACGCGTCGTGGAATTGGTGCGCTCCCCACAACGCGTGCGCCAAGTGGTTGAGGTCGAGGAGCGAGGTCGCCGAGGGCAGCGCGTGATCGAACCACAGCTGCAGGGCGCGCAGCGCGGCGCGTGTGGCGTCCTCCGAGATCCAGTGCAGGTCCAGCGCCCGTTCGTGGCCGGCTTCCCTGCGGTAGCGCTCGACCCGCACATACAGCGGCAGCAGATGCAGCGGCGAACCGGCGGGAGCGGCCGCCGCCGCCCACTGCACGAAGTTGTACGCCTCGGTGAGCGGGCCCCGGGCGTGGCGCCCGTACGCGAACTGCAGCATCCGGTGGTACGCCTCGCGGTTGCCGGGGTCGCGCTTGTCGGCCTCGGCCAGCAGCTGCCAGGGGCCGGGGAAGAGCATCGGCTCCGGAGGCGCCACCCGGTGCTCGTCCCACCGCTGCCCCACGTCCAGCTGGGCCAGCGCGAGCAGGCAGATCCACGGCACCGGGTCCTCCGGCGACAGGGACGACGCGGCGGCGCACGCGGCGACCGCGTCGCGCCAGAGGTCGTTGGTGTGCCGGTGCCCCGCCCGGTGGGCGCGCAGCGCCCGCTCCACCAGGACCCTGCTGTGCAGGACGGCCGCCGACGCGCTGCGCGGCTCCTCGGCGCGCCAGGTGAGCACCACGTCGGAACCGGCGACGGCGGCCGCCAGTATCTGCGTACGTTGCGTCCACAGCCCCCAGTCGGGCGTCTCGGTCAGGAGATTGCGCGTGGAGACCCAGCGGCCCGCCTTGAGGTCCTGGAGCACCGCGCGCAGCGGTTCGTCGTGGCCCGCCGGGTGATACACCGGGCGGCCTGACGGCATGGGCATGAGTCCTCTGTTGGGGGAAGAGGGCGGGGGCGGTGTGAACTGATGGGGAGCGCAAGGGGGTTGACGATGTTGTTCGGCGGTCAGTGTAGATCCGGCCTTTCCGGTTTCAGGGCACTTCCTGCATCTTTTATGACCTGCTTTTGTCAAAGCGGCGCGCCTGACAGCCCAATTGACGTGCCATCACCGATATACCGATCCCTTGACGCCCTCCGGCCCCCTGTAGCAGGCTTCCGCGGTGATCACCTATGAGCGGTCTCCGGCGCGGCGGCCCGTGCTCGCCGTCGACCAGGGCACCTCGGGGACGAAGGCCCTCGTGGTCTGCCCGGAGCGCGGCGTGATCGGCTCGGGCGCCGCCGACGTGCGCCCCCGCTTCCTGCCCGGCGGCCTGGTGGAGGTCGACCCCGCCGAACTGCTCTCCTCCGTCATCGACGCCGGACGGCGGGCACTGGCCGACGCGGGCGAACCGGTCGCCGCCGTCGGCCTCGCCAACCAGGGCGAGACGGTCCTGGCCTGGGACCCCGACTCCGGGGAACCGCTCACCGAAGCCCTCGTCTGGCAGGACCGCCGCGCCGCGTCGGTCTGCGCCGGACTCGCCGTCCACGCCGAAGAGTTGAGAGACCTCACGGGCCTGCCGCTCGACCCCTACTTCGCCGCGCCCAAGATGGCGTGGATACGCCGCCACCTCACCCGGCGCGGTGTGGTCACGACCAGCGACGTCTGGCTGGTCCACCGGCTCACCGGCGCCTTCGTCACCGACGCCGCCACGGCGGGCCGCACCCAGCTCCTCGACCTCGACGACGTCGCCTGGTCACCGCGTGCCCTGGACCTCTACGGCCTCGCCGGGGAACGCCTGCCCCGTGTCGTCGACGCCGCGGGACCCGTCGGCACCACCACCGCCTTCGGCCCCGAGATCCCGCTCACCGGGCTCCTCGTCGACCAGCAGGCCGCGCTGCTCGCCCAGCACGTGACGGAGCCGGGCGGCGCCAAGTGCACGTACGGAACGGGGGCGTTCCTGCTCGCCCAGACCGGCGCGCGGCCCCGCCGCGGCGGTTCGGGCCTGGTCAGCTGCGTCGCCTGGCGGCTCGACGGGAAGAGCAGCTACTGCCTCGACGGGCAGGTCTACACCGCCGCGTCCGCCGTCCGCTGGCTCACCGACCTCGGTGTGATCGGCGGCGCCGAGGACATCGACCCCGTGGGCTCCGCCGTCCCGGACGCGGGCGGCGTCACCTTCGTACCAGCCCTCGCCGGCCTCGCCGCCCCCTGGTGGCGCGGCGACCTGCGCGGCTCGCTGACCGGGCTGGGCCTGGACACCACCGCCGGGCACCTGGTCCGCGCCCTGTGCGAGGGCATCGCCGCGCAGGTCGCCTCGCTCGCCGACGCGGTGGCGGCCGACCTGGGCGGGCCCCTGACGAGCCTGCGGGTCGACGGCGGCCTGACCCGCTCGGCGCTGCTCATGCAGACCCAGGCGGACCTGCTCCAACTGCCCGTCGAGGTGTCGGCGTTGCCCGACGTCACCGCGCTCGGCGCGGCCGCCGTCGCCCGGATCGGCCTGGACCCCGCCCTCCCGCTCGCCGACGCGGTCCCCGCGTGGCGGCCCGCCGCCGTCTACGAACCGCGGATCGACGCGGACCGGGCGGCCGAGTGCCTCGCGGGCTTCCGTTCGGCCGTCGCGGCACTTCTCGAACGCGGGCCCTCATGAGGGAGGCCGGAGCGGAAGGCGGGACCGCCGGGCGGGTGCTGCGGCGCGGGGCGCCGCCGGACGTGACGTACGACGTGACCGTGATCGGCGCCGGAGTCGTGGGCGCGGCCATCGCCCGCGAACTGGCCCGCCACCACGGCCTGCGCATCGCCCTGGTGGATGCCGCGAACGACGTCGGTGAAGGCACGTCCAAGGCCAACACGGCGATCCTGCACACCGGCTTCGACGCCGTGCCCGGCTCCCTGGAGTCACGCCTCGTCCGCGAGGGACAGCGGCTCCTCGCCGCCTACGCCGCCGAGTCCGGCATCCCCGTGGAGCCGGTCGGCGCGCTGCTCGTCGCCTGGAACGAGGCTCAACTCAGCGCCTTGGAGGGCTTGTTGGGGAAATCCGCCCGCAACGGCTACGGAGCAGCAAGGATCATCGGTCCCGAGGAGGTCCGGGCCCGCGAGCCGCACCTGGGGCCCGGCGCACTCGGCGCGCTCGACGTCCCCGGCGAGAGCGTCATCTGCCCCTGGACGACCACCCTCGCGTACGCCACTCAAGCGGTGCGCGGCGGCGTCGACCTGCACCTCAACTGCCGCGTGGAGGGCGTCGAAGCGTCGCCGGACCGGCATGAGCTGGCCACGAGCCGCGGCCCCCTGCGCACCCGGCACCTCGTCAACGCCGCGGGCCTGCACGCCGACGCGATCGACCGTCTGCTCGGCCACGACGACTTCACCGTCACACCGCGCCGCGGCCAGCTCATCGTCTTCGACAAGTTCGCCCGCGGCCTGCTGCGCCACATCCTGCTGCCCGTACCCACCGCGCTCGGCAAAGGCGTCCTGGTGGCCCCGACCGTGTACGGAAACGTCCTCCTCGGGCCCACCGCCGAGGAGCTGGACGACAAGACGGCCACCGGCTCGACCGCCGAAGGCATCGCCGCGCTGCGCGAGAAGGGCCGCCGGATCCTCCCCGAACTGCTCGACGAGGAGGTCACCGCCGTCTACGCAGGACTGCGCGCCGCCACCGAGCACGACGACTACCGCATCAGCGCCCACAAGGAACAGCGCTACGTCACGGTCGGCTCCATCCGCTCGACCGGACTCACCGCCTCCCTGGCCATCGCCGCCCACGTCACGGAACTCCTCGCCGCCACGGGCCTGGACCTCACCCGGACCAGGGACCTGCCGCCCGTCCGCATGCCGAACCTCGGCGAGGCCTTCGCGCGCCCCTACCAGCGCGCCGACCTCATCGCCGCCGACCCCGCGTACGGCACCATCGTCTGCCACTGCGAGCGGGTGACGCTCGGCGAGATCCGCGACGCCCTCGCGGCGACCGTCCCGCCCGGGTCACCGGACGGGCTGCGGCGCCGCACACGGGCGCGCGGCGGACGCTGCCAGGGCTCTCACTGCGGGGCCCAGGTGCGGGAACTCTTCGAACAGGGTCGGGAGGCGGTGTCCGGATGAGGCGTGAGCGCATCGTCGACGTGCTGGTCGTGGGCGCGGGACCGGCGGGCCTCGCCACGGCCGTGGGCCTCGCCGGGGCGGGCGCGGGCGAGGTCGAGGTGGTCGAACGGGAGCAGCGGGCGGGCGGCGCCCCGCGGTACCGCGCGCACGGCGGGTTCGGCCGCCTCGGGACGACCGGGCCGCGGTACGCGGAGCGCTGTGTGGCGGCGGCGGTGGGCGTCGGCGCGGTGCTGCGGACCGGCGTCACCGTCACGGACTGGTCCGGCCCGCTGACCGTGGACACCACGAGCCCGCTCGGCCTGGAGCGGATCACCGCCCGCGCCATCGTGCTGGCCACGGGGGCGCGCGAACGGCCGCGCGGCGCACGCCTGGTGCCGGGCACGCGACCCGCCGGCGTCTACACCTCCGGGGAGTTGCAGCGGGCGGTCCACGTGCACCGGCCGCCGATCGGCACGCGGGCCCTCGTGGTCGGCGCCGAGCCGGTGAGCTTCGCCGCCCTGGACACGCTGCGGCGCGCCGGGGTCGAGGTCGCCGCGCTGATCACGGAGCACCCGCGCCACCAGGCATCGCCGGGCCGCGCCGCCGATGCCCGGCTGCGGCACGGCATCCCCCTGCTCACGGACGCCACCGTCGCCGAACTCCTCGGGCGCGGACGTCTGTCGGGGGTCCGGCTGCGGCACCGGGACGGCAGGACGGCGTACGTCGCCTGCGACACGGTGGTCTTCACCGGCGATTTCGTCCCCGACCACGAACTGGCCCGCCGCGGCGGCCTGCCGCTCGATCCCGGCACGCGCGGCCCCGCCATCGACAGCGCCTTCCGCACCGCCGAGCGGGGCGTCTTCGCGGTGGGCAACGTACTGCACGCCGTCGAACCCGCGCGTGTGGTGACGCGCGAGGGCGCGGCCGTCTCAGCCGCCGTGCGGCGCTACCTCTCCGACGGCGACTGGCCCTCGGCCTCGGTCCCGCTGCGGGTCACGGCCCCGCTCGCCTGGGTCGCACCCAACCGGCTGACCCTGGAGGAGCCCGGCGACGGGTTCACCCTGCGGACGACGGAGTTCGTCGCGCGTCCGACGCTGGAGATCACGCAGGACGGCAGGACCCTGCACCGCGCCCGCCGCCGACGCCCGGCGGTCCCCAACCGGCCTCTCCGTATCACCGGGAGCTGGGCCGACCGGGTGGATGTGCGCGGCGGCGCCGTACGGATCGCCCTCGCGCCCTGAGGCTTCGGCGGAACCATCAACCTTCAGCGGACCCAGTAACACGGCAGCGGTAGCGGACTCGCCCTGCCCCCATGCCACGTCCACCCGAACAACATAAGAAGCTTAGATAAGTAAGCGACGCATTCTTAGAGTGGACGACATGTCGAACGACGAACTGCACACCGCCTTGGCCGACGCCCCGGACGCCGACCTCGAGAGCGACTCGGACAGCGCCCTGGACGTGGAAGCCTTCACCTCGGCGATGGAGAACTTCAACCGCTTCTACATCCGCCTCCCGGTACTGGAGAAGCTTCCGTTCACGACCCTGTCGGTGCTTGACACCCTCGCGTTCGGCGGCAGCCCGAGGCGGCTGACCGAGCTGACGAAGACCGAGCAGGTCAGCCAGCCCGGCATCACCCAGCTGATCAACCGCCTGGAGCGGGACGGCCTGGTGGAGCGCCGCCCCGACCCGAGCGACGGCCGTGCCGTCCTGGTCCACATCACCGACGCCGGCCGCGAGGTCGGCCGCTCCCGCCGCGCCGACCGGTCGCGGCACCTGCGACCACTCGTCGAGCAGCTCACCCCCGAGCAGCGCCGGGCGATCACGGACGCCCTGCCCGCCCTGACCCGCCTCGCGGAACTGGGGCGCGCCCAGTCGTAGGCGGCGGGGCTCCGGAGCGGGGGCCTCCCCCGTAGCCGCTCCCTCTGCGGGCGCCTCTTCCCACAGCCCCCGCCTCCGCATAGACTCCAAAACTAGCAGCGCTAATTTACGCAGCGAGACCCACAATCCACGCAGCGAGACCCGCAAAACGATCCGGAGCCGTATCGTGCGCACCGTCCACTTCGCCGCCGCCCGCCGCACCCCCATCGGCAAGCTCCGCGGCGCCCTCTCCTCCGTCCGACCCGACGACCTCGCCGCAGGCGTCGTACGAGGACTGCTCGCCGACATACCGCAGCTGGACCCCGCCCGGATCGACGACATCTACTGGGGCGCCGCCAACCAGTCGGGCGAGGACAACCGCAACGTCGCCCGCATGGCCGCCCTCCTCGCCGGCCTCCCGGAGTCCGTGCCCGGCGCGACCGTCAACCGGCTCTGCGCCTCCGGGCTCGAAGCCGTCACCACCGCCGCGCGCACCGTCGCCGCCGGTGAGGCCGACATCGTCCTCGCGGGCGGCTCCGAGTCGATGAGCCGCGCCCCCTTCGTGCTGCGACGCCCGGACGAGGCGCTGCCGCACCGCATGGAGACCGCCGACACCCGCCTCGGCTGGCGCCTGACCAACCCGAGGATGAAGGAGCTGCACGGCGTCCTCGCGATGGGCGAGACCGCCGAGGAGGTCGCCGAGCGCCACAACGTGTCGCGCGAGCGCCAGGACGCCTTCGCGCTCCGCAGCCACCAGCGCGCCGCGGCCGCCCGCAAGAACGGCCACTTCGACGACGAGCTGCTCCCCGTCACCCGGCCGGACGGCATCGTCGTCGACACGGACGAATGCGTGCGCGAGGACACCTCGTACGAGAAGCTCGGCGCCCTGAAGCCCGTCTTCCGCAAGGGCGGCACCGTCACCGCGGGCAACGCGTCGCCGATGAACGACGGCGCCGCTGGACTGCTGCTCGTCAGCGAGGAGGCCCTCAACGACCTGGGCCTGGAGTCCCTCGGGCGGTACGCCGCCGGGGCATCGGCGGGCGTGCACCCCGACGTCATGGGCATCGGGCCCGTCCCCGCCACCCGCAAGGCGCTCGACCGCGTCGGCTGGAGCGTCGGCGACCTCCAGGAGGCGGAGTTCAACGAGGCGTTCGCCGCCCAGGCCCTCGCCTGCGTCGACGCCCTCGGCATCGACCCGGAGCTGGTCAACCCCTACGGCGGCGCCATCGCGCTCGGCCACCCCCTCGGCTGCTCCGGCGCCCGCATCCTCACCACGCTGCTGCACCGGATGCGCCGCACGGGCGCCTCGCGCGGCCTCGCCACCATGTGCGTGGGCGTGGGCCAGGGCAGCGCGCTCCTCGTCGAGCGCGACTGAACCGGGAGGCCGGGGGCGCGCCGCCGCCTTCGGCACGCCCCGCCGAGCAGCAGCCCGAGCAGCAGTCCGAACCACCGCAAGGCCGCACGGAAACGGAGCACCACCCGCCATGGCAACGCTGTCCCTCGCCGCGATCCTCGCCGAACCCGCCCGCCGCCACCCGGACCGCACCGCCCTCGTCGAAGGAGAACTGCGGCTCTCCTTCAAGGAGCTGTGGCGCGAGGCCCGCACCCAGGGCGCGGCCCTCGCGGAACTCGGCGTGCGGCCGGGGGACCGCGTCGCCCTGATGGCACCGAACACCGCCGAGTTCCCGACGGCCTACTACGCGATCCTCGCCGCCGGGGGAGTGGTCGTCCCCGTCCATCTGCTGCTCTCCGCGGAGGAGGTCGAGCACGTCCTGCGCGACAGCGGTGCGGGCCTCCTCCTCTGCCACCCCGCGCAGGCGCCGACCGGCGCGGCGGCCGCCGCGGCCACCGGCGTACGCATGCTGGAGCTGGGTGCGAAGGGCGAGCTGGAGGAGCTGGCCCGCGACGCCGAGCCGCTGACCACGTACGTCACCCGCGACGCCGACGACCCGGCCGTCATCTTCTACACCAGCGGCACCACCGGCGTCCCCAAGGGCGCGGTGCTCAGCCACTTCAACCTCGTGATGAACGCGACCGTCAACGCCTTCGACGCCAACGACGTCCGGCCCGACGACGTCGCGCTGGGCGCGCTGCCCCTCTTCCACGCCTTCGGCCAGACCGTCTCCATGAACTCCACCTGGCGGGCCGGCGCGACCCTCGTCCTGCTGCCCCGCTTCGACGCCGCGCGCGCCATCGAGCTGATGGTGGCGGAAGGGGCGAACACCTTCCACGGGGTGCCCACCATGTTCGTGGGTCTGGTCGCGGCCGCCGCTACCGCCGCTGAACTGCCGAAGCTACGGCTGTGCGTCTCCGGCGGCGCCTCGCTGCCCGTCGCCGTCCTCGAACGCTTCGAGGAGGCCTTCGGCACGCCCGTCTACGAGGGGTACGGGCTCTCCGAGACCTCCCCGGCCGCCTCCGTCAACCAGCCCGACTTCGGCACGAAGGCGGGCAGCATCGGCCACCCGCTGTGGGGCGTCGACGTGGAGATCGCCCGCGCCGACGTCGACGACCGCGTGGAGCTGCTGCCCACCGGCCGGCTCGGCGAGGTCGTGGTCCGCGGCCACAACGTCTTCTCCGGCTATCTGGGCCGCCCCGAGGCCACCGCGGAGGCGCTGGTCGACGGCTGGTTCCGCACCGGCGACCTGGGCACCAAGGACGCCGAGGGCTTCCTGACCATCGTCGACCGCAAGAAGGACGTCATCATCCGCGGCGGCTTCAACGTCTATCCGCGCGAGGTCGAAGAGGTCCTCATGCGCCACCCCGACGTCGCGCAGGCAGCCGTGATCGGCCTGGCCCACCCCGTCCACGGCGAGGAGATCTGCGCCGTCGTCGTCGCGGCGCCCGGCGCGGCCGGGGACGCGGACGCGATCATCGCGTGGTCGAAGGAACACCTGGGCCGCCACAAGTACCCCCGCCGCCTGGAGTTCACCGACGCGCTCCCGCTCGGCCCCAGCATGAAGGTCCTCAAGCGGGAACTGCGCACCCAGTACTCCGTGGAGAAGCACTCGTCCGTGTAGAAGCACTCGGCGTCCACGCCTCGCAGGTGCGGTTCAGCGCCGTGCGACCGGGGCGCCCGCCGTCTCGGGGGTGAGGCCCTGCTCCAGATCCTCCGCGAGCAGCCGCTTGGCGATCGTGTCCACCGCCGCGGTCAGCTCCTCGTCCGGCGGCCGTCCCAGGTCCTTCTCGATCTCCTCGGCCAGCCAGGACGACCACGCCCCGGCGATGACCTCCGCCTCCCGCGCTCCGGCGGGCGTGTGCGAGAAGTACGTACCGGTGCGGGTCAGATACCCCTCCTCGACCATGCGGTCGAAGACCGGCACGAGCACCTCGGCCGGGATCCTGCGCCGCGCCGCGATCAGCCCGAGACTGGCGTACCCCACCATCCGGGTGAAGAGCGAGACCTGCATGACCGCCCAGGCGCCCGCGATGTCCAGACGGGTGTCGGAGCCCTGGATGATGCCGCGCGCGGTGTTCATGCCGACATTGCGGACGATCCCGGCGACGCTCCGCTCCAGGACGTGCCCCGAGTCCCCGGTGCTCGGCTGCGCGAAGCCCTCGCCCATGTCGGGCGCGCCCATGCGCGCGCTGTCGCGCAGCTCCACCTGCTTGAGGAAGAGCGCCACCAGGAAGCCGAGGAGCGCCACGGGGACGGTCCACAGGAAGACGGTGTGCAGCGTGTCCGCGTACGCCTCGACGACCGGCGCCGCCGCGGGGCCCGGCAGGTCGTGCAGCCCCTGCGGGTTCTGCGCGGCCTTCGCGATCGTCGCGGGATCAGCGGCGCCCGTACCGGCCGCCGCCGCGACCCCGTCCTTGAGGTTCGGCGCGAGGGTGTTGGCGTAGATGGTGCCGAACACCGCCGTGCCGAACGAGCTGCCCAGCGTACGGAAGAAGGTCACGCCCGAGGTGGCGGTGCCCAGATCCGTGTACGGGACGGTGTTCTGCACGGCGATCGTCAGGACCTGCATGCACAGGCCGATGCCGGCGCCGAGCACGAACATGTACACCGACTCCAGCCACGCGCTCGTGGCGCTCCCCATGAGCGAGAGCAGATAGAGCCCGAGCGCCATCACCAGGGCGCCGACGATCGGGAAGATCCGGTACGTCCCCGTCTTGCTGACCACGTTGCCGCTGAAGATGGACGCGATGAGCAGCCCGACCACCATGGGCAGCGTCCGCACGCCCGAAACCGTGGCCGAGTCCCCGTCGACGTACTGGAGATACGTCGGCAGGAACGTCATCGCGCCGAGCATCGCGAAGCCCACGACGAAGCTGAGGATCGAGCAGACCGTGAACACGGGGTTGGCGAAGAGCCGCATCGGCAGCATCGGCTCGGCGGCGCGCGTCTCGACGACGCAGAACAGCGCGAGCGCGATCAGCCCGCCGGCGAACAGCCCGATGATGGCGGGCGACCCCCACGCGTACTCGTTGCCGCCCCAACTCGTCGCCAGGATCAGCGCGCTCGCCCCGATCGCGACGAGCGCGATGCCCATGTAGTCGATGACCGGCCGCGCCGCCGACTTCACGAGGGGGATCGTGCGGGCCGCCGCGATGACGACGACGATCGCGATGGGCACGTTCACATAGAACGCCCAGCGCCAGGTCAGATGGTCCGTGAAGAGCCCGCCGAGCAGCGGTCCGATCACGGTGGACACCCCGAAGACGGCGCCGATCGCGCCCTGGTACTTGCCGCGTTCGCGCAGCGGGATGACATCGGCGATCAGCGCCATGGAGGTGACCATCAGGCCGCCCGCGCCGATGCCCTGCATCGCCCGCCAGGCGATGAGCAGCGTCATGTTCGTCGACAGACCGCAGAGGAACGACCCGGTGATGAAGATGACCGCCGAGACCTGGAAGACGACCTTCCGCCCGAACAGGTCACCGAACTTGCCGACGAGCACCGTGGCGACGGTCTCCGCCAGGAGATACGACGTCACCACCCACGACATGTGCTCCGCCCCGCCCAGCTCGGACACGATCGTCGGCAGCGCCGTGCCGACGATGGTCTGGTCGAGTGCGGCGAGCAGCATCCCCAGCATGATCGTCACGAAGACGACGTTGCGGCGGCGCCGGTCGAGGACGGGCGGCGCCTGTGCCGCGGCGGCGGCCGGCTGATCGGTCATGGTCACACGGCCACCCTCACACCGGGCCGGGGCCCGTGCATGCGGGGCGAGGCCGGTCCGGTGACGGCGGACCGGCCTCGCCCCGGCTACCCGGCCCCGCCCCCGCGCAACCGCGGCGCGTGCGCAGCCGCGTCCACCGCGGCCTCTTCCCGCTCCAGCAGCGCCGCCAACGCCTCGGCCCATCGGACCAGTTCCGGGACGTCGATTCCGTACGCCTCGTCCGGCCCGTACTGCTCGTCCCGCTCGTCCGGTGCGCCCCTCCTTTCCGCTGCCGCGTGCCAGGCATTGACGGCCCCGGCGCCCCGGAGCAGCAGTCGCGCCCCGCCCTTGGTGTTGCCGCGGGCCGCGTGGGTCAGGCCGACGGCCAGTTGGGCGAGGCCCTTCCACAGGTCCCGCTCCGCTTCCGGGCCGGACTTCCACGCGTCCTCGAACACCTCGTGCGCGTGGAAGGGCCGCCCCGCGTCCAGCAGGGCCTGTGCCTCGGTGACGGACTCCTCGGGCGCGCGCACCACCCCCTCGGGCTGCCGGGCCACGCCGTCCGCGCCGTACGGCAACGGCCGCCCCAGCCCATCGCGCGGCCGCTGGTTGCGGGCCCGGCCCTCCGCGTCGCGATCGCGGTCGGGGCCACTGTCGTACGGTCGAGGTGCAGTGCTCATACGCCGATTGTCGCGCGTACCTGACGGCGGTCACCGGGGAACGGAGCACCCTCGTACGTGGGGTAGAGTTCTACCTGTGATCACGCGGGGCACCGCACCGAACACACCGGGACGTGGCGCAGCTTGGTAGCGCACTTGACTGGGGGTCAAGGGGTCGCAGGTTCAAATCCTGTCGTCCCGACTCGTGAGAGTCGCAGATCAAGGGCCGTTTCAGAGCAATCTGAAACGGCCCCTTGATCGTTCTCGGCGTCATGTGTCCCGGACGTGGAAGGTCACCGTGCGCGCCGCCGGGGCATGCGGGTGGTTGAACGCCCGGATCAGGACCGTGTGCCGTCCCGGCCGAAGCCGCGCCGTCGCCGTCAGCCTCCCGTCGGCCGGGGCGAAGCGGTGCGGGACCCGTCTTCCGTCCACCTCGACGGTGATCCCTTCCGTACGGCACACCGGACACCGCGTCCCTGACGCGCGCCGTGATCCGCACGTCCGGGCCACCGGCCCCGGCGCCCGCGGCGGGCACCACCCGGTCGATCACCGGGGCGAGAGCGGGCTGCTTGCCGGGGCGGCCCCCCGGTCGGCCGCGGCGGCGCTGGATACGGGCGACGGACGGCGGCACGGGCTCGGCGCCGAGCAGGGCGTCGAAGACGAGCGGCAGGTCAGACGCCCGGACGGACCTGCTCACCGGCCGTGACGGTGAACTCCACGCCACCCGGCCCCGGGCGGGAACCCGCACCCTCACCCGCCGAGGCGTCACCGACCAGCCGCCGCATGAACGCCCTGCTCGCCAAGCTGTCCCTGCGGGACCGCGCACAGGCGATCATCTTCGCGTACGAGGTGGGGCTCGCGAGCCCCGGGGATCCGCGGTGAGGCGTACGCCCGGAGCCGACCGGCCGGGTCCCGTCGGCCGGTCGAATCGGGCGCGACCTAGTCCCTGCGGTACTGCGCAGCCGACCCCTTGGTCCCCTCGTCCTCGTACGAGCCGGCCTTGCCGCGGTCCACGTGGAACTTCGTCAGCGTGGTCACGGGCGAGTCCGGGTCGCGGCGGTCGCCGATGACGCGCATGTGGGCGGTGAAGCGCCGGGGCGTCACCTCGTACACGTCATAGCCGTACCGGTTGCCCTCGAAGTACTTCAGGTGCGGGTTGGCCTTGCCCATGAGGGGGCCGTTGGCGGTGTTCCACTCGGGCGAGTAGGCGCCGGAGGTCACCGAATGAGCGGTGAACTCCGTGCCCACCAGGGGCGAGTCGGGCTGGTCGAAGTCGGTGCGGACGTCGTCGACGAACGCCGAGTGCCAGTCGCCGGTGATGACGACCAGGTCCTCCAGGCCGCTCTTGTGCACGTGCCCGAGGACCTCCTTGCGTTCGGCGAGGAAGCCGTCCCACTGGTCGGTGAACATGTACGAGCCGCCCGGCCTGCCCCGCAGCTGGCTCAGCATGATCGAGTTGGCCCACACGTGCCAGGAGTCCGGTGCGCGGTCGACGGTGCGCTTGAGCCAGGCCTTCTGCTCGGCACCGAGGATCGTGCCGTCGGGCAGGTTCTGTGCGGAGCGGTACGAGCGCAGGTCCAGGACGCTCAGTTCGAGCAGGTCGCCCCAGCGGCGTACGCGGTGGATCTCGGGGTCGGGCAGGGCCATGCCGCCGAAGGAGTCGCGGTGCGGCATGTGCTCGAACCACGCCTGGTAGGCGGCCGCGCGGCGGCGCATGAACGGGGCTCCGCCCCCGGTGCCGCTGTAGTCGTTGACGACCTCGTGGTCGTCCCAGGTCAGGAACCACGGATGGGCGGCGTGTGCCTCGCGCAGCGACTTGTCGCCCTTGTACAGGGCGTGCCGCTTGCGGTAGTCGGCGAGCGTGAGGATCTCCGGCCCGTCGTGGTCGCGTACGTGTTTCTCCGGTACGCCGCCGACCCGGCCGTGCTCGTAGATGTAGTCGCCGAGGTGCACGACGAAGTCCACGTTCTCGCGGGCGATGCCGCGGTGCGCGGCGTAGAAACCGTCGTGGAACGCCTGGCAGTTGGCGGCGGCGAAGGTGACCTTGGAGACCCGGCCGCGCGGCGCGGTCTTCGTACGGCCGACGCGGCTGGTCCCGCCGAGCGCCTTGAACGCGTACCAGTAGTGACGGCCGGGCGCGAGACCGCTCACCGGCACGTGCACGCTGTGGCCGAGCGTCGCGGACGCCGGCGCGGTGCCGCGGGCGACGACGTGCCGCAGCCGGGAGTCCTTGGCGACCACCCAGTCGACCTCCACGACCTCGGGAAGTCTCTGCTCGGCCGCGAGGGGTTCGGGCGCGAGTCTGGTCCACAGGAGCACCGAGTGCGGCTGCGGATCGCCGGAGGCCACACCGAGCGTGAACGGCGCCCGGTCGTACTCGGCGCCCAGGCGCTCGGCCGCCTCACGGGCCTGTGCCGGGGTGAGTCCTCCCGCCAGCGGCCAGGCGAGGTTCAGCGCGCCGGCAGCCGCGGCGGCCTTCAGCAGATCAC
This sequence comes from Streptomyces sp. NPDC003032, assembly GCF_053591415.1. NCBI lineage: Bacteria > Bacillati > Actinomycetota > Actinomycetes > Kitasatosporales > Streptomycetaceae > Streptomyces > Streptomyces sp. NPDC003032. The sequence goes on along the minus strand of NZ_JBSFTT010000002.1, from coordinate 161,434 downwards.
GGCGGTTGACGGTCATCGGTGGCCTCCGACGGCGCTGAGAGTGAGGGAGAGGGCGTCCGCGTAACCGTCGTTGGAGGTGCCGCCGCCGCTGCGGGTGAAGACGAGGAGCAGCCGCGCCGAGCGGGCGGTGGGCGGCACCGCGGCCTCGGCGGTCCGCTCCACAAGGCCCGTGCGGCCCTCCCGGTCCCCGGCGCCGACGGGGCCGAGCACGCTCAGGGCGACCGGGGTGCCCTCGGCGTCACGGAACTCCACGGAGAGCCGGGCGCCGTCCTCCTGCCCGGCGTAGCCCCCGAGCCACGCGGACACGGTGTAGCGCACCCGGCCCGCGTCGACGGCCCGGCGCCCGGTCCGGCCGGTCCTGGGCAGGGAGATGTCCTGGACCAGGGCGGTACGCGCGCTGTTGCCGCCCGAGAAGAAGCGGCTGCCGCGCCGGGCCGGACCGGGGTCCGACGCGGTCGGATAGCCACCGCCGAGGCTGTAGGCGATGAGCGCCGGGGCTCCCTGGGCGACCTGCCAGCCGCGGACCTCCGCGACGGGGTCGGCGGTACCGCCCGCCCCGCTCTCCGCGTCGCCGTTGACGACCAGATTCACGCACGCCTCCTGTGATCGTTGGGTTGAGCGCGGTCAGCCCACCAGCCGCGTGTGAACCAGGAGAAGCGTTACGGCGAATTCTGTTACGTCCGCATCCGCGCCGACGGGCCGCGCCTCGCCCCCGGTTGCCGTTGTCCCGTACGAATCCTGTGATCCCGAACAAATCCCGTCGCCCTGACAACCTCACCGGTCCCGCGCGCCTCCTTAAGGTCAACGGCCCTCGCCGACCGACCACCTGACCAGAGGGCCGGGAACAGAGGAGGGGAACTGTGCGTACGCACAGATGGAGAAGCGTCGCTCTTGCGACCGGCATGGCCGGGGTGCTCGCGGCCACCGGAGCCACGGCCATGGCCGAAGCCGACGCCCCGGACGCACCGTCCCAAGTGCCCGATATGCGCGCCGACGTGAACCGGGACGGCACCGTCGACGTGGCGGGTACGAGCGACTCGGCGGGCGAGAACACCTGGACGGCGCGGCGCGGCGCGATCGTGCTTCCGAACGTCGACGACGACGCGAAGCGCTGCCCGGTCAAGGACGCCCATGGCAGGCCCCTGTCGGACGCGAAGCTGGCCCGGTGCAACGACGGGTCCGACACCAAGGTCAACGGTGCGCGTGACGCGGCCGACCTGGCCCGTCTGAAGACCGTGCCGCTGACCGGGGCCCCGGCGGGCAGCCACGGCACCGTCAAGGCGATCGGCGCCGGCGCCAAGAAGGCCCACCTGTTCATCAAGCGCGACGGCCGCTGGTCCCTGCTGCGGCCCGCCGACCGGCTGTCCGCCGCGGAACTGCGCGCCGGAGTCGAGCTGGGCGTCGAGGCCACGGACGTGGTGCGCGACGCGCAGAAGTGGAACGGAGAGGTGAAGGTCCGCTTCACGGTCACCGGCGGCGGCACGTCCCGCTCCGACGACGTCGTGCTGCGCACCGCGCCCGTCCTGACCCACCACCACCTGCAGCGTGCCGAGGAAGTCCTCGTCACCAAGATGAAGGGCGCCGGTGCCTACGGCCGTGACCAGCGCAAGTTCGTCAAGGAACTCGCCAAGCAGGTGAAGGACGCCGGCATCGACAAGCCGTTGACGACCTTCACCAAGTACGACGACCCGTGGGCGCAGGACTTCGTCGAGCCGGCCTACGCGAGCATGCCGGGCCCGGGCGGCAAGCAGCGCACGATGCGGGTCATGATCCGGTCCGCGCAGCCCGACCGGGACGCGGGCCGTGAGCTGTTCGAGAAGCTGCGCGGCCCGGACGTGGGCGTGGTGCAGGTCGGCAAGCCGACGGTGAACGAGGAGTGGACGCTCAACTCCATGGGCAACCTGGAGACCATTCCGCCGTACACGCTGAACGGCAAGAGCTACCCGGCAGGCCGCATCATCCAGGGCTACCGGGCCGACTCCGGCTCCAAGCCCGCCAAGTCGATGCGTACGTTCCTGTCCTCGCAGGGAGTGCAGGCGCCGCTGCTGCTCGACACGTCGTGGCTGGCGGTCGGGCACGTGGACGAGTTCGTCCAGTTCCTGCCCGCCGGCACCGAGCGCGGCTGGCGCATCGGCGTCGCCGACCCGGCCGCCGGGGTGGAGCTCCTCCGCAAGGCCAAGCGGGACGGGCACGGCGGGACGAAGATGTTCTCCGTCCCGCGCGGCAGCGACGTCCCCGCGCCCAAGGAGACCATCGACCAGGTGCTCGCCAAGGCCTCGTTCCGCGCCGACAACAAGGTTGCGGCCCAGCGCATCAAGGCCAACCTGGACATCCTCAAGCGCGAGACCGGCGTCACCGACGCGGAGATAGTGAGGGTGCCCGGCCTGTACACGCGGGACTCCGACGCGAGCGGAGACCTCAGCGGCAGCCGCAAGCTGCGCCGCATGGGCCCCGAGGCCCTGGAGAAGTTCAGTCAGCTGCGCGGCGCCGACGAGACGCGCCGCGGCCGGGACTCCGAGGGTGGTGCCGCGAGCAGCGCCGCCGCCGTCCGGCCGAACAGCGCCTACGTCCCCGGCGCGGTCAACGGCGTCCTGCTGAGCCCGACCCGCTATCTGGCCCCCAAGCAGTGGGGGCCGGTCATCGGCGGCCGGGACATATTCACCGAGGCGGTGAACTCCGTGTACGCCAAGGCGGGGTTCACCACCACCTACATCGACGACTGGTACACGTACCACCTCGGCATGGGTGAGGTGCACTGCGGCACCAACACGCTGCGGGACACCCGCGCGCCGTGGTGGCCCACGGCGTAACACCCTCCGGCGGGGCCGGCACGCCACCACGGGTGCCGGCCCCGCCCACACGCACCCCCGGCCCCGTCGCACGAGCGGCTCCCAGCTCCTGCGCGCGTGGCCTCAGACCCGCAGGTCAGGAGGGGCAGGCCCATCGCGCCTCGCGGGCGGGCGTGTCGTAGCGTGTCGGCATGTCCACGCCGCCTCAGTCCGGGGAATTCCGCCCCGTCCTGCCCTCATACGGGCAGCCGCCGCAACCGCCCTACGCCCCATACCCCGCGGGCCCCGGGCCCGCCCCGTGGGGCGCCGCTCCGCCCGTGCCTCCGCCGCCGCCTCGGCGCAGAACCGGCAAGGTCCTGGGCATCACCGCTGGCGCCCTAGGGGTGCTCGTGGTCATAGCGGGAGCCGTCGTGTTCGTGAACGGCGGTGGCGGGTTCCCCGAGGCGGAGTACCGCTTGACCGTGCAGCCCGAACTGGTCGACGGCGCGTACAAGTTGACGCAGGACCTCTCCGAGACCACTGGCCGGGCGATCGTCGAGGAGAACCGCAGCAGGGCCAACGTCCGTGACCCGAAGGCGGTGGTCGCCCAGTACGCGGGCCAGGGCGAGCAGGAAGGCGCTGTCATGGTCGTCTCCGGCATGTCCGGGCGGTTCAGGGACCCCGCCGCGGCACGGGAGGACGTGATGGCCGGCGCCACCGAGGGGCAGGGCGCCGTGGTCGCGGTGCCCGCGCGGGACATCACACCCTCGGGATCGGACATCGCGGTGAGTTGCCAGGTGCTCACCCAGGAAGGGGGTGCGGGTGGTGTTCGGAGCAACGTGCCGATGTGCGCCTGGGGCGATGACAACACGGCGGTGGGCGTGGGCCTGATCACGGACGCGAACGCCACCCAGGATCCCGAGTCGGTCGACCTCGACGAACTCGCGCGGACGACCCTGCAGGTACGCGAGGAGATGCGCGAGCCCATCGGATGACCCGGCGACGCGATTCGACTGAACCGCGTGGAGCGTCGGCCGCTTTTCGGCGGAGCGAGGCAGGGCGGGGAGTCATCGGCTGAAGCCGCGGACCCCCGCCTCGGCTCGCGAGACGGGGGCTCTGTTGCTTGTGGGGGCGCGCCCCCACAGCCAGGACCGGAAACGTCAGGACTGGAAGCGGTCCTGTGCGTCATCGGCGGCGTCCTGGGCCTGCTGCCGGCCCCGCTGGGCTCGGTCCCGCGCCTGCTGCCCGCGCTCCGACGCCTCGTCCCGCGCACCGGAACGCGCCTTCTCCGCCTGCTCCTTGAGCTGGTCGGCCTTGTCCTGGAACTGGTCCTTGATGCCCACGATGGGCTCCCTTCTCCACGGTCGGACCCCCTCCACAGGTTCAGGCGCACCGCCGCGGCTCGCACGTCGAACGGCTACGCAGCGTCACTCCGCCGCCCGGTGGAGGGCCGCGCCGGCCCCACGGTGAGCGGAACCGCGAAGGTGACGGCGACGGCGACGGCGACGAGCGTGGCCGTCACGCGGACCGCCCGGAGTGGGCGCCGTCAAGGAGTCGCGTGATGGCCTCTCACTGGAGTGGGGCCCATAGCCAGGCCCAGCTCCCCGAGTACGCGGGTCAGGTCGGCCGGAGCGGCCGCGAGGCGGACCGGCCGGCCCGCGTCGTCGAGTTCGGCGATGTGCCAGCCGCGCGGGACGGTGTCACCGTCGCCGCCCCGTGCGCGCCGCACGTCCGTGAGCGTGAGCCGCTCCACCGGTATCCGCTTGGCCGCGAACAGGCCGGGGCCGGGATGCGGGGTCACCATCGCCCCGTCGCCCGCGAGAGCGATATGGGTGCCGAAGCCGTAGGGGTTGTAGTCGGTGTGCTCAAGAAACCGGGCGGGCAGAAACGCCGCGGCTCCCGCCGTGGCGGCCTGCGCCGCCGCCCCTGACGTGGCCGCCTGTGCCGCCGTGGCTCCTGCCGTACCCGCCCGCGACGCTGCGGCCCCCGCCGTGGCCGCCCGCGACCCCGCTCCCGCCGTGGCCGCCCGTGCGGGACCTGCCGTCGCTTCGGGCGTACGCACACGGATGGTCCGCCAGGCCCGGACGGCGAGTCCCAGTGTGAGCAGGGAGCCGACAGCTGCCCACGTGGTCGCCGTGGTCGAGGAGAGTGGAGACGTGGGGAAGAGGTAGCAGAGCGGCAGCAGCCACAGCGCCGTACCCGCGAGCGCGCCCGCGAACGGCAGAGCCGACGGCAGCACCTCGTCGTCGGGCAGCCGGCGCCCACGTGACCGTCGCAGCGCGAGCGCGCCGGGCCAGCCCGCGGTGAGCGCGGACGCGGCGGCGAGGACCGCCTGGGCCCGGGCGGTGGGGACATGCGCGCGCCATACGTGGTCTTCCCCGGCGACCTCCACCACCTCGCCGCGCCAGACCGTCAGCCGGACCTCGTCACCCGGCCGGAACTCCTGCGCCGCCCCCCACGAGACCCCCACGCCCTCCAGCGGCCGGCTCCGGGCGAAGTGCAACCGGCTCTGCTGCTTGGAACCCTTGGCGTCGACCCGCGCGACCACGGCCGGCAGCCTGCTCAGGCACTCCCTTCCACGCTCGGCGCCGCTCTGTCGCCGCTCCGGGGCGGGCACCCCTGTCGCGCACGGTGCGGCCGACTTCCAGGCCCGCTCGCGCGCCGCCGTACCCGGTAGGAACCATGCGGCCACGCCCGCGCACGCGAGCAGCAACGCGCACAGGACCAGCGGCCCGAGCGGGCCCCTGTATCCGGCGGTGCGGTTCGAGACGACGGGGAGGTGGCCCGATCGAGGAGCGCCGTGCCGGAGCAGGAGCGCGCGCAACGCCTCCAACCGCCGGTGGAAGTCCTCGTCGTGGGACGAGCTGCCGTACGGCAGGGGCAGCAGCAGCTTGCGTCCGTCGCGCAGCGCCACGCCGACACGGAGGACCGTGCCCTTGGGGTGGTTGCTCCGGCGCACGCGCAGATCGGCGACGGCGCTCCACGGCACACTCCGGCGACGCAGCAGCGTCCGGTAGTGCAGACCGTACGCGTCGCCGCGCACCGCCGCGGTGACCCAGTGGAGCGACGCGAGGCCCACCACCGCGAGCAGCAACCCCACGACCAGCCATACGTCCAGCCACATGTCCAGGAACCGGCCCGGACGCACCAGGCGCACTACGGCCGCGCCCGCCCCGGCTGTCCCGAGCCCGACGAAGAACCACAGGGCGCGGGGCGGTCGGCAGGTCACTTCCCCGTTGATGTCCATGTGCGGGATCGTGCCATCGGCCGGACCGCACCCGCCTCTGCGGTGTACGGCAGTCTGCGTGCCCCGCATGCTGCCGACTTCGTACGGCGGGGCGGCGGGGCGGCGGGACGGCGGGATGGGTCAGGCGCGGAACGCCTTCCGAAGATGTTCGCCGAACGCGGCAGCGTGCGTGGTCAGGCCGATGTGCCCGCCGGGGAAGTGCCGGAGTTCCATGCCGAGGCGCTCGGCCAGGAAAGCGGCCGAACGGTAGGGCAGTTCGCCGCGCGAGTCCTCGCCGCCGACGAGCACGAGCCGGTCCGGCAGCGCCGCGAGCCGGTGGAGGTCCGGGGCGTAGGGCATGAAGGCGGGCACGATGCGCCCCACGAAGTACGGCAGGTCGGCCATCGTCCGCTCGCCCCGCGCCGCTGCCTGCGGCGGGAGCTTCAGCTCGGCCTCCGACCCGGCGGTGTCACCGTCCTTCTCCGGCTCCTTCTCCGGCTCCTTCTCCTGGTCCTTCTTCAAGCCCGCGGCGAACACGGTCATCGCCGGCACGAGTCCCTGCGTACGGAACGTCTCCTCCACGCGGGCGACGAACGCGCGCTGTTCGGAGGCGTCCGGCAGTACCTCCACCATCGGGGGTTCGTGCGCCACGAGGCGTTCGACGCGTTCGGGGTGGGCGGTGAGCAGATGCACGGCGGCGATCGCGCCCGAACTGGAGCCGAACACCCGGGCGGGCTCACCGGGTGACAGCAGTTCCAGCAGGCGGAACGCGTCATCGGCGTGCTCGGCCACATGCTGCTCGGCCTCGGGGTCGTCCAGCGGGCTCCGGGACATCCCGCGCGGGTCGTAGGTCGCGACCGTGTACTCGGCGGCCAGCACGTCGGCGACCCCGTCGAACGCGGCGGCGCCGCCCGTCCCGCCCGGGATCAGCAGCAGGAGCGGGCCCTCGCCGCGCACTTCGTAGTGCAGGGTCGCGCCGTTCACGCGCAGGCCGCCGATGGTCGGGCCGGTCATGAGGATTCTCCTTCTCGGGATGAGGGCCAGTGCTCCAGGAGGGTGTGCAGGGCGTCGAGGGCGCGGACCCAGGACTGCTGCGGGGGACGCGCGTGGCCGAACCCTTCCGCCGCCTCCAAGGCGACGAACCCGTGGAACGTGCTGCGCAGCAACCGCACCGCATCGGTCAGGTCGGGCTCGCCCAGCCCGTAGCCGCGGAGCATGCTGTACGTCAGTTCGACGGCGCGGCGCGGCCCGGGTGCTCGGGCGGCCAGCTCGGGGTCGATCCGGATCGAGGTCTGCGTCGCCGTATAGCGGCCGGGATGCTCGTGGGCGTACTCCCGCCAGGCGTCGGCGAACGCGACCAGCGCCTCCTTGCCCGCCCGTCCGGCGGTCGCCTCCGCGATGCGGATGGTCTTCTCGTCCGCCGCCAGCAGCGCGATCCGCCCGCGCAGATCCTCCAGGCCGCGCACGTGCGTGTAGAGGCTCGCGTCCTTCACGCCGAGCCGCCGCGCCACCCGCGCCATCGTCACCTGGTCGAACCCGACCTCGTCCGCCAGCTCGGCGCCCGCGCCCGTCACGCGCTCCGCCGTCAGCCCTGCCCGCGCCATACGTCCCCCTGCCCTTCTGATTGAACTAGGGACATTAGATATAACCTAGGGCCACTAGGAAGACAAGCGAGAGGCGGCCCTGTTCCGCCCGCTGAGCGATGTGTATGTATGTGAACGATAATCACGTACATGTCTATTGACGTGTTCACGATGGACAATTAGCGTCCGCCGAAAGCGCTTTCCCGTAAAGGGTTCGGTAACCGGATGAAACAGCGTGTTCACGTATCCGAACCCTCGACCCATCCACCTGGAGACGAACGGTGAAACTGACACCAGTCATCGCGTCCGCCGGCCTCCTGGCCGGCGCACTCGTCGCTCTGTCCGGCAACACGGCGCAGGCCGCGTCCACCCGTTACGAGGCCGAGAGCTCCCCGACGGTCTGCACCGGCACCATCGACTCGGACTGGACCGGCTACTCGGGCACCGGCTTCTGCAACGGCGACAACGCGATCGGCGCCCACATACAGGTCACCGTGGACGCCCCCGCCGCGGGCACGGCGACGCTGAAGGTCCGATTCGCCAACGGAACCGGCACCGCGCGGCCCGCGAACGTCACGGTCGACGGCTCCACGGCCGCGTCGGCCTCGTTCGAGGGCACCGGCGCGTGGGGGACGTGGGTGACCAAGACGCTGACCGTGCCGGTGGCCTCGGGCAGCAACACCATCCGGCTCAGCCCGACCACCTCCGCCGGTCTGCCCAACGTGGACTACCTCGACGTCGAGGTGGACGGCACCACCACCCCGCCGCCGTCGGCCGACGCCCTGTACGTGGCGCCGAACGGGACCGACAGCGCGGCCGGAACCCAGGCGAACCCGACGACGCTCACCTCGGCGATCAGCCGTGTCACCCCCGGCGGGACGATCCATCTGCGCGGCGGCACCTACCGCCACTCGACGACGGTCACCATTCCTCCGGGCAAGGACGGCACCTCCAGTGCCCGTACGAAACTGTCCGCCTACCCGGGCGAGACCCCCGTACTGAACTTCTCGGCCATGAGCGAGGACCCGGCCAACCGCGGGCTCGCCGTCAACGGAAAGTTCTGGCACGTCAACGGCATCGTCGTCGAGCGAGCCGGTGACAACGGGATCTTCGTCGGCGGCAGCGGCAACATCATCGAGCGCACCGTGACGCGCCACAACCGTGACTCCGGGCTGCAGCTGTCGCGGATGGCCTCCAGCACCCCGCGCGACCAGTGGCCGTCCCACAACCTCATCCTCAGCGCCGAGTCGCACGACAACGCCGACTCCGACGGCGAGGACGCCGACGGCTTCGCCTCGAAGCTCACCACCGGCCCGGGCAACGTCTTCCGCCACGCCGTCGCCCACCACAACATCGACGACGGCTGGGACCTCTACACCAAGACGGACACGGGAGCCATCGGCCCGGTGACCATCGAGGACTCCCTCTCCCACAACAACGGCACCCTCTCCGACGGCACCGTGAACTCCAACGGCGACCGCAACGGCTACAAGCTCGGCGGCGAGGACATCGCCGTCGATCACGTCATCCGCCGCAGCATCGCCTACAACAACGGCAAGCACGGGTTCACCTACAACAGGAACCCCGGCAAGATGTCGATGACGGGCAACATCGGCATCGGCAACGCCCAGCGCAACTTCTCGTTCGACGCCGGCACCACGGTGTTCCGGGACAACGTCTCGTGCCGCACCGGCAGCGGGTCGAACGACAAGGTCGTCGGCGACGCCGACGGCTCGAACCAGTTCTGGTCCGGCTCGAACGGATCCCGGTGCTCCGCGTACGCGGGCGCACTGAAATGGTCCTTCGCGGCGGACGGCCGTCTGATCGTGTCCTTCGGCGGCAACCAAGTGACGCCGTAGCCGTATACGAATATCCGTATACGAAATCCGGATACGGATAAATCGCCCCCCGACCAGCACTCCGACCGGGCCTCGTGGACCGTCCGATCGGGGTGGGTCGGGGGGCGTGCTGGTGCCGGGTCAGGCCGGGACGCTCTCGGCCTTCTCCTCGATGCTCTCCGCCTTCGCGGTCTTCTCCGCCCTCTCGGGCGTGCGCTCCTGGACCTTGCCCTTGGTGAGGCCGACCAGCGCCACCGCCACGATCAGTACGAAGGCGATGCCGGCGAGGGCGAAGCTCAGCGTGAACTGGCTCTCGGCGGGCAGGGCGGGCGCCCCGGCAGGCAGGTGCTCAAGGGTCTTGGACGCCAGCAGGGATGTGATGATCGCGCTGGCGATCGCGCTGCCCACGGACCTGGAGATGGAGTTCAGGCCGTTGGCGATGCCGGTCTGGTGGTGCGGGACGCTCGCCACGATGAGGGCGGGCATGGCCGCGTAGCCGAAGCTGATCGCCACACCGATCAGCATGCCGGCGAGGATGATCGACGCGGAGGTGTCGTGCGCGGCGGTCAGCCACGTGAAGCCGGCCACGCCGAACACGGCGCCGATGGTCAGAGTGAACCGCGCCCCGATCCGCCCGACCAGCATGCCGCCGAACTGCGCGGCGATCAGTGAGATCACGGTGGTCGGCAGCAGGTACTCGACCGACGAGCGCAGGACCGAGGCCCCGAAGCCGTACCCGGTGAGCTCCTTCGGCATCTGCACCAGGTACGCGACTCCGATGAACTGCGAGAACATCGCGAAGCCGAGGAACAGCCCGGCCAGGTTGGTGAAGAGCACCGGCCGGTGGGCGAACATCCGCATGTCCACCATGGGCGCGCGGACCTTGCGCTCCACCAGCGTCCAGACGGCCGCCATGACCACGGCCGCGACGAACAGGCCGAGGGTGCGTGCGGAGGTCCAGCCCCACTCGTGTCCCTGCGAGATCGGCAGCAGGAGCAGGACGAGCAGTGCCGCGAGCGTCGCCGCGCCGAGCCAGTCGGTCCGGCCGCCCGTCGTGGACCGCGAGGCCGGAACGCGCGCCAGGACGCCGACAAGGGCGACGGCCGCGAGGCCGGCCGCGAGCCAGAACACCCGGTGGTAGTCGGGGTCGGAGCCCTGCGTGAGCAGGCCCGCCGCGACGAGCGCGAGGCCGCTGCCGACGGCGAGCGTGCCGCTGACCATGGCCATCGCGCCGTGCAGCTTCGCCGGCGGCATCTCCTCACGCAGGACCGAGAGGGCGAGCGGGAAGATCGCGGTGGCGGCGCCCTGGAGGACGCGGCCGACGATGAGCCACAGCAGGGAACTGGTGGTGGCGGCCAGGACCGATCCGGCGATCATCAGCAGCAGCACCCCGACCAGGGTGGGCTTCTTGCCGTGCATGTCGCCGAAGCGGCCGAGCAGCGGGGTGAAGACCGCGGCGGAGAGCAGGGTCGCGGTGGTGACCCAGCTGACATTGGCGGTGGAGGTGCCGAGGTCGTTCTGGATGATGCTCATGATCGGTACGACGAGGGTCTGCATCATCGAGACGATCATGGCGGCGAGGCCGAGGACCAGGACGAGCGTGGTGTCTCCGGCGGGGCGTTTGTGCGCCGCATGTGGTGTGGGTGTCACGGTTACTTCCGTAGTTCGAACGCGGGGTGAAAGGTGCAGAACCTAGAAGATTGATGTCTTCAAGCAACTGGATAGAGGTAAACATCGAAAGTTGAAGTCGTCAAGTTTCGGGTTAGAGTGGAACCATGCCCGAGACATCCGGAACAAGCCGCTCCAGCCGCTCCTCCGAGACGCCCGAGGGCGGGTACGCCGAGGTGTCCAACGCCCTCCTGCTCGACACGCTCTGGGCCTCCATGGCGGGCCTCTACGCGGACGTGACCGCCGCCGCTGCCGCGCACGGCCTCACCTACAGCCAGGCCAAGGCGCTGAACGTGCTGCGCCAGGGCGGCCCGGCGTCCATGCGCTCGATGGCCGCGTCGTTCCGCTGTGACGCGTCGAACATGACCGGCATCATCGACCGCCTGGAGAGCCGCGGGCTCGTCCGCCGCGAGCCGAGCCCCACCGACCGCCGGGTGAAGAACGTCGCCCTCTCCGAGGACGGGGTGGCCGCGGTGGAGAACATCCGCTCCGCCATGCACGCCACCCACCAGGCGCTCGACGCGCTGAGCGGCGAGGAGCGAGCCATTCTCCAGGCGCTGCTCGCCCGCCTGTCACCCGCCGCGTGCCCCGCCCCCCGCAGCACCCCATAAAGGGCGGGGTGCCGCCCATTCCTCAGGTCGCCTGAGTGCGGCGGGCGCACTCCGCGACCATGGCGCTCAGGCTGCCCGTCCGCTCCACGAGGTCCCGCTGGACGCGCGCTCCGGTGCCGTGTTCCAGCAGGCCCGCCGTCGTCTTGCGGGCCAGGTCGAGGTCGCCGGCCTCCTCCAGGGCGTCCCGCGCATGGTCCAGGAGCGCCGCCACCACCTCGCCGCAGGGTGCGGGCCGCATGGTCAGCGGATGCAGCAGGACGTCTTCGAGGCCGGAGCGTGCCGCCCGCCACGCGGCGAGGCGCAGCAGGCTGACGTCGTGCCCGGCCGGCGCGAGCCCCGCGCGCCACTCCCGTGCGGCCGTCTCGACCAGTGCCCGCGCGAGGGTGGCGATCAGGATGGTGGTGGAGGCCTCCAGGCACACGTCCGCGACCCGGATCTCGACGGTGGGGTAGCGGTGGGAAAGCCGGGCGTCGAAGTAGACCATGCCCCGGTCGCGCAGCACGCCGGTGGCGACCATGTCGCGGACCTGCTCCTCGTACCGCTCGGCGGAACCGAAGATCTGGGTGGGGCCCGCCATCGGCCAGCGCCCCCACACCCTGCTGCGATAGCTGCTGTACCGGGTGTCGTGCCCCTGCCAGTAGGGGGAGTTGGCGCTCAGCGCCACCAGGACCGACAGCCAGGGGCGGATCCGGTCGATCACGGCCACGCCCTCCTCGTCGGAGTCGACCGAGACGTGGACGTGGCAGCCGCCGGTCAGCTGTTCCTGGGTGGTGAGCCCGAACTGTTCCTCCATCCACTCGTAACGCCGGCCCACGTTCAGCGACGGGCTGACGGGCAGGGGGGAGGTGGCGAGGGCGACGACCGCCGCTCCCAGGTCACCCGCGTGCCGGTCCGCTTCCGAGCGCCACCGCACGATCTCCTCCGTGAGGCTGTCCATGCTCGTTCGCGGCTGCGTGGCGAACTCCAGCTGCTGACCCTGCAGCTCCTTCTCGAACGTCTCGTCCTCGGGATCGCGGTAGTCGTCGGCGTGCCTCTCGGCGCCGGAGGTCTCGGCGGCGTCCTTGGCGGCCCGTGCCAGGACGGCCGAGGACAGGGCCCGCGGCTCACCGCTCTCGCGGTCGATGAGGAGGAGCTCCTCCTCCACTCCTACTGTGCGCAAGCGACGCCGCCTCTCTCTCCGTGGCCCCGTCTCCCCGCGGCCTTTTCGCGGCGGCGGATGCCACCGTGGTCCGGGTACCCGCAAGTCGCGTCCGCAGCCGCGTCCGCAGCTCCTTCGGCGGCCCCGGGGCTGTCGTAGGTTTCAGCGGAAGCATTTCGGCAAACCGATGAATTATGGTGCAAATCGGCTACACAATGATGACCGAGCAAGCCGGGCCCCGCGCTCTGGTCGAGGACCTCGTCGCGGCGGAGCAGGCGGGCTTCGACTTCTCGGTCACCTCCGACCACTACTTTCCGTGGCTGGAGTCGCAGGGGCACTCGCCGTACGCGTGGAGCGTGCTCGGCGCCGCCGCGCAGGCGACCTCGCGGATTCCGCTGATGACGTACGTGACCTGCCCGACCGTCCGCTACCACCCGGCCGTGGTCGCGCAGAAGGCCGCGACGATGCAGCTGCTCTCCGAGGGCCGCTTCCGGCTCGGCCTCGGCTCGGGCGAGAATCTCAACGAGCACGTCGTGGGCGCCGGTTGGCCATCCCCGCAGACCCGCCTGGACATGCTCGAAGAAGCGATCGGCATCATCCGCGCGCTCTTCGCCGGGGAGAACGTCAACCACCAGGGCACCCACTTCGACGTGGCGAACGCCCGCCTGTGGGATCTGCCCGACGAGCTGCCGCCCATCGGTGTCGCGGTCTCCGGCGGGCGGTCCTGCTCACTCGCCGGGCGCCTCGCCGACCTCGTCATCGCGACCGAACCGAAGGCAGAGCTGCTCGACTCCTTCGACCGGCACGGCGGCGGCGGCAAGCCCCGCGTCGGCCAGCTGCCCGTCTGCTACGACACCGACAAGGACGCGGCGGTCGCCCGCGCCCACGACCAGTTCCGCTGGTCCGTCGGCGGCTGGCCGGTCAACTCCGAGCTGCCGGGGCCCTCGGGCTTCGCCGGCGCCACCCAGCTCGTCACCCCGCAGGACATCGCGGAGCAGATCCCCTGCGGCGACGACGTCGACGACTTCGTCGAGGCCGTACGCCCCTTCGCCGAGGCGGGCTTCACGGAGATCGCCCTCGTCCAGGTCGGCGGCGACCAGCAGCGCCCCTTCATCGACTGGGCCGAGAAGAATCTGCTGCCCGTACTGCGCGACCTGTGAGCTTCCGGCCCACCGGGTACCCGGGGCACCACCGGGTACCCGACGCGCGTCAGGCACCAGCGACCGAACGACCCGGCACCAGCGACCCAGCACCAGCGACCCACCGGAGAGAGTCAGCGTGAACGACACACCGAACCAGGCCTCCCCCGACCAGCGGCAGCACCAGCAGCCCGACTCCGACTCCCCGGACGCGGTGCAGGTCGTCCTCGGCGAGTGTTCCGCGGCCGACGCGGACACCGTCTTCAAGGTGCTCTGCGACCACTTCCCGTCCGACCGCGGAGACGACGCCCCCGGCCAGACGGGCCGGCCCGACCCCGCCGTCTGGACCGGTGCCTTCCGCGCCTCCCGCACCCCGGATTCCGTCCCCGGCGTCCTGCTCTCCGGACCCGTCACCGCGGACCTGCAAGGCGCCCCCGTGGCCGTGGACCGGCTGCGCGCGGCGCTCGCGTCCGCCTTCGACGTCAAGACCACCGGCACCGTCTCCGGTGACCAGGAGATCCAGATGCAGCTGCGCCTGACCGGCGCCGAGCACGGGGAGCCGTACCAGAACGCCTGAGTGGACGAGAACGCCTGGGTGGGCGTGGACCCGATCGGGCGCACTTGGGCGTGTCGGCCGCGCGGGTTCCGCGCACCGCGGCGGTGTGCGGGCATCGTGGCGCAAGCTGCCCGCACCCTCGCGGACCACCGCCGGGCGCGGCAGCCCATGAACCGGCGGGCCGCGAAGGAGACCAGGACTGGTGCTCGCGGTGAGGTCCGGCCTGCTCGCGGTGGTGCTGCTCAGGGTGCCTGGCGCCCTCACCGGCTGCGGTATCGACGCGCGTGAGGACGGGGCGGCCGGGGCCGCGACCCGCTTCGAGGCCGGCCTGCGCGCGAGCGACGCCGAGCGCGGCTGCCTGGCGCTCGCCCCCTGGTACCCGCGACGAACTGGAGCAGTCCGCCGAACTGGGACCGATCAGATGGTCCGCGTATCTCGGCGCCGCCGACTTCTGGTCCCGCACACTGCGGAACTGGCAGTCCGAGCTGCTCGCCGTGGGGTCGATGGCCGTCTTCTCCGTCCATCTGCGGCATCGGGGCTCACCCGAGTCGAAACCGGTGGGTTCCGCCCACGAGGCGACCGGCGTCAAGGGCCGAGGGCGGCCTCAGCGCGCTGCGCCCCTGCCGCCAGGATTCCAGCAGCCGAGCGCCGAGGCGGTCCTCCAGGAACCCGGTGGCCCGCACACCGAAGGCCACATCGGCGTCGAGCGCGGGCTCCGCGGCCAGCAACCCGCCGACGACATCACGGCGGACCACCTGCTCGTGCACGGCGTCCGCCTCGACATGCTCGTCGTAGAACCGTTGGGCCGCGGGCCCCGCGCCGGTGCGCCGCAGCGCCGCGGCGAGCCGCCGCGAACCGGGCGACGAGGTCACCTCGACGGAGGCGAAGTGACCGACCAGCGCGCCGCGGAGCGCCCGGTGCAGACCGAACAGGGACATGAGGTTGACCGGGGCGAGTGCCTCGGCGGGGGCCGCGTCGGCGTAGTGGCCGTAGGACGTCTCCAGGTCCAGATCGGCCATGAGGTCGGCGAAGAGGCGGGCGTGGATCTCCTCGGGGCGCCCGGCGCCGAACTCGTCGAACTCGATGGCCACCATGGCCGCCTTGGCCCGCCCGTGCAGCCGCGGAATGACCCAGGCGTGCGGATCGGCCTCCTTGAGGTGGTAGAGCGAGCGCAGCGCCGCGTACTCCCTCAACTGCCACAGCTCGCCGTCGCGTTGGAGATGGTGGCTGACACTGTCCTCGTCGTGCCCGACGGGCTCCACGAGGAGCGCCGCCAGCGCCTCTTCGGCGCTCGCACCGGACGGCACGTCGGCACGGAGGGCCGCGAGGAAACGCCGCTCCAGCGCGTGCCGCAGCGTCAGCAGCTCCGGGTCCCACTCCCGTTCGTCGGACACGCCCTGAAAGCCCTGGTAGTGGAGTTCGTAGAGGATGTACAGGGCGAGCTGGAGGTCTTCTCCGTACGGATCGACACTCGCCGCCCGCCGCCCGAGGGCCGTGACGGGCTCGTCGTGCAGCAGCGCGGCCACCACGCCCCGGGACAGATCGCCGCGCGCGGCCGGGAGTTCGGGACTGTGGAGGCGGGACTCGACGGCGGCGGTCATGACGCGGGGTCCGTTTCCCGGTCGCCCGCCGTACGCGAGCGCCCGCCGTCGCGCTGCACCCGGCGCCGGTGGCTGGTGTCGCACCACGGATACGTACGGCTGCGGCGGCACGTGCAGATCGCGACCGTGAAGCGCCGCGACGCGAAGACGGTGCCGTCGTCACCGACGACCTCGACCGGGCCCTCCACCAGGAGCGGCCCGTCGGGATCGACCGTGACGCGGCGGGGGCGTTCAGCGGAGTTCGGCACGGATGACCACCAGCTCTTCGTGGGTCTCGTCGTCGGCGAGCAGGTTCTGCCGGCGCAGCCACGCACGGCGGGAGCGCAGTACCGGCCCGAGCGGGATGAACTCCCGGTCGCTGACCTTGGCGTCCATGCCCAGCAGGCTCAGCCGGTCGAGCGAGGCGTCGACGCCGCACAGCGCGGAGTGCACCATCAGCAGGACGCCGCCCGGGCGCAGGGCGCGGGGCGCCGCGTCGCAGACACGGTCGACGATCGCCCGCCCGGCGGGGCCGCCGTCCCACGCCCGTGCCGCCCCGCGCCGGGGGAGAGCCGGGGAAGGAGAGGGCACGTAGGGCGGATTGCTGACCACGAGGTCGTACGGGCCCTTCGGCGCCGCCGCCATGTCACCTCGGCGCACGGTCACCGACTGCCCGGACCGACGCGCGTTGAAGCGCGCGGTCAGCACGGCCCGCCACGAGATGTCGACGGCCGTCACGCGTGCTCCGCGCCGCGCGGCGGCGACGGCCAGCGCCCCGGTGCCGGTGCCCAGGTCCAGGACGGAGGCGCCGTCGCCGATGCCCTCGCGGTGCAGGGCGCGGGTCAGCAGTTCGGTGTCGTACTGCGGTGCGTACACACCTGGTGGGGCGAGCAAGTGCGCCGGACGGACCGGCGGTGGCATCGACGTCCGCGTCTGCGTGGTCATGCGGCATCTCCCGTCCGAGAGAACTCCACGAGGGGCGCTCCTCCTTCCACGGTCCGCCGGTTCGCTCCCGGTCACCACTTGAGGCGTCACAGGTAGTGACTTGTCACGAACAGTGCGGATTGCATCCTGCGTCTGTCCTGACACTGAGTGCCCGCGCGACTGTGATCCACACCTGCGTGACGGGAGCCGCACCTTCCAGGAAGCCCGCGCGGGGCCGCTGTTCGGGGAGCTCCCCGCTCTCCGTCGCCCGTCAGCCCGCCGACGTGTACCGGTGCCTCGCCCAGGCGGGCAGCACGAACCAGCACCCCAGATACCAGCTGACGACGCCACCGACCAGCCACGGCACCACGGTGTCGTCGATGGCGATCCGCAGCACCAGCAGCAGCGCCGCCGTCAGCGTGCCGAGGAGCAGGATCAGGCCGACGAAGGTCAGACGCGAGGCCCAGACCACCGCCTGCGGCTTGATGCGGCGGCCCGAGACCATGCGGTGGAAGGAGACCGGGCCGATGAGGGCGCCCGTCGCGGTCGAGCCGAGGATCACGGTCACGACGTAGATCGTGCGGTCGACGTCGCCCAGCTCCGCGTACCGCGGTGTGAAGACCACGGTGAGGAGGAAGCCGAACAGGATCTGCACGCCGGTCTGGGCCACCCGCACTTCCTGGATCAGCTCGGTCCAGCGGCGGTCGGCGCGCTCGGTCTCCGTCTCGCGGCGGCCGTCCTCCCCGCACTCCGTCCCGGGCCCCTGATCCGGCTTGCTGTTCGACGCGTCCACGGGTCCGAGTCTGCCCATCAACCAGGCAAACGACAATCCGGGCGATCGACTCCGCGGCCGATTCATCGCCGCGACGGTGATTCGACCGGACGAGCCCGGGCAGACGGGCCACTGAGCGGACGTCGCACCCGACGTTCACACCCGAGACCCGAAGGAGGACCCGTGCTGCTGGCACACCCCGCCGTGCTGAAGGACCTGGTGGAGCGCTACAAGGCCCTGGCGGTGCTGCACGCCGACCGGGGCGGCGCCGAAGGGCGCCAGGAGTTCGAAGACGTCGCGTACAGCCTCTGCGTGGCCACCGGCACCAGCGATGTCGACGCGGCACTCGTGGCCGCCAGTCACCGGCTGCCGGGCGCCAGGATCACGGACGACTCGCTGCTCTCGGCCTGACCGGCAGCCTGAGCTTCGCCCGGCCGCCTACTCGGCCGGGCCGTGCCAGACGGTCGTGGCGTTGCAGAACTCGCGGATGCCGTGGCCCGACAGCTCCCGCCCGTAGCCGGAGCGCTTGACGCCGCCGAAGGGCAGGCCGGGGTGGGAGGCGGTCATGCCGTTGAAGAAGACGCCGCCCGCCTGGAGGTCCCGTACGCAGCGCGCGATGTCGGCGTCGTCGCGCGTCCACACGTTGGAACTCAGGCCGAACGGCGTGTCGTTGGCGAGCGCCACCGCCTCGTCCAGGTCCGTCACGCGGTAGAGCGTGGCCACCGGACCGAAGGTCTCCTCGCGGTGGACGCGCATCCGCGGGGTGATGTCCGCGAGGACGGTGGGGGAGTAGTACCAGCCCCGCTCCTGCTCCTTGGGGCGCTGTCCGCCGCAGAGCGCGGTCGCGCCGTGGCCCAGCGCGTCGTCGACCAGCTCCTCCAGGTCGTCGCGGCCCTTCTCGCTGGAGAGCGGGCCGACGTCGGTGTCCTCGCTCAGCGGGTCGCCCACGGTCAACTCCCGCATTCCCGCGACGAATCGCTCGCGGAAGGCGTCGTAGACGTCGGCGTGCACGATGAAGCGCTTCGCGGCGATGCAGGACTGTCCGTTGTTCTGCACCCGGGCGGTCACCGCGGTCCGCGCGGCGCGCTCCACGTCGGCGCTCGGCAGCACCAAGTAGGGGTCGCTGCCGCCGAGTTCCAGGACGGTCTTCTTGATCTCGTCGCCCGCGACGGACGCCACCGAGCGGCCGGCGGGTTCGCTGCCGGTCAGGGTCGCGGCGGCCACCCGGTTGTCACGGAGGATGCCCTCGATGGCGTCGGAGCCGACGAGCAGCGTCTGGAAGCAGCCCTCGGGGAATCCGGCCCGCCGGAAGAGGTCCTCCAGATACAGGGCCGTCCTCGGCACGTTCGAGGCGTGCTTCAGCAGCCCGACGTTGCCCGCCATGAGGGCGGGCGCGGCGAAGCGTACGACCTGCCAGAGCGGGAAGTTCCACGGCATCACGGCGAGCACGACCCCGAGCGGGCGGTAGTGCACGACGGCCCGGGAGGCGCCGGAGTCCGTCACGTCGGCCTGCGCGGGATGCTCGTCCGCGAGCAGGCCCTCGGCGTGCTCGGCGTACCAGCGCATGGCCTTGACGCACTTCGCCGCCTCGGCCCTGGCGGCCTTGATGGGCTTGCCCATCTCGGTGGTCATGGTGCGGGCGACGGTGTCGGTGTCCTCCTCCAGCAGGTCGGCGGCGCGGCCGAGCAGCCGGGCGCGTTCCGCGAAGTCGGTGGTGCGATGGTGGCGGTACGCGGCGTCGGCCGCCGCCAGGCGGCGCTCGATCTCCGCGGGCGCGAGCGGCTCGAAGGTTTCGAGCGTCTCGCCGGTGGCGGGGTCGACCGTGGCGATGGGCATGCCGTTCCTCCTCGGGGCGGAGTGGGGCCGGGCGGCGGCACGCCGCCGTTCCACACTAGGTCGGTGCGTGCGCGGGGGCATGCGGAGAAACGGAGCGCGCCGTCCCGACGGGACGGCGCGCTCCGACCCGCGGCGGGCCGTCAATCGGTGGAAAGGGCCTCCAGGAGCTGTCCGGCCTTGGGGTCGGAGAGCGCGCGGGCCGCGTCGGCGAGCGCCACCATGCCCACCAGCTCGTGACCGTCGATCACGGGCAGCCGACGGACCTTGTGGCTCGTCATGGTCGCGAAGATCTCGTCGACGCCGTCGTCGGCGCCGATCGTCACGGCCTCGCTCTGCGCCAGCTCACCCACGAGGACCTTTGAGGGGTCCTTGCCCTTCCCGAGGACCTTCACCACGATGTCCCGGTCGGTGATGACGCCCTTGAGGCGGTTGTCGGTGCCGCAGATGGGCAGCGCGCCGACGCCGAGTTCGGTGAGCTTGGTGGCCGCCTGGGTGACGGTCTCCTCGGCTCCGGCGCATTCAGCGCCCGGAGTCATGATGTCGCGTGCGGTGGTCACGTGGACCCTCCTTGGCGGTCGATGGGCTGTCCGGCCCGGTGGCTCGGGCCGTTGTCGCCCACCGGGTATCCCGTGCGGAGGGACATGACACACGTCCGCCGAGGTCCGTTGGCCCGGCCGACGGCGCGCCCGCGCTCACAGGCCGAGGTCGCCGAGCCCGGGATGGCTGTCGGGGCGGCGGCCGAGCGGCCAGTGGTAGAGGCGGGCCGACTCCTCGATGGGCAGGTCGTTGACGCAGGCGTGGCGGGCGCGCATCAGGCCGTCGTCGTCGAACTCCCAGTTCTCGTTGCCGTACGAGCGGTACCACTGGCCGGAGTCGTCGTGCCACTCGTACGCGAACCGCACCGCGATGCGGTGGCCGCTGTGTGCCCAGAGCTCCTTGACGAGCCGGTAGTCCAGCTCGCGGGCCCACTTGCGGGAGAGGAAGGCGACGATGGCGTCGCGCCCGGTGACGAACTCCGCGCGGTTGCGCCAGCGGGAGTCCTCGCTGTAGGCGAGGGCCACCTTCTCGGGGTCGCGGCTGTTCCAGCCGTCCTCGGCGAGGCGGACCTTTTCGATGGCCGTCTGCCGGGTGAAGGGCGGTACGGGGGATCGGGGAGTCGTGGTCATGTCGCGCCACCCTAGGAGAACGCTCGTTCTCCCGCAACGGTGCGGAGCGGGCCGCCCTCGTAGTAGGCTCCGAGAACGTACGTTCTCACCTGGTCGTTCGGAGACTCGATGGATCACGCGGAAGCCGAAGCAAGGCTCCTCGACGCGGCGGAGGCGCTCTTCTACGAGCGCGGTGTCCAGGCGGTCGGCATGGACCGGGTCCGCGCCGCGTCCGGGATCCCGCTCAAGCGGCTCTACCAGCTCTTCCCGTCGAAGTCCGAGCTGGTCAGGGCCTGCCTCGACCGCCGCGA
Source organism: Streptomyces sp. NPDC003032 (assembly GCF_053591415.1). NCBI lineage: Bacteria > Bacillati > Actinomycetota > Actinomycetes > Kitasatosporales > Streptomycetaceae > Streptomyces > Streptomyces sp. NPDC003032. Next base: position 140,339 of record NZ_JBSFTT010000002.1, on the reverse strand, counting down.
CCGCCGCTGGCGGGCACGGCTCGCCGCCCATGTGGAGGGGCGGCCGGAGGGCGACGAGCGGGTCCTCGCCGTCTACGACTGGCTGTACGAGTGGTTCACCGAGCCGGACTTCCGGGGCTGCGCCTTCATCAACGCCTACGGAGAGCTGGGCGCGGTGGACCCGTCGGTCGCCGACACCGTCAGGGCGCACAAGAGCGCGTTCCACGACTATCTCGCCGGCCTCGTGGCGTCCGCGGGCGGCCCCGCATGGACCGTCGGGCCGCTGGTCCTGCTCGCGGAGGGCGCCATGACGGCCGCCGCGATCTCCGGCTCGCCCGAACCGGCGCGTCAAGCCCGGAGCGGTGCGGCCCAGTTGCTGGCCGCGCCGTAAGCTCCGACCTTTCGGCATGAGGAGGGGCGATGGCGAAGACGTACCGCATGAACGCCGGTACGCGCGTGATCAACCGCGTGTTTCACATGATGACCCGGCTCGGGATCGGCAAGGCCTACCGCTACAACCTGACGGTGCGCGGCAGGAAGTCGGGCCGGCTGTACTCCACTCCGGTCGACGTGATGTCGGCCGGGGACGAGCGCTGGCTCGTCGCCGCCTACGGGGTGAGCGCATGGGTGCGCAACGCGCGCGCCGCGGGGCAGGTCGGGCTCGGCCGGGGCGGCAGGTCGCGGACGCTGGGGGTGATTGAGCTGGGGCCCGAGGAGAGTGTGCCGGTGCTGCGCCAGTACTGGCGTGAAGTGCCCGTCACGCGGCCCTACTTCGATGTGACCGCTGAGTCGTCGGACGAGGAGTTCGCCGCGGAGGTGGCGCGTCATCCGGTGTTCCGGCTGGTGCCGTTGGACTGACGGGCCGAGCGGGCCCGACCTCGGATCGGGCCCGCCCGGCCGTCGGGGTGTGCGGGGTGAGCGTGACCTCAGCAGCTCAGGTTCGAGCCCGGCGTGGTGCCGAGGATCTGTGTGAACGCCTTGTAGCGGTCTATGCGGCTCTGGACCTGGGCGGGGTTGCCGCCGTTGCACTCCAGGGTGCCGTTGATCGCGCGGATGGTCTCACCGAAGCCGGCGCCGTTGACCATGGCGTTGTGCGGGGTCATCTTGCCCGGTCCGCTCTGGGTGTTCCAGTACCAGAGGCCCGTCTGCCAGGCGATGGACGGGTTCTGCTCCACCAGGTACGGGTTGTTGAGGAGGTCGATGCCAAGGGCGTCGCCCGCGGCCTTGTAGTTGAAGTTCCAGCTGAGCTGGATCGGGCCGCGGCCGTAGTAGGCGGCCTGCCCGGCGGGGCAGCCGTAGGGCTGGGTCTTGTCGCAGTAGTGGGGGTAGTTGTTCTGGTTCTGCTCGACCACGTGCACCAGGCCACCCGTCTCATGGCTGACGTTGGCGAGGAACGCCGCGGCCTCCTGGCGCTTGACGGTGTCGCTGCCGGTGTTGGCGAAGCCCGGGTAGGCCTTGAGCGCGTCGGTCAGGCCCTTGTACGTGTAGAACGAGTTCCGGTTCGGGAACATCTGGTTGAACTGCGCCTCGCTGACCACGAATCCGGACGGGTCGGGGTTGCCCGGCCCCGTGCCGCCACCGCAGGTGCCCTGGTCCGCCCAGACGTCGGAGCGGCCCGGGGTCTCGTTCTGGGTCCACCACTTGGCGGACCAGTTGTGTCCGTTGTACGAGGCCGACTTGCCGCCGGTGTAGACGGACGAGGAGCTCCACGGCGAGGCGCACTCGGCGGCGGACGCCGTGGTGGCGGCCGGGCCCAGGACGATCATCGCGCCGACCGCGGCGAGTGCCGCCGCGAGGCTGGTGATGCGTTTGATCATGCGACATCTCCTAACGGGCGGGACGGGGGAGGGTCCGTCCCGTCATGGGGGTGTCGGCGACTCAAGCTGAAATGGTCTGAACCTGTCAAGGTCTAGACCAGAGTGAGGGCGTGAAACTTGCCCGCTGTCCGATATGCGGAGGCGACGCCCTCGCGGCCGGCGCCACCCTGCCCGCGCGGCAGGCCGGCGGCATGAACTCGCGTGCTACGCCGGTCTGTTGTGGTGCCGGGCCTCGGCGCGGCGCGGGACGAACAGGTGACCGGCATCGGCTGAGGCGGGCATTGGCCGGGGCGGGCTCGGGCAGGATGCACCCGGTGCGGTTCCTCACGGCGCACCGTGTCGGATCGAGAAGGGTGCAGCGATGACGGATTCGGCCCTCGGGCGGCTCGTGGTCTCACGGGCGACGCTCGACGACTGGCGTGTGGTGACCGGGTGGGCGGCGGACGAGGGCTGGAACCCCGGCCTCGGCGACACCGTCCCGTTCTTCGCGCAGGACCCCGAGGGGTTCTTCATGGGGCGCCTGGACGGCGAGCCCGTCTCCGCGGTCTCGGTGGTCAACTACGGGGAGAGCTACGCCTTCCTCGGCTTCTACCTCGTCCGTCCCGACCAGCGCGGCCGCGGCTTCGGCCTCGCCACGTGGCGGGCGGGGCTCGCGCACGCCGAGGGCCGGATCGTGGGCCTGGACGGTGTGCCGGACCAGCAGGCCAACTACCGCCGCTCCGGTTTCGTCCGCGCGTACGGCACGGTGCGCTACATCGGCCCGCTGCCCGCGGTCGACGTGCCCGACCGGCACGTACGTCCCGTCGAGGCCGCGGGCCTGGATACCCTCCTCGCGTACGACAGTTCGTGTCTGCCGGCGGACCGGCCGCGCTTCCTGGAGACCTGGGTCACCGCCCCCGGCCACCGCGCCCTCACCCGCGTCGTCGACGGCAGACTGACCGGGTACGGCGTCCTGCGGCCGGGCCGCGACGCGCTGCGCGTCGGCCCGCTCTTCGCGGACACGCGCGCCGACGCCGAGGCGCTCCTGGACGCGCTGGTCGCCGAGGCGGACGGCGCACCCGTGGCCATGGACGTGCCCGCGACCAACGCGGAGGCCGTCGCGCTCGCCGAGGCGCGCGGCATGAAGCCGACGTTCGACACGGCCCGCATGTACACGGGCCCGGTCAGGGAATTCGCGTACGAACGGGTCTTCGGAGTCACCTCGCTCGAACTCGGATAGGCCTCAGCGGTCCCGGCCCCCGAGGTCGCCGGGCAGTGGCCCGTGACGGTCGACCTGCTGGCCGGAAGCCTGCTGGGCGAGTGGGCCGGAGCAGGTCGGACCGTGGACGGACCCTCGCACGATTCAGGGTTCCCTGAATTCAGGAGGACGTGTAGTTTCGGGCTGTGCTGACTGCCGCTTCCGACATCGAGGTGCTGGCCCGTTTCGGCCGCGCGCTCGCCGACCCGATCCGCTGCCGGCTGCTGCTCGCGCTGCGCGAGGCCCCGGCCCATCCGTCCGACCTCGCCGACGCGCTCGGCATCTCCCGCACCCGGCTCTCGAACCATCTGGCGTGCCTGCGCGACTGCGGTCTGGTCGTCGCCGTGCCCGTCGGGCGGCGCACGCGCTACCAGCTGGCCGACGAACGCCTCGGCCACGCCCTGGACGACCTGCGCGACGCCGTGGTGGCCGTCGAGGCGGACAAGACCTGCCCGGACGCACGGACGAAGGGCTGCTGCTGAGATGACCGCGGTATCCCTCGGGCGCGGCCCGGCCCGCCGTGACGCGCTCGCCCGCCGGATACGGCTGCTGGTCACCGCGACCATCATCTACAACGTCGTCGAGGCAGCCGTCGCCATCACCGCGGGGACGATCGCCTCCTCCACCGCCCTGGTCGGCTTCGGCCTGGACTCCGTCATCGAGGTCTCCTCCGCCGCGGCGGTCGCCTGGCAGTTCACCGCCCGCGACCACGCGGTGCGCGAGGCGAGGGAGAAGACCACCCTGCGGATCATCGCCGTCTCCTTCTTCGTCCTCGCCGCGTACGTGGTGATGGACGCGGTGCGCGCCCTCGTCGGCGCCGGGCAGGCCGACCGCTCCGTCCCCGGCATCGTCCTCGCCGCCCTGTCGCTGGCGATCATGCCGTTCCTGTCCGCCGCCCAGCGCCGGGCAGGGCGCGAACTGGGCTCCGCCAGCGCGGTCGCCGACTCCAAGCAGACCCTGCTGTGCACCTACCTCTCCGCGGTGCTGCTGGTCGGCCTGGTTCTCAACGCCACCCTCGGCTGGTCCTGGGCCGACCCGATCGCCGCCCTGGTCATCGCCGTCGTGGCGGTGAAGGAAGGTCTGGACGCCTGGCAGGGCAAGGGCTGCTGCGCACCCTCCGCCCCGGCGTCGGCCGCCACCACGGCGGCGGCCGACGCCGGGGCGGACACGTGCGGCTGCCGCCCGGGCTGCGACTGCTGCGCCTGACCCGCGGACGCGGGCGATCGTCACGGGCGGGCGGCCGACGGGCCGTCCGCCCTCGTCATTCCTTGTCGGCGACGACCGGCTGTCCCGCCGCGACCGGGCAGGGGCCTGGGTGCGGGCGGGGGCCCGGGCGCGGGCGGTGACCGCCTTGAGCAGGGGCGGTCGGCGCCCAAGCCGGGCGGCGGGGCGATGGGCGGGGGCGGGGACCGCCTTGAGCAGGGACGGTCCGTGCTCTGGGCAGGGACGGTCGGCGCCTTGAGCAGGGACGGTCGGAGCCCGAGCCGGGCGGCGGGGCGCGCGGCGATCCGCCAGCCCGACTTCCGGCCCGGCTGACCACGCCGGGCCAGCCGTTCGCGGCGGAATACCGGGTCGCCTTGGGCGACGTCCAGCGCACCCGCCGCGTGCGGTGACCGACGCGACAGTTCCCGCTCGTGCGGAACCGGAGGCGCGGTCCACGTCAGCCCGGCGTCAGCCGCGACGGGCAGCATCTGGGCGCCGCCATGCCCGCGTCCGCGCGAGCCGAGCCTGAGGCTCAGTTCGTCGGGCGGGCCCGATCCCACAGGCTCACGGAGAACTCCATGCTGAGGTTCCGTCCATCCCGTCCGCACACGGTCGCCCCGTCCCTGCTCCTGGTCCTGCTCCTGGCGCTGGCCTCGGCCCTGCTGCCGGTCGGCGGTCCGGCGGCCCGGGCCGCGACCGCCGCCGCGGGCCAGCGGATCAACATCGCCGCGACCCACACCGGCATGTGTCTGGAGGTCGCCACGCAGACGACCGGCGAGACCGTCAAGCAGCGGCGCTGTGCCGGGCGGGAGGGGGCGCTGTGGTACTTGAAGGAGTCCTCGGCCCCCGGCGGAGCGGTGCACATCGTCAGAGTCCTCAGCGGCAAGTGCATGGCGGTGGAGAACTCCAGCGCCGACAACGGAGCCGCCATCGTGCAGACGGAGTGCGGCGACCGGCCCGCCACGAGCTTCCAGTTCGCGGATCTGGGCGACACCGCGCTGATCCAGCCGATGACCGCGAGCCCGCGCAAGTGCCTTGAGGTCACCGCCTCCGCCACCACGGACGGCACGGCACTGCGCCAGTGGACCTGCGAGAACCAGCCGGGCGCGAAGTTCACCCAGGGCACCTTCCGGGGGCTTCAGGAAGGCTGGGTCAAGATCCGGCCGGCCAGCGCGCCCGGCCAGTGCCTGACCGAGGGGCGCGCCGGCCTCCTGAACGTCCCGGTCGCCGTGCAACGTCCGTGCGCGAAGGCCACCTCGCCGCGCACCTACCTGGTGCCGCAGGGCAATGGTCTGTTCAAGATCCAGTGGCACAGCACCCAGGCGGGGGTCCGTTGCCTCATGGTGTTCCCCGTCAGCACGGTGCCCGACGTGCTGGAGACCACGACCGACTGCGCCGGGGCCAACTCGTTCTACATCGAAGCGGTCGACACGCCCGTGCCCAACACCTACCGGATCCACACGCTCTACACACCCGACCGGAAGTTCTGCGTGGGGATCACCGGCAGCGCCACGACCGAGGGCGCTGCGGCCCGACAGGACCCCTGCACCGCCGAACGCACCGACCAGGTGTTCTTCATCGACTCCGAATGACGTCGATGCGGGCCAGGGAGACGTTCCCTGGCCCGCATCGTCAAGACGCCCAAGCGCCCAAACGCACAAGTCACGGCTGGTTCGGAGGCTGGCGCCCGCTGTCGCCGCCGAACTGGTCCCTGAGCTTGTCCTGAGCGGAGTCGACCTGCCCGCTGTACTTGCCCTGGGTCTTCTCGTCGACGAAGTCGCCCGCCTTGTCGATGCCCTGACCGGCCTTGTCCTCATGGCCCTTCAGCATCTGCTTGAGCTTGTCCATCATGGACATCGTCGGCCTCCTAGGTGTGAGCCGTCCCTCCCAGCATGGGTGCTCATCCGGATCGCCGCATCCGGGGAGGTCCCGCTCCGGGGGAGGCCCCAGTTCGGTCAGGTGATCGTCAGCCTCCGCTTGGCCTCGGCCTGCGAGCTGGCGCCGACATAGACGTCCACCGCGCCCTCCTCGACGCGGAACTCCCCGTGCTGGTCGTTCGTCCAGAAGCCGAGGTCGTCCGCGCCGATACGGAAGCGGACCGTCCGGGACTTGCCGGGTTCCAGCGTGACCCGGCGGAAGCCCCGGAGCTTGCGCACCGGCTGCGTGATGCTCGCCGTGATGTCATGGACGTACAGCTGGACGACCTCGTCGCCCGCGCGGTCCCCGGTGTTCGTGACGCTCACCGACACCTCCAGGGTGTCGCCCTCGCGCAGCGCGCCCGCGGAGATCCGCTCGCGGCTCAGCCTCGGCTCGCCGATGTCGAACGTCGTATAGCTCAGGCCGTGGCCGAACGCGAACTGCGGGTCCGGGGGCAGGTCCAGGTACTTCGACGAGTACTTGTTGTCCGCGTCGTAGGGGCGGCCCGTCGACTCGTGGTTGTAGTGGATCGGGATCTGGCCGACCGCGCGCGGGAACGACACGGGCAGCTTCCCGCCGGGCACGACCGTGCCGAACAGGACGTCGGCGATGGCGTTCCCCGCCTCCAGGCCCGGGTGCCAGGCCTCCAGGACGGCGGGCGCGGCGCCCAGCCAGCCGCCCATGGTCAGCGGGCGTCCGTTGACGAGGACGACCACGAACGGCTTCCCGGTCGCGGCGACGGCCGTCACCAGCTTCTCCTGCCCGCCGGGCAGCCCGATGTCGCTGCGCGCGGCCGCCTCGCCGCTCATCGCGGGCGGCTCGCCGACCACGACGACCGTGACGTCGGCGGAGTGCGCGGCGGCCACCGCCTTCGGGATGCCGCCGGTGTCCTTGCCCTCCGGGTCCACGCCCCGGGCGTACGTCACCTTCGCGTCCGGCGCCGCGCGCCTGATGGCGTCCAGGACCTTCACCGAGGGGTACTTCTTCACGGCGGCCGGGAACGACCAGGTGCCGAGGAGGTCGTCGGAGTCGCCGAACGGGCCGACGACCGCGATCGACCTGACGGACCGCTTCAGGGGGAGCGCCTTGCCCTCGTTCTTCAGGAGGACCATCGAACGGACGGCGGTCCGCCGGGCCGCCTCGCGCGCGGTGGCGCTCGGCCCGTCGATGGCGGCGCCTTCGTCGACGTACGGATTCTCGAAGAGCCCGAGGTCGAACTTGAGGCGCAGGACGCGGGCGACCGCGTCGTCCAGCCGCCTCTCGCTGATCTTGCCGTCGCGCAGCAGCTTCTTGCCGTACGTGACGAGGTGCGTGCTGGTCATCTCCATGTCGACGCCCGCGTTGAGGGAGAGGCGGGCCGCCGCCGCGCCGTCCTCGGCGAAGCCGTGCGGGATCAGCTCCTGGACGCCGGTCCAGTCGCTGACGACGAAGCCGTCGAAGCCCCACTCCTTCTTAAGGATGTCGGTCAGCGTGTGGGTGTTGCCGTGTGCCGGGACGCCGCCGATGGTGTTGAAGGAGGCCATCACCGTGGCCGCGCCGGCGTCCAACGCCGCCTTGAACGGCGGGAGGTGGAGATTGCGCAGGCGCGACTCCGAGACGTCCACCGTGTTGTAGTCACGGCCGCCCTCCGCGCCGCCGTACGCGACGAAGTGCTTGGCGCAGGCGGCGACGCGGTCCTTCGCGCCGTACGACGGTGAGCCGTTCTCGCCCGGCTCGCCCTGGTAGCCCTCGACCTTCGCCGCGGCGAACGCCGCCGTCAGATACGGGTCCTCGCCGTTGCCCTCGGCGATGCGGCCCCAGCGCGGCTCGTGGGTGACGTCCATCATCGGTGAGAACGTCCAGTGGACGCCGTTCGAACGCGCCTCCTCGGCCGACACCTCGCCGTCCGTCTTCGCCACGTCCGGGTCGAAGCTCGCGGCCTGCGCCAGCGGGATCGGGAACGTCGTCCAGAAGCCGTGGATGACGTCGAGCCCGAAGACCAGCGGAATGCCGAGCCGGGACTCCTCGACGGCCATGCGCTGCAGGGCGTTGGTGCTCTTCGCCCCGAAGATGCTCAGCACGGAGCCGAGCCGGCCCGCGCGGGCCGCGTCCTCCACGTCCTTCGTCGCCCCGCCCCCGGGGCCGGTGTCCCAGGACCAGGGGAGCTGCTGGAGCTGCCCCAGCTTCTCTTCGACTGTCATACGGTCGAGCAGCTTCCGCACCCTGTGGTCGCGGGGGCCCGCTTCGGGCGCCGGTCGGCCGGGAGCGGCCTCGGCGGTGCCTGTCGCCGCTGTTCCTACGGCGCCCAGCGCGCCTCCCGCGGCTGCCGTGCCGCCGATCGCGGACAGCAGAGTACGCCTTCGTACCTCACGCATGCGTTCGCCTTCTCACCTCGGGACGGGGGATAACTCCTGTGGCGACCACAAGAGTTGAAGTGAAAGTACGTTCCTGTTACACGGGGGTCAATAGACGCGGCAGGGGCGGGAGTGAGGAGAGTGAAGCGGGAGAGTGAATGCGGGGGAACTGTTGACCTCAAGTTTGCTTGAGGTCTTAACGTTCATCCCATGAGCATGGAAAGCACCGCCTGGAATCAGCTGTACAGCGTCATGCACGCACAGCAGGACCGCCGCCCCTTCGCCCGTGCCACGCTGCGCCGCATCGGCGTCTTCGCGCGGCCCCACCGCAGACGCATCTGGCAGTTCGTGCTGCTGAGCGTCGTCACCGCACTGCTGGCCGTCGCGACCCCCGTACTGGCGGGGAAAGTCGTCAACACCATCGTCTCCGGCGCCGACTCCGCGACCGTCGTGCGCTACGCCCTGCTGATCGCCGCCATCGCGCTCGCCGAGGCCGGCATCGGACTGGTGAGCCGCTGGCTGTCGGCGAACCTCGGCGAAGGGCTCATCCTCGACCTGCGGACCGCCGTCTTCGACCACGTCCAGCGCATGCCGGTCGCCTTCTTCACCCGCACCCGGACCGGCGCGCTGGTCAGCCGCCTCAACAACGACGTGATCGGCGCGCAACGCGCCTTCAGCAACACGCTCTCCGGAGTCGTCGGCAATATCGTCACACTTCTGCTCACGCTCGTCGTCATGCTCACTCTTTCGTGGCAGATCACCCTGCTGGCGCTGGTGCTGCTGCCCGTGTTCGTCGTGCCCGCCCGCCGCATGGGATCGAAGATGGCCAAGCTCCAGCGGGAGGCCGCCCACCACAACGCCGCCATGGGTACCCGGATGACCGAGCGCTTCTCGGCGCCGGGCGCCACCCTGATCAAGCTCTTCGGCCGCCCCGGCGACGAGTCCGCCGAGTTCGCCGCGCGGGCCCACCGGGTGCGCGACATCGGGGTACGCACCGCCATGACGCAGTCCGCGTTCATCACCGCGCTCACGCTGGTCTCTTCGCTCGCCCTCGCCCTGGTCTACGGCCTCGGCGGCTACTTCGCCCTGGAGGGCACGCTGGAGGCGGGCGCCGTCGTCTCGCTCGCACTGCTGCTCACCCGGCTCTACGCACCGCTGACGTCCCTGGCCGGGGCGCGCGTCGAGGTGATGAGCGCGCTCGTCAGCTTCGAGCGGGTCTTCGAGGTCCTCGACCTGAAGCCGCTCATCGAGGAGAAGAAGGACGCGGTACCGGTCCCCGAAGGCCCCGTGGCCATCGAGTTCGACGACGTCCGCTTCGCCTACCCCGCCGCCGACAAGGTCTCCCTCGCCTCCCTCGAAGAGGTCGCCTCGCTCGACACCCGGGGCGGCGACGAGGTCCTGCACGGCCTGTCGTTCCGCGCCGAACCCGGCCAGACCGTCGCGCTCGTCGGATCGTCAGGGGCGGGCAAGTCGACCATCGCGCAGCTGCTGCCGCGGCTGTACGACACCGACGAGGGGACCGTGCGCATCGGTGGCGTCGACGTACGAGAGCTGTCCGCCGAGTCCATGCGGGCGACCCTCGGCATGGTCACGCAGGACGGCCACCTCTTCCACGAGTCGATCCGCGACAATCTGCTCCTCGCGCGGCCCGGCGCGAGCGAGGACGAGCTGTGGGACGTACTGCGCCGCTCCCGTCTCGAGGACCTCGTGCACTCCCTGCCGGACGGGCTCGACACAGTGGTCGGCGAGCGCGGCTACCGCCTCTCCGGAGGCGAGCGGCAGCGGATGACCATCGCGCGGCTGCTCCTCGCCCGGCAGCGGGTCGTCATCCTCGACGAGGCGACGGCCCACCTCGACAACACCTCGGAGGCCGCCGTCCAGGAAGCCCTCGCTGAGGCACTCGAAGGGCGCACCGCCGTGGTGATCGCCCACCGGCTGTCGACGGTGCGCTCCGCCGACCTCATCCTCGTCGTCGAGGCGGGACAGATCGTGGAGCGCGGCACGCACGAGGAGCTGCTCGCGCTGGAGGGGCGGTACGCGGAGCTGTACCGCACGCAGTTCGCCAAGGGGACGGAGCCGGAGGCCGCCGCGCGAGCCGTGGAGGCGGCGGTCTGAGGCGTGAGAGGTGGAGGCGGCGGTCTGAGGCGTGAGAGGTGGTGCGAGCCGTGTCCGGACGTCCACCAGGAGTTCATCGGTTCCCCACCACCCTCACGCCCTTCCGTGAGAGAAACCCCCCATGTGTGACGACGAGTTGATACCGCCGAGCGCGGACATGACGGAGGAACAGTGGCTGCGGGCGGACCCGGCGCTCGCCGAAGGGCCGGTGGGGGAGCGGGTCCGGGCCATGCGGGCGCCCCGGCGGCGGACCGTGCTCGGCGGTGTGGTGGCGGGGGCCGCGGCGCTGACGGTCCTGCCGGGCGGGACGCGGGCCCCCGCGGCGGCGGCCGCCCGCACCGGAAAGTTCCCGCTGCCGACCGGTCCGGGCCGCTCGGGGGAGTACGCGGTACTTCTCACCGGCGACGCCGGTACCGGCGAGGAGGCGCAGCACGCGGTGGCCGCCGCGGCGCGTGAGGTCTGCCGCGCCGAAGGGGTCGGCCTCGCGGTCGGTCTGGGCGACAACATCTACGAGAACGGCCCCGAGTCCGACCACGACTCGGAGTTCCGCACCAAGTTCGAGGACCCCAACTCCGGTATGGACATCCCGTGGTTGATGGTCCTCGGCAACCACGACTGCTCCGGTCTGATCCCGGGCAGCGGCGGCGACCCCTCGCGCGGCGACCGCGAGGTCTCCTACGCCAAGGGCTCACCCCGCTGGTACATGCCGAGCCGCTACTACAACGTGGCCCTGCCCTCGGCCGGCGCCGGCGATCCGCTGGTGGAGTTCTTCGCCATCGACACCAACCCCGTCTCCTCGTACGTCGCGCAGCTCGACCCGCACTACCGGTGGAACGGCCCCTACATGCGGGCACAGCGGAGCTGGCTGGACGGCGCCCTCACGGCGTCGCGGGCACGCCGGAAGATCGTCCTCGGCCACCACCCGTACCTGAACAACGGCAAGCACGGCAGCGCCGGTTCGTACGACGGCTTCGAGATCGGCCACTACACCAGCGGCATCCACCTCAAGGAGCTGTACGAGGAGGTGGTGTGCGGGCGGGCCGACCTGATCCTGTCCGGGCACGACCACACGCTGCAGATCCTGGAGCCCACCACCCGGACCGGCGGAACCCGGCAGATCGTGTGCGGAGCCGCCGCCAAGGCCGGTGACGGCGAGGCGCACTTCGAGCACCCCGCCACCTGGCAGAACTTCTCCGACCACGGCTTCATGGTGCTGAGGGTCTCCGAGCGGGCGATGACCGTCGACGCGTACACCGTCGACATCGCCACGCGCACGGCCCGCCTCGCCCACCGCACCCGGGCGGTCTGAGCGGGCCCCGGTCGACAGCGATGGCGTCGGGCGCCGCGTCTCAGTCGAGGGTGATGGCGACCTTGATGTCGTCGTCCTGCGCGGTGAACGCCTCCGCGGCGCGCTCCAGGGGCACGCGCCTGGTGATCATCCGCTCCAGCCAGGCGCGGTCCGCCTTGGCGAGCGCGTCGGCTCCCTCGTGGTAGTGGCGGAGGTTGGCGTTGACGGAGCCCACGACCACGTCGTTCTCCAGGACCAGTTCGCGGTTGATGGAGCCGGCGTCCACCGACAGCTGCCGCCCCGCGGGTGACACGCCGGTCAGGCACACGATGCCGTACGTCGCGGTGCCCGCCATCGCCTGGAAGACCAGAGAGCCCGCGCCGGTGGCCTCGATCACCACGTCGGGGCGGATCGCGGAGGTCACCTGGGCGATGTCCTCGCTGTGGTACGTCGCTCCGAGGCCGGTGACCAGATCCGGTTTGGCGCCCTTGGTGACCCGGTCGAGCACGTGTACGTCAAGACCGCGCTGTACGCCGAGCAGCGCCGCCAGCAGACCGATCGGCCCCGCCCCGGTGACCAGCGCCCGCCGCGGCTGGAACCAGGCCCGGCCGCCGACCCGCTCCACCTGCTCCCACGCCTTGGCGACCACGGTGGTCGGCTCCAGCAGCACCCCGACCGTCTCCAGAGCGGGGTCCAGCCCGACCGCGTAGTCGCTCTCCACGGTCCAGGACTGGCTGGCATAGCCGGGGCGCTCCTTGATGCCGCGCTCGGTGTAGCGGCCGTTGCGGCACATGTCGAACTCGCCGCGCGCGCAGGCGCCGCACGGCTGCGGGTCCGGGCGGCGCACCACCCCGACCACCAGGTCTCCCGCCGCGAACCCGCTGTCCGGCGGCGCCTCGCGCACCCGGCCCAGCGACTCATGGCCGAGGACCAGCCGGTCCTCGCCGGGCGGCGCCCACCCGTAGTCGCCCGCGACGATCTCCTTGTCGGTGCCGCACACCCCGACCGCCAGCCCGTCCACCAGCAGCTCGCCGTCGCCGGGTACCGGCTCCGGCACATCACGCACGTCCAGGGAATCGGCGGTCGAGGGGCGGACGGTCACGGCACGCATAGGCATCTCCCAGTCGATGTATTCCTACTGCTGAGTGCCCGTCTTCCATCGGTTCAATCACCACATAAGCACCCAGTAGGACAAAATAGACATGAGATCCGGGAGAGAGCCCAGGGAGACGACGAAAGAGGGCGCCCGTGGACCTGGAGAGCGTCGCCGACGAGCTGTACGGGCTGCGGCCGGACGAGTTCACCGCCGCCCGGGACCAGCGCGCGGCACAGGCCCGGGAGGCCGGCGACCGCCCCCTGGCCGAGGAGATCAGGGCCCTGCGCCGCCCGAGCCTGGCGGCCTGGGCCAGTAATCTCCTCGTACGCGAGCAGCCGGAAGAAGTGAAGCCGCTGGTCCAATTGGGTGAAGGGTTGCGCCAGGCCCACCGCGGCCTGGACGGCGAGCGGCTGCGCGAGCTGTCACGTCAGCAGCACGCGCTGATCAACGCCCTGGCCAGGCAGGCCAAGCAGCTCACCGGTGAGGCCGGTCACCCGATCAGTGAGGACGCCCAGCGCGAGGTCGAACAGACCCTGCACGCGGTCCTCGCCGACGACAAGGCCGCCCAGGCGTGGGCGGCGGGGCGGCTGACCAAGTCGCTCGACGCCACCACGGACTTCTCCGTCGCCGCCGAGACCACCCCGCGGCGCCAGGCCGCCGCCCCACGGGCCCCGGCGAAGGCGCCGCGCCGCGAGCGGGACACGGCGGCCGAGGAGCGGCGGCGCCAGAAGCTGTCCCGGGCCCGCCGGGACGCCGAGGAGGCCGAGCGACAACTGCGGGAGTGTCAAGAGGAGTTGGCGGTAGCCGACCGCGAGGCGGAGGAGGCCGCACATCTGGCGGAAGAGTTTCGCCGGCACCTCGAAGAACTCGCGCGGGAACGCGAGAGCACCGAGGACCGACACCGGCGGGCCCGTACCGCGGAGCACGAGGCGCGGGACCGGGCGCGCGCGGCCGACCGCGCGGTGCGCGAGGCCACCGGCCGGGCCGAGACCGCCGCCGCGCTGGTCGAGCGGCTGACCGGCTGACCGGGTGACCGGGTGACCGGCTGACCGGCTGACCGGCTGACCGACGGTGAAGATCATGACCACCGTGGCGACAAAGGAGGCGATGGGTGATGGCGAGAGCAATCTGGAGCGGCGTGCTGACCTTCGGTCTGGTCACGGTTCCCGTCGGCCTCTTCACGGCCACCGAGGACCACACCGTGCACTTCCACCAGCTCGAACGGGGCACCGGCGACCGCATCCGGTACAAGCGGATCAACGAACGCACCGGCAAGGAGGTCGACAGCGGAGACATCGTCAAGGGCTATGACCTCGGGGAGGGCGAGTACGTCGTCGTCGAGCCCGAAGAGCTGGACGACATCGCCCCGGGCAAGTCGAAGGTGGTCGACATGGCGGGCTTTGTCGACCTCGACGACATCGAGCCCGTCTACTTCGACCGGACTTACTACGTAGGGCCGCGAGGGAAGGAGTACGTGAAGGTGTACGAGCTGCTGCGCGCCGCCCTGGAGCGGTCTAACAAGGCTGGCATCGCCACCTTGACCATGCGCGGCAAGCAGTACCTCACCGCACTGCGCGCCCAGGAGAAGGTCCTCGTCATGCACACCATGCGCTGGGCCGACGAGGTGCGCGACCCCGTCCGCGAACTGGACGTCCTGCCCGGCCGGAGCCCCAAGGTCGCGGACCGTGAGCTGAAGACCGCCCAGCAGCTGATCGAGGCCCTCAGCGTCGACTGGAACCCCGAGGACTACCGCGACACGTTCGAGGAGCGTGTCAAGGAACTCGTCGAGGCCAAACGCGAGGGCAGGGAGGTCGTCAGCGAGGCGGGTCCGCCGGAGGCGACCAACGTCATCGACCTCATGTCGGCGCTGAAGAAGAGCGTCGAGCGAAACCGTTCGAGGGAAGGCACTTCGTCGCTCACCCAGCTGAGTAAGGGCGACCTCTACCAGCGCGCGACCGACGCGAAGATCCCCGGCCGCTCGAAGATGAACCGCGACCAGCTCATCGAAGCACTCGACAAGCGGAACGCCGCGGCGTGAACGTGGCGCGGCACGGCAGCCCGGTCGCGCGCTCAGGGCGCTCAGGGCGCTCAGCGCACTCAGCGCACTCAGCGCACTCAGCGCACTCAGCGCACTCAGAAAGGTGTGCCCGCAGCGGTGAAACCCGCCGCGGACACACCGTTTCGGCGTCTGCTCAGTGCCCGAGCGCCTTCTTCAGCTCCTCCTTGCTCATCGAGGAACGGCCGTCGACGTTCTTCTTCTTGGCCTCCTCGTAGAGCTGGTCCTTCGTGGGCCCCTGGGCGCCGCTGTGCGAGCGCTCCCCGCCGCGCTGCGACGCGGACTTCGGGTCCTTCGTGGACGTCTTGCTCGCCGTCTTGGACTCACCGGAGCGGGCCCGCTCCTTGTTGACCGTGCGGGCGGCCATCTCCTTGGCGCGGCCCTTGGATGCGCCGCGGTCCTCGGCGCTGTCCTTGATGTGTTCGTACTGACGCTCACGCTTGTTGCTGGATCCAGCCGGCATGATGACCTCGATTCTTTTCGGGCGTCCTGTCGCCCGGTCGCATTGCCCGGTTTCGACCCCCTTGTACCCAGGTGGGTGCCGGACTCACACCCCACCGGTGCCTTGGTTCCGCTCGTTGTAGGCGTCGGCGGCCCGCTCGTTCAGCGCGCTTCCGGCGCGCTGGACGGTGCCGGCCACCGGCCCCCGCGGCGGGTCGATGTCCTTGCCCTCGCGCAGCCCGCGACGGCGGGCGGGCGCGTCGGGCATGAACCGCGCGGCGACACCGCTCAGCCGTGTGGTCGTCGCCGGGGCGATCCCGTGCGCCAGATCGGCGGCGCGCGCCGCCGGGGTGAGCACGAGACGGACGCGGCGCCGGACGGTGGCCCGCACGATCCGCTCGGCGGCGCGCCGCGCGTTCATGGACACCAGCGGGGTGCCCGCCAGCGTGGAGAACCACCCGTACTCCTGGCTCTGCGCGCCGTCGAACATGGCGTGCACATGGGATCCCGTGCGCATCAGGCCGGGATATACGGCCGTCACGCTCACGTCGCTTCCCGCCGTCTCGGCCCGCAGCCCTTCCGCGAGGACCCCGACCGCGGACTTGGCACACGAGTAGGGCAGCAGGTGCGGAACGCCGAGGAGCCCGCCGACGGACGAGATCAGCGCCAGCCGGCCGCCACCGGGGCTGTCCCTGAGGTGGGGGAGGGCTTCCAGCGCCGTGTGCAGGGCGCCGTAGAAGATCGACCGCATCGCGTCGTCGAACTCCTCGGCCCGCAAGGTCTCCAACGGGGCGACCTGGATGATGCCGGCGTTCGCGATGGCGAGGTCGACGCCGCCGCACGCCTCGTTGGTGGCGGCGAAGAGATCGTGCACGTCCGCTTGCTCGCGTACGTCACAGATCGCCGTACGTACCCTCGCCCGCGGCCTGCGGTGGAGCAGCATGGCGCGGGCGCGGTCGAGCTCGTCGCCGTCGCGCGCGGCGAGCGTGACGGCGCAGCCGCGCGCGGTCAGACGGTCGGCCATCAGGAGGCCCAGGCCTCGCGACCCGCCCGTCACGACGGCCGAGCGCCCGCTGAGATCGTCGGCGCCCCGACGGGGGGCCGCTGGTGCCTCGCGCACTACGGACTCCTCAGTAGTCGGCTGCTCGGTAAGGACCGGAACGCGATCCGATCCCGGCCGGATCACAGGCCCGGTCGGAGCAGCGTCTTGATCATTCCGTCTTCCTTCGCCTGGAACGTCTCGTACGCGTTGGGGCCTTCCTCCAGGGAAAGGTGGTGGGTCGCGAACCCGTCGACACCGAGCGGGTCGTCGTCGGTCAGCAGCGGCAGGATGTCGTCGACCCAGCGCTTGACGTTGGCCTGGCCCATGCGCAGCTGGATCTGCTTGTCGAACATCTTCAGGAGCGGCAGCGGATCGGCGGCCCCGCCGTAGACACCGGCGAGGGAGACCGTGCCGCCCCTGCGGACGATGTCGATGGCCGCGTACAGCGCGCCGAGGCGGTCGACGCCGACCCGCTCCATGACCTTCGCGCCGACGGCGTCGGGCAGCATCCCCACGCCCCACTGCGCCGCCTTGACCAGCGGCGTGCCCGCGCCGTGGGCCTCCATGCCGACGGCGTCGATGACGGCGTCCGTGCCGCGCCCCTGGGTCAGTTCACGTACCGCATCGCCGATGTCCTTGCCGTGACGGCGCAGATCCAGCGCCCTCACACCGTCCAGGGAGGCCCGGCTCAGCCGCTCGGGAACCAGGTCGACGCCCACCACCAGGCTCGCCCCGCGGTGCAGGGCGATGCGGGCGGACATCAGTCCGATCGGTCCGAGACCGAGCACGGTCACGGTGCCGCCGGGAGGGATCGCGGCGTACTCCACGGCCTGCCACGCGGTCGGCAGGACGTCGGAGAGATACACGAACCGGTCGTCCGGCGGGCCCTCGGGAACCTTGATGGGAAGGGTGTTGCCGAAGGGCACGCGCAGCAGTTCCGCCTGCCCGCCGGGCACCTGCCCGTACAGCTTGGTGTAGCCGAACAGTGAGCCGCCCGTGCCCTGTTCGCGGTTCTGCGTCGTCTCGCACTGGGAGTGCAGTCCGGTGTCGCACATGAAGCAGTCGCCGCACGAGACGTTGAACGGCACGACGACCCGGTCACCGACCGCCAGCTCCGTCACGCCGGAGCCGACCTCCTCGACGATGCCCATGGGCTCGTGGCCCAGGATGTCACCGGCGTCCAGAAAGGGGCTCAGCACCTCGTACAGGTGCAGGTCCGAACCGCAGATGCCCGAAGAGGTCACGCGGACGACAATGTCGGTCGGTTCCTTCAGCACGGGGTCCGGTACGGTCTCGACCCGCACGTCGCGCCTGCCGTGCCACGTCAGTGCCCGCATGACTCTCTCCTCGTGGCAGCTGTTGCCGGTAGCTCTCCGGGGTGTTCAATGGCTTGGCACGCGGGTTCCCCGGGCGGACGGCGTCATGCGGAATCGACCGTGACGCGGCGCGCACCTCGTCCTCCAGCAAACGCACCGCGGTGGGGGGCTGCCAACAGCAGCGCGGCGTTCGGGGGAATCGGGGGTGCCCGCACCGCCTCGCGGGGTAGTCGATGAAGGTCAGCCGACCCGGTGAGAAAGGCGGACGCCGACCGTGAGGACCCGGAACCGTGACCAGTGGGCGGATCCCGGACGTGCCGGACGCGCCGGACGCGCCGACCCCCGTCGGTCGCTGCTCGCGTGCGCGCTGATCGGCGCCGCGGTGATGGCGGCCGTGGACGAGATCGTCTTCCATCAGATCCTGCACTGGCACCACTTCTACGACCGCTCCACCTCCGGCGCGGGACTGGTGTCGGACGGCCTGCTGCACACCGCCGAACTGCTGGCGCTGGTCGCCGGCTTCTTCCTCTTCGCGGACCTGCGGCGCCGCCGCGCCCTGTCGCCCGCGCACGCCCGGGGCGGCTTCTTCCTCGGCCTCGGGGCCTTCCAGCTCTTCGACGGGGTCGTCGACCACAAGCTGCTGCGCCTGCACCAGATCCGCTACGGCGTCGACGTGACGCCCTACGACTGGGCCTGGAACCTCGCGGGCCTCGTGCTGCTGCTCGTCGGCCTGTGGCTGACCGTCCGCGCCACCCGGCACGGCCGACGCCCGTCGTGACGACCGGACCTCCGCCGACCGCCACCACCGCGACCGCGGCCGTCGCGTGTGTCGCGTTCTGCGCCGCGTATCTGCTGGCCGCAGCCCGTCTCAGGCGCCGTGGCGACGCGTGGCCGTGGGGGCGGGACTGCGCCTTCGCCGCCGGGAGCGCGGCCCTGGTCTGGGGCCTGTGCGGATGGCTGCCGGGCGGTCCGTTCACCGCTCACTCGGCCCGTCACCTGCTCGTCGCGATGGCCGCGCCCGTCCTGGTCGTCCTCGGGCGCCCGCTCACCCTGACGCTGCGCGTCCTTCCGCCCGGCTCCGTCCGGCGAGGACTGCTGGGCGTGGCGCACTCGCGGTTCGCGGGATGGCTGCTGTTTCCGCTCGTCGCCGCGGTGATCGACATCGGTGGCCTGTTCGTGCTGTACCGGACCGATCTCCTGTCCGTCACGCATCACCGCCCCCTGCTGAGCGGCTTCGTCGAACTGCACCTGCTGGCCGCGGGACTGCTCTTCGCCTTCGCCATCTGCCGACTCGACCCCGTCCGCCACCGGTCCGGCCTGCCGCTGCGCGCGGTGACCCTGCTTGCCGCGGGCACGGCCCACGCGGTCCTCGCCAAGAGCCTCTACGCGGTCGGCCCGCCCGGCACCGACTTCGGCGCGAGCGACCTGCGGCTCGGCGCACAGGTCATGTATTACGGCGGGGACGTGGTCGAGTGCGCGATCGCGTCGGTCCTCGCTGTCCAGTGGTACGCGGCCACGGGCCGCCGCGCCCGCCGCGCCCGCCGGGTCGGTAGGTCGGCAGGAGGCCGAGAGCCCGTGCCGATGACCCACTGTCGATGACCCGTTGCAGCCTTTACAGCCTTTACAGCCCTTACAGCCCTTACAGCCTTGAAGTCCTTCAGGCCCTTAAAGCCCTTGACCGCTGCCGCGCGGCAGCGGTCCCACGTCCGCGTGACGGCCAGGGCGCATCGCGGCGTGACGCTGTCCGGGGCCGGGGCCCGAGCGCGCGGCCAGAGCGTCTGCGACCGCGCCCGTGGCGAAGGCGTACACCGTCTTGTGGAGCAGGTCGATCACGAGTTCACGGCGGGGCCAGGTCGGGGGCGGGGCGCCGACGCCGGTGGCGTTCTCCAGGATCTGGTCGTTGGTGAGCCGGACGACGGCGAACTGCGCCGAGGACCACGACCCGCGCAGCCCCGCGTGCGCCATCACCGACCGCAGCACGCCGAGCGCGGCCCCCTGCCCCACGTGCATGGCCAGATTCACGAGCACGGGCTGGCGGCCCGGGTACTCCCGCATACCGATCAGCCGTTCCAGAGTGCGTGCGGGTACGTGGGAATCCGGGCGACCCGTCAGCCGTTGCTCCGCCTTCTCGCCCAGCGTCATGACGGCCACTCCGGCC
The DNA here is from genome assembly GCF_053591415.1 of Streptomyces sp. NPDC003032. Lineage (NCBI taxonomy): Bacteria > Bacillati > Actinomycetota > Actinomycetes > Kitasatosporales > Streptomycetaceae > Streptomyces > Streptomyces sp. NPDC003032. The sequence continues at coordinate 120,341 of NZ_JBSFTT010000002.1, read as the reverse complement.
GTACCGGCGACCAGGCCCTGCCATAGTGCGCGCTTCATCATGCTCCACCAGTACCGCGGACCTTCTGGGCGCACACCTTCCCGGGGCGTCTCGGAACTCGCCGGGCGACGCCGAAGGTCGCGTGCCAGGGTAGAGACAGCCAGCCCAGCCCCGAATCGGTGAGGTGCCCCGCGTGATCCTGGACCTGGACCTGGACGCGGTCGCTCAGCGCATCGCCGGCCGGGTGGCCCGGCGCCGCTCGGCACCCGCGCTGCACCCGCATGGAGTGCTCTGCTCGGGGACGCTCGACGTGCCCGGCACCACCGACGGCGAGTGGGCCGTGCCGTGGCTGGACCGGCCCGGCTCCTACGACGTGACCGTGCGCTGGTCCCGTGCGCTGGGCCTGCCCGGGCGGCTGCCGGACGGCCTGGGCCTGGCCGTCCGCGTCACCGACGCAGACGGCCCCGGCACGGCCCTGGACCTGCTCTTCACATCCAGTGGCTCAGGCCGCCTCGGCCGCCACCTGCCGCTCCCACGACCCCGGGCACTGGCGGGACCGTACTCCACCCTGCTGTCCTACCGCGTGGGCGGCCGCCTCCGGGTGCTGGCGGCCTTCCCCGTCCCCGGTACGGCCGGCCCGACGGGGAGCGCACTGCCGACGCTGCGGCAGACGGTGGCCCGCCGTCCCATCCACTTCGACCTCCGGGCAGCCGCCGCCGACGAAACCTGGCGCACCTTCGCCACCCTCACGCTCGTAGCGGCCCATGACACCGCTGCCCGCGACACGGTGTCCTACGACCCCTACGCCCGCAGCCTGCCCCGACTCCACCCGACGGCACGCTTCCGCGGTCTGCGCACCGCCGCGTACGCCGGTTCCCGCCATGGCCGGACGACGCGAAGCGGACCGCTGTAGGCGCGGAACGGCACGGTACGACACAAGACGCGTTGGTTGAGAAGACTCGCCACTTCGCCACTTCGCCACTTCGGCACTGGTTCGCAGCGTCCCGGCGGTCGCCGATAGGTGCGCGGCCTGGGAGCCTGGGAGCTGGGGTTGAAGTTGCCGCAGCGGAAGCCTCTACCGTCCTGAGCAGGGCCGGAGATTCCGGCTCGGTGAAGCACGTGTGAGGGAGGCGGCGATGGCCTGGCCGATCGCGGAGGTCGCCCGGATGTCGGGTGTGACGGCCCGGACACTGCGGCACTACGACGAGGTCGGCCTGCTGCCGCCGGCCTGGATCGGGACCAACGGCCACCGTTACTACGAGGAGCGCCAACTGCTGCGGCTGCAGCAGGTTCTCGTGCTGCGGGCGCTGGGCCTGGGACTGCCTGAGATCGGCCGGATCCTGGCCGCGCAGGTCGACGAGCTGGAGGCCCTGCGGGGCCATTACCGTCGGCTGCTCGCCGAGCGCGCCCGGCTGGATGCGCTGGCCGGCACCGTCGCCCGCACGATCACCGAACTGGAGCGGTCCAGGAAGGACGGCACAGACATGATCAGCATCAGCCGACCGGAGAACCTGTTCGAGGGCATCCGGTCCGCCCAGTGCATGAGGGCCCTGCACGGTTTCCCGGAGCTGGCCGGGGCCATCGAGCGGCACACCTCGGCGTTGAGCGAGGCCGAGAGGGAAGCCGACGAGCGCGAGCGCACGGCGCAGATGATCCGGCTGGCCGAGCTGTTGGCCACCGGCCTGCCCGCTGACGCCGACGCGGTGCAGGTCGAGATCGACGCCCAGTACCGGACGTTGGCCCAGAGCCGGGCAGCCACCGCCGAGGAGTACCGCGCGATCGGGCGTTGCTGCGTGGAGAACGAGCACTGGTACGCGGTGTACGAGTCGATCGCGCCGGGCCTGGCCGCGTACCAGCGGGCCGCCATCGAGGCGTACGCCGCGACCCAGCTGCGCTGAGCCGGGACCGGGGCCGCCGCCACGGGGGTGTGGCGGCCCTGACCGGGTCGGGCCACTTGCCGGTTTAGCATCTGGACATTCGCGCAGGTCAGGGGCGTCATGTAGGGCCCCTCGGTCAGTAAGGGGTCAGCATGCGTCGCAGCCCTGTCTCCGCTTGCTGACCTTCCGCCCTCTGCACACCCCACTGTGCATGGTTTCCCCCGCTCCCGCTCGGAAGGTTCGACACGTGGCCCGACAGCTCGCCCGCGGCATGGGGTCCTTCTTCAAGGACTGCGACTGCGACTGCGCCAAGCCCACCCGTTGCGCGCACTCATACACGATTCGGTTCAACTGATCGGGGCCTTCGGCCGGAAGCTGATCGCGCGCTTCGCCGCCTTCCGGGCCCTCGCTGCGGTGGAGGCCGTGCAGGTGGTCATCGTGGGTGCGATGCCGTGGCTGTGGCAGTCACTCGGCCTGACGGGCGTGCTGGTCGTCATCATCCTGATCGGGACATGTGACGCGCTGACCGGGCTGATGGATATCTTCAACCGGCTCACCTGGTTCCTGGGCCCCGGATCGGCCGCGGTGCTGTTGACGTTCATGCCCGCCGAGAAGCTGTTCCCGCTGGACGCCGCGACCTTCGCGGTCTCCGCAGTGGCGTTCGCCTGGCTCGGCCGCCATATGGTGCCCCAGCCCGCGAAGGCGGCGCAGACTCCGGGCGGCGACGCGGACCCGGGCGCGGAAAGGGAGGCGCCCCAGGCCTTCGCAGTACTGCGAGCCCATCCGCGGATCGGATGTGCGCTCGCGCTCAGTGGCGTGGAGGAGTTCTTCTCCACCGTGCTCACCATCGGCATCCCGATCTGGTTGACCAGCCAGGTGCACGCCGGCGCCGGGCGTATGCGGTGGTGCTGTCCGTGATGGGCATCGGCGCGGTGGTCGGCAACCTGTTGACCGGGAACGTGTCCCTGCCGGGCCGGTTCCCGGGCGGATACTGCCTGGCGTGGACGGCGAGGGGCCTTCTGCTGGCCGCGTTCGCCTTCAGCGGCAGCCTCTACGAGGTGGCGGTCATCGCCGCGACCGCAAGCGCGCTGGTGCCGCTGACCTCGATCAGCCTGAATGCGGAGATCGGGTCGCTGCCGGGGCCGGAGCGGCTGCGGGTGTTCACCGCCGATTCCGTCAAGCTGCACGTGGCCAGCATGAGCAGCATGCTGCTGCTTCCCGTGCTGCTGGAGCGCGCGCCGCGGGCGTCCTTCGCGGCGGGCGGCGGGCGGCGCGCTGACCGCCGCCGCAGGGCTGATCGCGTGGGTCACGTCCCGGGCTCTGGCCCGGCGGCCGACGGCGGTGGAGCAGGCCGACGGTGGGGTAGAACTCGCCCGGAGGTGACCGGCTCAGTCCCCGCTGCGGCGAGCCCGCAGGACCAGAGTGCGGTACGGGCTGGCCTCGGGGCCCTGGACGGCCAGCACCTCGCAGTCCGTGAAGCCGTGCTCGTCCAGCAGGCGCCGCCACGCGTCGGCGTCGTAGGAGTAGTGGACGACGGGCAGACGGACGCGGCTGTTCAGGGTGAGGTTGTCCACCCGGCGGCCGGAAAGTTCGCCGGTTCGGGGGCCGTTGACCGAGAACGCGAGGAGACCGCCGGGCCGGAGCCGGTTGTGGATCACGGGCAGCAACTGGGCGGGGTCGGCGTACCAGAGGGCTCCGTAGATGGAGAAGCACACGTCAAGGCGGGGCAGCTCGACCAGCTCCTGGGCTGCGTCGCCGACGCGCCAGAGGAGGGCGGGCAGGTGGTCGAAGCGGGCGCGGGCCTGGGCGATGCGCTGTTCAGCGACGTCGACGCCGACGGCGAGCCGAGCGCCGTGGGCGGCGGCGTAGGCGATGTGCTCGCCGGTGCCACAGCCCAGTTCCACGACCCGCAGACCGGCGAGGTCGCCGAGGAACTCTGATCCGGGTCCCCGTCCGGGCCGGCAGGTCCACTCCATCCGCTCGGGCACCGTGCCTACGTCCTGTCCGGGGTCCTGGGCGGCGATGTGGTTCCAGGCGCGGGCGTTGACGCTCGCATCGACCATCGGCCCGACCTGCGGAATGTCGTGCTGCACGCTGTTCCTCCTCCCTGTCGGCGGCGTACGGGAGCCGGACCGCTGTCCGGCTGCCGCACTGTGGGCGATCGTCACCGGCGACCCATGGCCGCGACCCGGCCCATCCAGTCGTGGCGGACGGAGTCGAGCTCTGCACGGAAGCCCGCCAGGTCGGTGCCGTAGGCCAGCACGCAGCCGCCGGCCATATCGGCGGACGCCTGGCAGCCGTGGACGAGCCGCCCGCCGAGCGCGGCGTGCGCGAGGACCGATTCCCTGCGCCGCGTCTCGTTGAACCAGCCGCCGTGGTACAGCTCGTCGACCCTTTTGCCCTCGTCCTCGTCGAAGCCGAAGACGACCGAGGTCGCGACGGGGAAGAACCAGCACGGGCCGACGTTGGACAGGTGCCCGTCGAGCTCGACCCGGTTCAGCGCCATGATCGTGGTGGCCTCGCGCAGCGCCTTCAGCTCCCGCTCGGTGACACCCAGGCCCTCGATGTGCAGGTACTCGTCGCGGAAGAGGTGCGCGGCAACGTGGTAACTGACGGCCAGCACCTTCGCCGGGTCGTCGGTGACCTGGCCGTGAGCCTTCACGAACTCCAGGGCCTGCTGTTCGACGGCCAGCTCGCTGGTCTCGGCCGCGTCCAGCAGCTCGGTGCGGACCAGGTCCCAGTCCGCCAGGACCCAGGTCGGGTTCTCGTAGGGGAAGAAGTACTGCCCCGGGTCGACGGTGACGGTGCGGCCGTCGACGGTGAGGCCGTCGATGCGGCTCCACTCGGGGGTGAACGCCTCCGGCAGGGTGACGGAGAACGGCTTGTTCGCGGTGGTGCGCGGTGTGGTCGCGGTCGTCATGACGGCGCCTCCAATGGCAGGTCGGGGCCAGGCACCTCGAAGGGGCTCGGCCGCTTGTGTGGCGCCGGCCCGCGCACCGAGGATGCAGGCTCTGCCGCGGACCGGCTTGAATCCCAGGACAGCGCCGAACCCTGATGCTCCGGAAGGCCGTTGGGGTCGCCGCGCGTTGCCGGTGGGTTGCTTACCGTTGCCTTATGTGTGGCCGCCCGGTTCCCGGCGGCCGGTGTACGGCAGCACACTGGGGCCAGCCCCGGCCGGGAGGTGGTGCGCACCGGCCGCGCAGCGCGGTGTCGGCCGCGCGATGGGGGCGGTGACGCGCGTCCGGCGACCTGGGTTGTCCACAGGAACAGCTGTCCACCGCGGCCTCGCCCTACCGTGCTGCTCCCACACAGAACGGGGAGACCTGATGCGCAGGGTAGATCTCGCTCAGACCGCCGCCGCCGCGTTGTCGGCGATGCCGGACGACGTACACGAGAAGACGCTGGCGCTCATCGACTCCGTGGCGACGAGACGAGAGTCCGGCGCCGGGCAGCCAGTTGCGGCGCCCGCCACACCCTCGACCGCCAGGGAGACCCCTGTACATTTAGCTCGCCGCGCAGGTCACGGGACCTGTGAGGGGTCCGCCTTGCCAAGCGGAAAGCACGGGTCCGCGGCAGGGTGGTGGGTGTGCTGACGCCTCCGATCGAGCCGATGCCGGCTCGGGCCAGCGAGTCTCTGCCGACGGCTGGGCATGTTCGCGATGCGATCTGGCAGCAGGAGGTCGATGGTTACCGGGTCATTGCCTACATCCGGTCCGGCAAGCTCCACCTCCAATCCCGCCGTGGCGCCGCTCTCAGCGGCGCCTTCCCAGATCTCGTGGCTGCTGCCGCCCGGGTGGAGGAGGACCTGGTGGTTGATAGGGAGCTCGTGGTCCTGCAGGGCGGCCGTGTCCGTGCCTATGAGGGTGCCGAAGCGATCATCGCCGGAAGCACCGGCACCCGGCGCGCTCCGACCTCTCTGCTGCTCGGACGCTATGACCATGAACACCGCCTTCGGCTCACTGCTCGTACGACGCCACTGCCGGCCACCGCTCGTCGCGACCTCGGACTACGGCTCACGCCCGGAGGACCGCAGCACCCCTGGGACGGGGTCCGATTCAGCGCGGGATGGGGAGCCCGCGGGGACCTGCTCTTCGAAGATGCATGTGCCGTTCTTCGGTGAGGAAGAGCGTCCGACAGGTCGAACCGGCAGCTGATATGGGAGTAGCCGGTCCTGAGTTGGGTTTTTCTGAGGAGCAGACGCATCGATGACTGCGTGGTAACAACTGTCCCTATTCCGCCGGAGCGCCCTCTTCTGGCGGAAGCGAGGGCGGAGCCCCGTTTAGGGAACCGACCGTCAGCCAGGTGCCGTTCTCTGGTTCCCAGCGGACGTGAGTGCGGGACAGTTGCCCCTCACGCGCCAGTTGAGCCAACCGGATGGCAGCTTCGGCGGGAATTTCCTTCGGGCACTCAACTACACAGTTGTGCTCGACATCGTGCACCACGGCCCAAGGCCCTCCTGCGGCAGCTCCTTCGCGAGTAATCGGCGTAGCCCTGGAGAGAAGTCGACACAAGACCCGGTAAGCGTCCTCGGCTGCCCGCGCCGCCATAGCGGCCAGGAAGGCGCCAGTGAGGGTGAACACCGAGACGGTGGCAACAGGGTTCCCCAGGACCGAGTCCACATCCATCCGCACATCGCGCGCGAGACGTATGTGCATATCTACTTGGGCAGCCAGCCCGGAGTCGCTGTGCGCCAACAAGTAGAATCTCTTCACGGCCGTAGTGCCGTACGGGCTGACCGATCTGGATGCCGGACCCAGTTGCCAGAATTCTTCGCGGGGGTCGTCACCGCCGCGGGCCCATCCGACAAGGCGCAGACGTCGATGCATGTCATCTGACAACTGCCGGAACGCCACGATCTCTACAGCCGGAAGGGCTTCTCCACCGAGTAGGGGGGCCATGCCGTACGAGACGCTCTCGATGTGCCACCCAGCCTTCTCAAGAGCCGCCTTCTGACGGGAACCCAACGGGTCGACCCGACTGGAGTCGTCCGCAGTTCGCGAGGGCCGACTTTTGCGGCGTATCCAGCGCATGCCTGCATCGTGACGCACGCAGGCGTGCGAGAACAGTGGGCCGAAGCGAAGGTGGTATGCAGTCGCCCGCGCCCTCGACGTCGCCCACGCCCTTCACCGACGGTGTCGTCGAGGAAGTCGTTGACTCGCGCTGTGCGGGGGACCAGGGGCAGGTGCTGGCTGCGTGGGATGCGAGTACCGCGGACTACGAATACGTGACGGGTACCAGCTATCCGAACGGAGTCGCACCCGATGCAGGTACCTCCCTTCGGAGAGAAGGGCGACTCGCCGGAGGACGGTGCCGACTCCGGGCCCGGTATCCGACCGCTGCGTGCCTTGATCATTGCGCCCACGCCCGGCCGGGCAGAACCGTTCGGAGCCGCCGCACTGTGAGTGCGCATGGTAGATGGTTCTGACCGCTCTTCCGTGACGGCTACGTCTGCAGAAGAGAGTAGGTCTGAGGTTGGATGACCAGATGGAACGCATCGAGGCTGAACTGTTCACGGATCCGGGTAACGACGCGGTCGTCCGTCTGCCCCCGCGTGATTTTCCGGGCGTACTGATCCAGGGGGATTCCCTGTCGATCATCCGCGCAGACGTCGCCGAAATCGTTGAGGCATTTGACCAGGGCGACGTCGGTGAAGCCCGCGAGGCTGCGGCCATCCTCCTCTCCAACCTTGACGAACTGCTGGCTCGCTACTCGGCAGCTCTGAAGGCTCACGACATACCCATCCCATTCCACCAGGCTTCTTGATCGCCCAGTTGCAGCACGTCGCACCTGGCAACATGCGCTGAGGAGCGGCTTGGTGATCGACGCGGCCGGCTGCGGGCCGCCAGGAACATGTCCCCAGTGTCAGCATCCCGCCGGACGCGTCCACAGCCGGTACTGGCGTCACATAGCCGGGCTGCCCGTCGGCGGCCACCGGCTGATCGTCCGTCTCCACGTCCGTCGGTTCTTCTGCGATCACAACCGGCGCCGGCGTCGGACTTTTGTGGAACAGGTGGAGGGCCTGACCGAGCCACGACGTCGCAGTTCGACAGCGGCGCGGTCAGCGATGCGGGCGGTCGCAGTGGAACTCGGCGGCCGACCGGGCGCACGCCTCTGCACAAGGCTGCGGCTCTACGGCCGGCGGACAACCATTCTGGGACAGTTGATTGCCCCGCCTGGGCCAGCATGGGCCCCACGCATCCTTGGAATCGACGAGTTCGCGTTCCGCAAGGGCCACACCTACGGCACCGTCCTCGTCGACGTCGAGTCCTCCAGGCCGGTGGACGACGTACTACCCGATCGCGAGACTGACACAGTCGCCGCCTGGCTTCAGGAGCACCCCGGCGCCGAAATCATCTGCCGAGACCGCCTGATGGCATTCACCAAAGCCATCAGACAGGCCGCCCCGACCGCGCTGGAGGTGGCAGATCGCTGGCACCTCCTCAGAAACCTCTCGACGGCCGTCGAAAAGGCCTGCCGTCGGCACCGCGCGTGCTTACGGCCGCCAGCCGCATCAGAGTCCACCACGGCGTTGGTCACACGGGAGAGCGCACTTCTGGACCGGATCCGACGACGCCACGCGGAGGTTAACGAGCTCGCCGCCACCGGTCTGTCGCTCAACGCGCATCGGCCGCCGTCTACGGTTGGACCGCAAGACGGTCCGGCGCTACCGGAACAAGGACCTTGAAGGGCTTCTCGCCTCGGCGCAAGACCGCGGGCACGGTCTTCTCGACCCGTTCGTCGAACACGTCCAGCACCGCTTCCAGGCAGGGTGCACCGGTTCAACGCAGCTCGCTCTATCGCGAGGTGCTCGCCCTTGGCTGCACCGGCGGATATCACGTCGTGAACCGCTACGTGGCGGCCATCAGGAAGGGCCTCGCGAGACCCGCCCGGGCACTGACACCCAGCCCTCGCGACATCACCTCATGGATCATGAGGCCCGAGGAAACGCTCAGCCACGGTCGAGCCTCATTCGCTCTACTCAGAGCCCGCATCCTCCTTCGACCGCAGTCATCACGGGAACGCGGCCAGAACCACGTAATTGGTTCTGACCATGCTTCCCGTGACGACTACGCCAGGGATACGGCTAGCGTCCAGACCAGAGGCAGCCGCCGAGCAACCGTTTGAGCGGCGCGGGGCTCTGTGCTCTGACAGGCCCGGGACGCAGTGGCAGTTGTCGGGTAGGCCACCGGGTCTTTCCTGGCGGCCTACCCATGGGGCTGCTTAGGGCAGCGACCACCAATTGACCCACAGGTCGGAGTCATCGGTGGTGACGAACGCGTACGGACGCTGTGCGGCGTTCGGATTGTCCTGCATGGTGAGCGCCTCGCCGGGGCGCTCGATGACGCGTCCGGGTGGGGTGTTCTGGGCGGCCCAGTGCCACGCCTTGCCGTCCCACCAGTTGACGTACAGCTTCGAGTCGTCGGCGATGACGAAGGCATAAGGACGGGTGAAGGCGTTCGGGTCGTCCTTCATCGTGACCACGCCGACGGAGTCGAGGATGAGCCGCCCGCTGGGCGCACCCTGGTCGCTCCAGTGCCACGCCTTGCCGTCCCACCAGTTGACGTACAGCTTCGAGTCGTAGCCCTGGACGAAGACATAGGGCCGTTCCGCTGCGTCCGGGTCGTTCTGGGCGCTGATGACGCCCGCGCCCTTCTTGACCGGCTGCCCGGCGGGTGCGCCTTGGTCGCTCCAGTGCCACTTGGACCCGTCCCACCAGTTGACCCAGACGTTGGAGTCGTCGGTGATGACGAAGGCGTAGGGGCGGGTGAAGGCACTGGGGTCGTTCTTCATCGTGGTGACGCCGATGGGCCGGGAGATGGTGCGGTTCGGCGGGGTGCCCTGGTCGCTCCAGTGCCACTTGGAGCCGTCCCACCAGTTGATCCACAGGCGGAAGTCGTCGGTGATGACGAAGGCGTACGGGCGTTGCGCCGCGCTCGGATTGTCCCGGGCGGAGATGACGCCGACACCCTCACGGATCAGACGTCCGGCGGGCGCTCCTTGGTCGCTCCAGTGCCACTTGGAGCCGTCCCACCAGTTGACGTGCAGCTTCGAGTCGTCGGTGATGACGAAGACGTACGGCCGCTGCTGCGCGTCGGCGTCGTTCTGCATGGTGACGGCGCCGACCTTCTCGATGACCGTGCGCCCCGCCGGCGTGCCCTGGTCGCTCCAGTGCCACGCCTTGCCGTCCCACCAGTTGACGTGCAGACGTGAGTCATAGCCACGCACGAAGACGTACGGCCGCTGCACGGCCTGCGGGTCGTCCTTCATGGTGACGGCGCCCATCGTGGCCCGGACACCGACTGTGGTGGTGGGCCTTTCCTGGTCGTTCCACTTCCATGAACCCATCGCGTTCCCTCTCCGGCCCCGCCCCGGAATCACGGGCAGGGGCATGCTGAAGTGAGACGTGCTCTCGGGCCCTGGCGCCACAGGAAGCGGGCACCAGGGTGCGGGGAGGGGTCCGGCCGGAGTCCCACGACGTACCGTGCGCGCACACTCTGGCACCGCCTGGCCGACCTGTCATCGCCACAGAAGCGAAGAAAGCGATCCACTGGCCTGTTTCGGACATCTCAGCCGGCAGGCCGGTATTACCGGCAGCGACGGGGGCGGAGACCCCGAGGGCCGAATGGCCAAGTACAGCCGCGCCCATGGCCCGTCTGGCCATGTAAGTGTTCAGCAGGCCCTGAGAGGTGCCCGCACGCAGAGAGGTGATGATCCCTTGACGGTGAGTTCGCTGATGCACTCTCCGAGCGCGGCGAAGACGTGGAATACGAGTCGGCCGCCGGGGGGTGGTGGTGTCCAGGTTCTCGTGCAGCGAGGTGAAGCCGATGCCGCGCCTACGCAGTTCGGCGACCATGCTGACGAGGTCCTGGAGGCTGCGGCCGTAGCGGTCGAGAGAGGGGACCACGAGCGTGTCGCCCGCGTCGAGGAACGCGTGACACGCCTTCAGCCCGGGACGGAGCGCGTCCTTGCCGGACTTCTTGTCCGCGAAGATCTTCCGGCACCCGGCGGCGCTGAGCGCGTCGAGCTGCCGCTCCAGCTTCTGCCCGCCGGTCGACACCCGGGCGTACCCGATTTTGATCTCGGTGCGCACGAGCGGCTCGGCGACGAACACGTCCGCGCCGTCTGCTGGCCCCTGAGCGGTCGTCATGGCCCCAGATCATGAACGGCTGTACGGGGTTCAGAAAGCGATGGTTTCCTGTTCGCCTACTACTCACACCCGGAACAGCGGACAGTGCTCAGCGGGGGAGCCGGTCGACGATCCACGATCCCAGCTCCGGCGTCATCGACGTGTGCGTCCCGCTGGTGGAGGCGCAGAGGAACTCGTCCAGCCCGCTGTATTCCTCCGGCAGGTTGCTCAGGTCTGCGAACGGGTCCGCCTCCGGCGTCGCCAGGTCGAAGTCCGCCAGGTCGACAGCGCTGCCGGACGGCACGAAGCAGGTCGACGGGTGGTGTGCGGTCGCCGGTGCGCCGAACTGACTCAGCAGGGCTGCGACCAGGCTGAAGTTGTGGAGGGTGCCGCCGGGGGCGCCATCCATCTCGGGGATGGTGTCGGTGCGGACGCTGATCGGGTCCCGGTCCTTCATCACCAGTTCCGCGACCAGTGCGTTGCGGCCGGGAGGCTGCGTGTAGAGGCGGGTTCCGGCGAGGGCGCCCTCGGCGGACAGGGCGACCTCGCCCGCCTTGATGCCGTTGCCGACGCCCCGGCCGTCGCCGTTCGCCACACCGATCAGGCGGGGGCGGCGCGGCCAGCTTCCCACCCGGGCAAGCTCTTTGAGGAAGTCCACGCGGTCCTTGTGCGGGACCGGCTCACCCTCCAACTGCTCCGAATGCCAGCGCAGCATCTGCTTCGCCGCCGGGCTGCTCACCAGGCCCCGCAGCCGGGTGTCGCCGAGGAGGAAGGGGATGAGCTTTTGGATGCCGGCCGGCAGCCAGGCCCCGCGGTGCGGAGTGTCGTAGGAGAGGTACAGCTCGGTCTGGTGGTCCATCTTCTGGTGTTCCATCTTGGCCAGCGCGTAGCGGGTGATCAGGCCGCCCATGCTGAAGCCGCCGACGGTGAGGAGTGTGTTGCCCTCACGGTGGGCGATGGTGTTCATGATGGCGTCGGTGGCCGTCTTCGCGTTGTCGAAGATCGACTTGGTGCGGTCGTCGTAGCCAACCAGGATCAGGTCGTAGCCGCGCTCGTGCAGGGCGGAGATGAACTTGTAGTCCGTGCCGGCGCCCTCCAGGCCGTAGTAGAGCTCGTTGCACGAGCTGGTCAGGCTGGAGAAGCCGTCGGAGAGCACGACGGGGCGCCGGATCGCCTGGTGGCCCGGGGCGCGGTAGATCCAGGCGCTGCCGCCCTGGAGCGACCAGGAGTCGTCGGGGTTCGGCGCTTCGGGAAACGAGGCGGGGGTGTTCGGGTCGAGGTCGCCCCAGAAATTCGACACAGCTGCGGACATGCATGCCTCCGTACGGAACCCAGCGTTCTACCGAGAGTGCCCGATAGGGCACTGATCGTAGCCAGAGGGGGTGAGGTGGGGTGACCCGATCCAACACCTTTGGCTGTAAAAAGCCGGTACATCGACGCCGCCGTCGCCCGGCTCCGCGCCGAGGATCATGAGATCTCGGGCGAGGACATCGCCCGGCGCTCTCCACTCAAGCACCGCAACCTCCAGCCCGGCACCTCAGAACCCCCTGGTTCGCCGCTCGTTAACGGCACCCCTGCCTGGACTGATCTCCTGGTGGGCTTTCGAGACGTCATTCGCCCGGTACCGGCCAAGGCAAGTACTCGGCGCGAGCGGAGAGCATCCGCGCGGGGCATGTCCGCATCAAGAGCGGTTTCGATGGGGGTAGGCATTCAGCATGACGGACCCCTTATCAGGCTTACCCGCTCGCACGGCCAGGGCGGTGTTGTGGTGGGCTCGGGATGCCGGGTTGGTGGCAGACGGCCGTCAGGAGCGGCGGCTGGCTGGGATGCGACTGGGGGTATTGGCCCACGGTGCTCTGCCTGGACACAGTGCGGCGGAGTTGGCCTTGACGGCCCAGTGGGCGGCGTTCATATGCTGGGTGGACGACCAGGTGGACCGGCCCGGCCTGGGGACAACCAGCGGTGCGGTGCAGCGGTTCACCGCACCCCTGCGCAAGGTTCTGGCTGGTGCCGGGCGGCTGAGCGTGCCGGCGGCCGCCCCGCACGCGGTGGTGCTGGCGGGGCTGTGGCAGCGCACGGCCCCCAACATGCCCGACCGGTGGCGTGAGCGGTTCACCAATGACTACGTGGACTTCCTGGATGCCACGGAGCAGGAGGTGGCTCTGCGCTGTGCCGGGGCCCGGTTCCGGCTGGAGCCGTACCTGCGGCTGCGACGGCGGACGATCACGTTGCTGCCGATGCTTGATGTGCTGGAACGCACCGGAAGTGCCCTCTTGGTGGAGGCGCCAGTGCTAAATGCCCGGTTGGCGGATCTGCGTGGGGCGGTGGCGGATGTCGCCGGCTGGGCGAACGATCTGGCCTCGCACGCCGACGACAAGGCGGTCGGCCAGGACAACTTGGTGACGATCCTGGCTCGGGAGCGGGGCTGTTCCAGGGACCTTGCCCGGATGCGGGTGGCGGCGATGATCGAGGAACGCCGCACTGGCTTCCGGGCCACCGCGAAGGCTCTGCGCGGCACCACCGCACTGGCGCCGGTCGAGACTGCGCAGCTCCGCCGCTATGTGGACCTGGTGGAAACGTTCATGGCCGCGACACTGCGGTGGCTGGCGTGCACCGGCCGATTCACCACGCCCCCAGGCGAGCCGGCCGCGTAGACACCCGCCCAGCAACCGAGCGGCCTGCGACATCGTGGGCCGAACCGGCCGGCCCGGCCGCTGCCGACCTGACCTGCAGAACGGACCCTCATGCGCCTTGCCCCGCTCCCCGACGGCCTGGCCCGCTGGCCGGCCGCCGCGTTCCCTGTCGCTCTGCGGGCCGCCACCGCACGGCTGAGCTGTCATCTCCAGAACCGGATCGACGCCGACGGTGCGGTTCGTGAACCGTGCCGCAGCCGCGTGTTGGAATCCGCTTTGCTGCTGGCCCTGCTGGACCGCACCCGCCTGGAGCCGACCGCCCGCAGCCGCCTGGCCGCGTACCTGAGCGGGCAGTGTGATTCCCGCGAGCCGCTGGACCGGTTCCTGGCCCGCGCCGCGCTCGGCGGCCCGCAGCCCGGCCCGGCCGGCCATCTCGACCTGGGACCGTTCCTGTCCCAGGCACCGAACTTCACCGGCCCGCGCAAACACGCCCTGCTGAACGCCGTGCTCCTCCTGCTCGGCGCACCGGCCAGCGCGGACTTGCCCGCCCCCCAGACCTTTTGCCTGCACGGCCTGCACAGCTGGGCGCGCGTCCAGGTCATCGCCGTCAAGGCCGTCCTGGCCCACACCGGCGGACGTCCCCACTTGGTGGATGAGCGTGACCTTGAGCTGCTGCTCTCCACGCAGCACCCCGGGGTCCTGTGGGAGGGAAATCTCCTCATCCACCTGTTCGTGCTGCACGCCCTCGCCTTTACTCCACGCCATCAGGACATGGTCCAAGACGGGATACGTACCGTGTTGGCGCACCAGCGGGCCGACGGGGGGATGCCGTTCATCTGCGACGAGGACACGTGGGTCACCGCAACCGCCGGCATCGCGCTGCACGCCGCCGGCGCCCCCAGGGCCGCACTCGACGCCATCACCCGGCGCCTGCTGCGCTTACAGCACCCGGGTGGCGCCTGGTCCTACAGCGAACCCGCCCGCCTCACGGACGTGGACTGCACCTCGGTGGCCGTCGAAGTCCTTCACCTCGCCAGCCCCGGCAACCACCATGCCCCGATGTCCCGGGCCATCCACGCCCTGAGCGCTGTGCGGGGCGAGGACGGAGGCTTTCCCACCTACCTGGCCGGCGCACCGTCCGAGGCATGCATGACGGCAGCCGCCATCAACGCCCTCAGCACCCAGGGCCAGGCCCAGAACAGCATCATCGAGCAGGGCCTGGACTTCCTGGCGGACCGGCAGCACGCGGACGGCTCCTTCCCGCCGGACTGGAGCAGCAGCCGCCATCACACCGTCTTCCGTGCCGTTCTGGCTGCCGGCCGTCTGCCCGGCGCGCCCGCCAGCGCCCCGCGCATCGTCAGACGGGCCCAGGATCTGGTCCTGGGTACGCAGAACGCCGACGGTGGCTGGGGTCAGCAGGACGGGGTCCCGAGCGACGCCCTGAGTACCGCCTACGCCCTGACCGCCCTGACCGCCCTGTTCGGCCCCGACACATCGGGCCCAGCCGCGCGGGGTGCCGCCTTCCTCCTCACCTGGCAGAGGCCGGACGGGTCCATCGCCAGCGTGCCGGACTCGATCGGGCCGCGCCCCTTCCGTTTTGCCGTCCCCGCTCTCGCGGACACGTTCACCCTTCTCGCCCTGGGGCATCTCCACCACCGCCTGGCCCACACAAGCCCATCCCCTCACCACCCACCGGAGCGCGCGGGCACGATCGCCTCGACGCTGCCCCTGCCGGTGCGCGAAAACAGCAGTTCACCTACCCGTCGATAGGGCGGCGGGCTTCGGCGATCACGTAACCGAGCTTCTCCGTGTAGATCGACATCCCGACCGGAAGAAGCCGGTCCATCTGGTCCCCGAAGTCCGACCCGTAGTGCTCGGCCAGGCGCTTCCTGTCCGCCTCGTACCGGGACTCGATCCAGCGCATGTTCGGCCTCGTCGCCGCTGTGACATCGTGGACCTTGAGAACCTCCAACCCGGACCTGGAGATCACATCGCCGTACTCCTCCGGGCGCAGCAGGGAGGAGAAGGCGAACCCCTGCGACAGGAGATCCCACTCCTTGCCCGTCAGGGGCTGTTGTTCAACGAAGTCGGTAAGGACCACTCGCCCTCCCGGCTTCACGGTGCGGTGGATCTCCCGCAGTACTTTCAGGCGGTCGGGCACGTGGAACAGCATTTCGACCGCCCACGCGGCATCGAACGTCGCCGCCGCGTACGGCAAGGCCATCGCGTCCGCCCGCGCGAACTCCAGCCGTGACGCCAGCCCGGCCCGCCGGGCGTTGCCGACGGCGCTCTGCACCTGCGACGGGCTGACGCTCACGCCCAGGACCCGGGCCTGCGTGCGCTCGGCGAGCCGCAGCGCCGGATGCCCGGTGCCGCATCCCACGTCCAGCAGATAGTCACCCTCCTGGAGCTGCAGGATGTCGATCAAGCGATCGGTCAGGCGGGTCTGCGCCGCCAGCATGGACCAGTCCTGATCACCGTCCCATATCCCGAAGTGGATATTGTCCCCGAACAGCGTCGCGAAGAACGCCCCCATCTGGTCGTAGAAGCCTCCGACCGCATCCCCCGACGGGTACGGCCTCGTCCTCGGCTGGTTGTCCACAGCGACTCCAGTCTGCTTCTTCAGATGCTCCACCGTTGGTGCCGACCGCACGAGGGGCTGGCATGCCGGCCGCCAGGAACTTGGCCTTCTCCTTCCCCCTCCTACCGGCGTTCCCTCGCTGCCCTCAGCCTGGGGTTCCTACCCCCGGGCACCAACCATGACGCGGGTCTTCGGTGTGCTGGCGGCCCGCATGACAGCGGCGACCGGAATCACGGTGAGGAACCGCTCCTGACTGTGCAGCCACGACTCCACGGTGGCCCTGTCGTCCTGGGTCAGGGAGCCCAGGTCGGTCTCGCGCTTGCCGATGAGTTCGTCGAGCGGGAGGAGCTCTTGGCGCAGGAGCTCGACGTTGGCTCTGCTCAGGGGGCCCGGGGCGAGCACGCTGCCGTAGGCGGCCTCCAGCCGTAGGAGCTGTTCGGCCTTGGCGTCACGCACCTGGCGGAGCTCGGGCAGCTGGGTGAAGACGGTGGTGAAGAACTTGCGGGAGAAGTGTGCCGGAGCATGTGCGGATGGAGGTGGCGCAGCCCGGCCCGGACGGAAAGGTCGGCGAGCAGTCCCAAAAATGGATCCGCCGGGGGCTGAGCGCATCGCCGCCGGCATCGCCCATCGGGCCGGGGAAGGTGACGAAGGCCCAGGGGCTGGCGTTGGCTCGCGGATGGCGATGCGCTCGCGCAGCCAGTCGGCATAGAGCATCTCCACCGCACTCGGCTCGGACACAGTGATCATGCTGTGGTTCTCATTGGCTGCGCCCCTCGGATGTCCGCCGCGCTTCCGCAGATGGAGATGCGGCCCCAGAAGGGTAGGAGCACCCTGGCACGGTCCGGCCGACCGGGACGAAGGCCCCTGGGGGGATGCCATTTACCCCGAGCCATCACGGAAGATGTCGCTGGACGAATGCCGCAAGGGATCCAGACCTGGCTCAAGAACGGCCGTCCTAAGGGGCGAAGCTGGTTCAATCTGCGCGTCGTGGGCACGGTCGCCAAGAACAGCCGGAAGATCAACTACAAATTTCACTTCAGTGAGATGGGCAAGTCAGGAGACATCCCTGCCAACGCCCTCGAGATCACAGTGAAGCCGAAGATCACCCAGAGTTGGCCGTCCGGCGTTCGCTACACCTACGGCGGCACCATGCCCGGCACGCCCCCTGGACTGCGCAGCCGCCCACCAGCACGAAGATGTTCATGCTCGCGCCTCGCTGGGAAGCCGCCAGCTACTTGGCCAACTCCGCCGGCGATACCCCCTTGCATCGGACAAGGGACAAGGGACGCGTTGACGACAACGGCAAGGCCGCCATCGCCCAATGCAAGAGGTACTGGGGCCCCAATTACACGGAGGGCGGCAAGAAGGAGTGCGACGAGTACCCCTTCCGCTCCACGCTGGAAGGTGCCGCCGAGCATGCTTACGACGGGGACGCGCTAAAGTTCAACTTCTCCGCAAAGCCCGTTCTTAAAGAGCACAACCGTAGTGCCGGACATCTGCTCAAGGGCTTCTACGCCAAGAACAGGATACTCGCGGACACCGAGGACGACGCCTTCCTCATGGAGATCAGAACGTGACGAATCGGGGGCGGCCGGTGTGCGCCGGCCGCCCCTGCCTTGGTCAGTGTGCCGGGAAGAACTGCACCAGGTAGCGCTCGACACCGACGACAGACTCCTCTGAGTTCCGCAGCGCAGCCACTTCAGCGCGACCTACGCAGTGGACGCGAACTCGCCACGAGCCCTTTCTGCCGAGTTTGATCAGTTCGTCGGTACGACCCATGGTTGGTGTCCACACGGCAACATCACCGCTCATCGACTCAATCTCCGCCTCTGCATACGCATCCCATGCCGTGACATCTTCGGCGGGCGGAGGTCCGTCCCACACCTGGACCAATACCTCGGCGGTATGAATGTGACCAGCGCTGGTTACATCCACCCGGCCTGGAAACGTATTCACGAACACATCCACATTGATGCCGTCTGGATACTCGACCGGCAGTTCAGCATCCCACGACTCTTGAAACGCGAACGTGAAATCGTCTACGAACACCTCCAGCCGCTGCTCCTGCACTAGTGCGACCACGGGCTCACTCCTCAGTCCGGCACCGCAAAGCGACGGCCACGGTCGTATAGCCGGGCTCTAGCGGGCCGGGTACTTCACGTCACCGGCTAGCCACCACTGGGACCGGCTGCGTGTGACCAACACGTCTGACGAAGCGGCGATACCCACTATCGAGCACCTACACGGTGATCCCGAAGGGCGAAGGGAATGGAGATCATCACCGCGGCCGGCTCGTACCCGGTCGCTCGCTTAATGTCAAATCCCACCAGCGGCAACTCGCCCGCTGGAGCGAGGACTCCCGGTTGGTGGCCGCGGGGCTGGCCGGCCCGCACGCACTGCACCGCGCCTGGCTCAGCCCGGCCCTCTTGGACCGCCTACAACCTTAGGGAAGCCCCATGAGCCAGGTCCTCGACATGAGCGGCCACCGCCCACCGATCAGCCGTCGAGTGGGCGCCCGCCTCGCGGTGGCCGCCGCCTGCTTCCTCGCGCGCCTCCCACCGCGCCGCATCGTCGCCGTGCTCCACTTCCTGCGCCGCCGCGCGGCCCCCGCCACCTTTGACCAGCCACCGCGCCCGGTCCGGCATCACCGGCACCAGCACTCAGCGCGCGGGCACATACTGCCTGCAACGCTCTTTGGCCACGGCCCTGCTCTGCCGCATGCGCGGAAGCTGGCCCACCTGGTGCAGCGGAGTCCGCACCCCGCCCTCCTCCGCCCACGCCTGGGTCGAAACGGACGGCAAACGTGTCGGCGAACCCGCCAACACCGCCTCCTACCGCATTCTGCTCACCGTCCCCCCGCCCGAGCTTCGATGACCACAGGGAAGGACCCTGGCCAGCCCCATCCACGGCAGGGGCCGGGCGCCTCGGCACTCGGCGGAGACGGCACCGGCGCCCGCAGCTTGACGAAGTCCTACCCAGGCTCCGCAGAGGCCGTCGCGGGCGTCGATCTGTCCGTGGCCAAGGGGGAGATCTTCGGGTTCCTCGGCCCGAACGGCGCGGGCAAGTCCACCATCATCGCTCCGGTGGCTACGCGCTGTCAGTGGGCTGTGCCACGATGTCTCGTTACGGCCCGCTTAGGGTTGGTCACAGAGATTCGGGCCGACGCCTGGAGGGATGCACGATGACAGAGCACGACCGCACCGTGGGAGAGACTGTGATGGTCCCGGTCACACAGGACGGGGTGCGAATCCAGGTGTTCGTGGGCTCCGCCGAGGCCGCGGCGGATGGCGAGGAGACCGACATCGGTGCCCGTCGCCCTGACCTCGGCCAGGTCATATCCGGGCTGAACGCGGTGGCGCGGGCCGTGGGTGAGCAGGCCCGGCAGAGCACGGCGAGCAAAGTGACGCTGGAGTTCGGCTGCGACATCGCCCTGGAGTCGGGCTCTCTGGTGGCCGCCATCGGCAAGGCGAGCGCCAAGTCGGCGTTCAAGGTCACGCTCGAATGGGACAGCACCTCGGCGTGACGGGCCATCCCCCGGGGAGGCAGGAATCGGCGCTGCTGGACTCCGTCGTCGCGCTCGAAGTGCCCTCGCCCGACAGCGAACCGCTCGCCGTGGGTACTGGCTTCTTCGTGGCGCCCGGCGTGGTGGCCACGTGCGCCCACGTGGTGGCCGCCTCGGCGGCGGAGCTGCCGCGCAGGATCGTGGGCCGCATCGCCTCGCGCTCGCTGGTCCTGGAACTCCAGGCACGTCCGGAGCGGTACTTCCTGACACCGGGGGACGGGCTCGACTTGGCCTTCCTCCAGGTCACCGATGCCGACCGGCGGGAGGGCCCTGCCGCCCTGCCGCTGTCGGACCGGCTGGCGGTCGGGGACGAGCTGTGGACCCATGGGCACCCGTCGGGCATGTTCCGCGCCGGGCAGTCGGCGACCTTCACCTACGAGGGCACGTCCGCCCGTGCCTTCGAGCGGCCGAACAGCCTGCACCGGTTGCGCGGCGCGGTGGTGACCGCCGGGTTCAGCGGCAGCCCCGTGCTCAACCGCCGGACGGGGTGCGTGGCCGGCATGCTCACCACTGCGGACCGGACCGGCAGTTCGCACATGGTCGGGGCGCGTGAGCTGACCGCCCGGCTCGATCCCATCTGGTGCAACAGCCGGTGGAGCACCGACTGCCGGAACTGGCTGGGCACGCTGTCGGACGCGCAGATCGAGGCGGGCGGCTGGCCCTTCCTCGGACCGCGGCTGCGCGAGTTCCTGGACATCTCCGCGCGGGCCGCCCGGGAGCATCCGTACCCTGGTGTGGTCCCCGGCACGGTGCCGCCGCCGCTGTCCACGGTCTACGTCCACCAGCATGCGACGGCGTACCGGGGCCTCGACCCGGTGCCGGACGACGAGGCGCGGACCCCCGCCGACGGGCTCCTGGACTATCCCGACGACGTGATCATCTTCGGCGGACCGGGCTTCGGGAAGTCCAGTCTGCTGCGTTCCTGGATCACCACCGTCGCCCGCAGGTGGACCGAGGAGCACTTCTACCACTCGGTTCCCGTCCTGGTCAGGGCTGCGGACCTGGTCGGTGACCGGCCCTTCGCGAGCCTCCTGCACGACACCGTCTCCCGGGAGCTGAGCGGCGCCGGGCTGGTCAGGCCTATCCGCGAGGACCTCTTCACCGCTCCACCGGCGCCGGGCGTGCGCTGGCTGCTGCTGGTGGACGGCTTGGACGAGGTAATGAGCCCGGAGGGGCGGCAGCGCGTCCTGGGCAAGCTCGCCTCGATCCGGCAACAGGACGCGTACGCGCACCAGTTCCGGTTCGTCCTGGCGACCAGGCCCACCCTCGACGTCCGGGACATACCGGAACCTCAGGTCCGCTGCTGCTCGTTGCTGCCCTTCGACCTCCAGCAGCTACCTGGGTTCGCCCGCGCTTGGTTCACTGCCCTGGGCCTGCCGGAGCCAGAGGTGAGGACCACGGCCTTCCTGGATCACATCAGCGTCCCCAGCGTGCGGCACCTGGCGACGGTGCCGCTGATGGCGACCATGCTCTGCCAGTTGCACGCCGACTCCGGTCAGGAGCCACTGCCCCGGGGCCGCTGGGCGCTGTACACGCGGTTCATGGACCTGCTCCGCGCCAAGCAGTACGGCGAGGGGGCCAACGTGCTGGAGCAGGCGCACGCCGTTCTGGACCGCCATGGCGCCGAGGGGACCCGCGCGGCGGAAGGACTCGGCGTCCTGACGGATCACGTCCTCAGGGAGCTGGCGCTGGCCAAGTACCGCGGAGACATCACCCCCGAACGGCAGTTGATTGAACGGTGGACGGGCCACCTGCGTCCCGCCTCGCTCCGTCCCGAGCGGTGGAGCGCGCTGTGCGAGGAGGTACTGCTGCGCGGCGGGCTGGTCGTCCGGCGGGGCAGCGGTCTGGAGTTCATCCATCAGACGCTGCTCGAACACCTCGCGGCGCAGGCCACGGTCGGGGACCCCGAGCGGAACCGGACGGCCTACCGCTCGATCGTCGGAGGCTGGCCGCGCAGACGCCGGATGGCCCCGCTGGCCGCCGTCGAAAGTCCCTACGTCGACTTCCTCGTCTCCTCTTGGTCCGGCCGTCCGGGGTTCGCACGGCTGCTCGCGCGCTGGGCCAGGGAACTGCACGGAGCCCAGTACGTCGCCCGGCTGAGCAGCGAGGGCGCAGCCCTTCCCCGGCGGGTGTCGCGGGCGGCCAGGCGGGAATTGTTCGCGGTGGTTCGCGACGAGCGGCGTGACCCGTTCGACCGGCTGCGGGCCGCCCGGGCGCTGGTGGACCTCGGGGACGCCCGGGGCGCCAAGGAGATATCCGCGTTCGCGGCGCTCCCCACGCACGACCTGGGCTCCCGGCTGCACGCCGCGGAGATGCTCGCGGACCTCGGCGCCGCAGACGCCCATGAGCTGCCGGTCTCCGTCGCCGGCGACCAGGAAGCAGACGCGGGGCGCAGGATCATGGCCGCCGAGATCCTGGGCCGGCTCGGTGATGAGCGAGGCGCGCGGGCGCTGGTGGACCTCGCCCAGTCCTCCGAGATCTGGTGGGTGGACCGGCTGCGCGCTGCGGAGTCCCTGGACCGGACCGCGCCCGACAGCGCCGTCGCCATCCTGCTCGGTATCGCCGTCGACGGTCCGACCCTGCCCCATGTCCGGTCTGCTGCGGTGGAAGCGCTCTCCCGACTCCACCTGCACGTCGCCTTCGGGTACCTGCGCGAGGCCGCCGGGGACCGGGAGCGCCCGGTGTCCTCCCGAAGCCGGGCGCTGGAGGCGCTGGAATGGTTGGGCGGAAAGGACTCCGTCGAGTGCCTGGCCCAGATTGCCCAGGACCCTTCGGAGGACCGCCTCCTGCGGTTGTCGGCCGCCGAAGGACTCTCTCGGATCCGGGACCCCCGCGTCGTGGACACCCTGGCCTACCTGCTGACCGGGCCGTCCGACGAGCCGGCGCTGACCCTGCGGGCGGCCGAGGCGCTGGCCCGGCATGGCGACCCCAGAGCGGCCGACGCGCTGGCCGCGATCGCGGCGACGGAGCGGCTGACCGGACCGGAGCGGCTCCAGGCAGGCCGGGCGCTGCTCTCCCTCTCCGATCCGCGCGGCCAGGACGTCCTGTGCGCTCTGGCCGAGGACTTCGAGGCTGGGACCGGTCTGCGCTTGCAGGCCGCCGAGGCGCTGGACGGCGTAGGGGACTCGCGGGCGTTGTACCCGCTCACCGTCATCGCGCTGCACCCTTCGGCGCCCCGGGCGTCGCAGATACAGGCCGCCGAGCGCCTCGACCGGTTCCGCACGCGCAAGGCCGCCGACGCCCTGCTGTCTGTGCTGGACAACCCGGAGCTGCTGGAAGAGATGCGGGTGCGGGCCGGCACGCTCCTGGCGGACCTCGGCGACGGCCGGGCACGTTGCTGCCTTGAGCGGCTCACCCGGTCGGCGTTCGGTCCGGCGGTGCGGATCCGCGCTGCCGGCGCGCTGGGCAAGATCGCCCCGGAGGACGGGCGCCGGGCTCTGGAGGTGCTGTTTACGGACGCGTCAGTCGACGCGGATTCGCGCGTCCGAGCACTGGAGGTGCTGTGCCGAGCGCACCCGGAGCGGGCCAGGCAGGTGCTGCCCGACGTGGCGGCCGACACCCGCCAGGAGACGGCGATCCGGATCCGCGCGCTGGCGCTGACCCGCGGCCACCTGCTGCCGGAGACAAGTGCCGCTCACCGAGCGATCGCCGCCGCCCGGCACACGTCGCCGATGGTCCGCGTCGGTGCGGTCCAGGTGTTGCAGCACCTGGGCGGCGAGGACGTGCTGGACCTGCTCGGACGGCTGGCCAGGGAACCCAACCGCTACCTCCAGACCAAGGTGCTGATCACCCTGGCCCAGCTGCAGCACGCACCGGCGGCAGCCGCCGCCCGGGACTTCGTGTCCGATCCCAAGGCGCCGATGCGTAACAAGTTCGAAGTGCTCCAAGTGCTGGCCGGCTCCCCGGTCGGGGAGCTGCGCCAGGTCGTCCAGGACGTCTCGCTCGGCGCGGTCCACTCCGACCTACTGCGGGACCACTGCCGCGCGCTGCTCGCGAAGGCACGCATACCCGGCCCCCGCACGGCCGGCACCATCTGACCGCGCGACGGCGACGGCTACCGTGCCCAGCTTGCGGCGTTCGCGGATGGACAGGTCCTACCACTCTCCACGCAGTGAGGAGCGGCGGCCGGATTCAGCGACGAGCGAGCCGGTCGTACAGTGGTGGACAGAGCCGCTCATACAGTGGTGGACCTCCGCCCCGCCCGGCGCAATACCCGGGCGCGGCATCCCGACCAGCCCAGCGAGGTGTACGGGCTGGTGAGTCCGTCCGGTTGGATTCTGCAGCACCAGCTGAGCACCGCTGCCAGGCTGGTGTCCGCCAACGGCACGGTGATCATGCCGCCCTTCTCGACGACGACCTCTTCCTTGGTGGGCGGCCGGAAGGCGGCACCCTGATTCCAGGACCGCGCGGGGCTTGTGGCGCCACCGCCGTGATCAGCGTGGACGTGACGGGCAAGCCTGGACGCGGATAAGCCCGCGTTCACTCGTTCGGAACGGGGTGGGTGTCCCGGAGGGTTTCGGGACGCGCCGGAGACGCCGATCATGGAAGTGGAGGAGAGGCGAAGCGGGCGGAAGTCCTGGCCCGGCTCACGGGGGCAGGAGCGGCGATTAATGGATCTTCTGCTGCTCCAACCATTTGAAGATCTCGGCCCTCTTGTACAGGACCTCGGCGTTCCTCCCTCGGCCGAGCTTGTAACCCTTCGAGCCCAGTTTCGATGCCTCCCTATAGACCCAGCTAGTGGACATGCTGAGCATCGCAGCGACCTCAGAAGTGTCCTGGAGGACGGGCTCGACGCTACAGCGCCTGCGCGACGAGTTGATGTCGGCGCGGGTCTCGGGGTGTGAGTGCGGCTCCACGGACAAGATGGCTCCTCGAGGCTGGCCTGAGCGTGATCGCGGCATCGGCTCGCGCATCGCTCTGGTCGAATTCCACGTGTCTTTGACATCGCCCTGTGCCACCGCCAAGAGTCACCGGACGAGCTATAGCCATGGTCATGAGAATCGCCGGTTTCGCTAACCGGCGGCCCGCTGCTGTATTGCCGCGCCGCTTCGGCGCTCAGATTCCTCGATGAACCATGGGAAGCCACTTTCCAGGCGAATAGTAGGGGCCTGGGCCGGCTGACCCCGTAGGCTTGTGCCATCGTCGCGGTGCGGGATGGAAGCGTGCGGAACCCTCCTCCAATTGCCTGACGACACGTCAGAAAAGTCGGCAAGTGGTCAGCATGAGTCCTGAAAAACCTGGGGAAAGCTGCCCGAACGTGCGACTCGTTGTAGGGTGTCGAAATAGCCCTTGACCTGCAAAAAAGCAGGCAGGGAGCCTAGTTTTGGGAGTGCCCCAATGTTGCGTACTATGTTCAAGTCCAAGATCCATCGTGCCACGGTGACCCAGGCCGACCTGCATTACGTGGGGTCCGTCACCATCGACGCGAATCTTCTCGACGCCGCCGATCTGCTGCCCGGCGAGCTCGTCCACATCGTTGACATCACCAACGGTGCTCGCCTGGAGACCTACACGATCGAAGGCGAGCGGGGGAGCGGTGTCATCGGCATCAATGGCGCGGCCGCACACCTCGTCCACCCCGGCGATAAAGTGATCATCATCAGCTACGCCCAGGTCGAGGACGCCGAGGCGCGGGCGCTGCGGCCCCGGGTCGTGCATGTGGACGAGGCCAATCGTGTGGTGGCCCTCGGTGACGATCCGGCCGAGGCCGTGCCGGGGGACCCGGAGACGATGCGGAGTCCCTTGAGCGTCTGAGGCCGCTCGTCGTCCTCGGGGCGGGGCGGGATCAACTGCGAGGAGAGCCGATGAGCGCCCAGACACTGGGGCTGCTGCATACGTCGTCCGTTCATGTGCCGGTCTTCGACGGGCTGCGGGACGCGCGCCATCCGGGGCTTGAGCTGCGGCATCACGTGGTGGAGTCGCTGCTGGCGCGGGCGCGGGCGCGGTCCGAAGGGGCGGAGGCTGTTGCTTCGGATGTGCGGGACGCCTTGCTGCGGGTTGCCGGGGGCGGGGCGGTCGCCGGGGGTGGGGTGGGAGCCGTGTTGTGCACCTGTTCCAGCATCGGTGGTGTCGCCGAGGCCCTGGGGCCGGAGCTGGGCGTTCCTGTGCTGCGGGTCGACCGGCCCATGGCGGCCGCGGCCGTCGCCGCCGGGGCGCGTGTCGTCGTACTGGCCACGGTGGAGTCCACCCTGGAGCCGACCGTGGCGCTGATCGAGGAAGAGGCGCGCCGGGCCGGGCGTGAGGTCGCGGTGCGGTCCGTCTTGGTGGGCGGGGCGTGGGAGCGGTTCGAGGCGGGGGACTCGGCGGGGTCCGTCGCGCTCGTGGCGCGGGCGGTTCGTGAGGTGCGGGGCGCTGACGCGGTCGTGCTGGCGCAGGCGTCCATGGCGGGGGCGCAGGGGCTGGTTGCCGGGGGTTCGGTGCCGGTGTTCTCCAGTCCTCGGGTGGGGCTTGCGGCGGCTGCGGCCAAGCTTGGGGCGGCTGTGGTGGCGTAGAGGGTGCGTCGGCTCTCTGTCGTGGGGGGCTGATGGTCTGGCGGGGTGCGTGGGTCTCTGCCGTGGGGCGCCTTCGGGTTCGTGTGGGCGGGGCCGCGGCGGTATGTCCGTCCTCGCCATCTTGGTGTCGTCGCCCATCCGCTTCGGCGCCCGGCGCTGCACCACTGTGCTCCGGGCGGACATACCGCCACGTCCCCTGCGGTCGTCTCGCGGCCGCGGGCTGTCGGCCGTCACCCGTTCGCCCGCGGTTCCTGGCGGGTGCGGGCCTCGTCGTCGGGGGCGTCGCCCGCGGAATGGTGTCAGGCTTGGGTGCGGGGGTGTCGGGTAGGCGGGGGAGAAGCCGACGAACCACTGGCTGGAGGATCGTAATGACCCATCCGTACCCTGATCCCGCACCGCCGGGACCGCTCCCGGAGCCGGAGAGGCCCTTCCCGGACCCGGACCCCGTGCCGCGGCCCGAGCCGCTGCCGCCGGAGCCGTCGCCCTCTCCGATCCCTAAGCCACCGGGGCCCGACCCGGTGCCCGAGCCGCAGCCGGGGCCAATGTCCTGACGTTGGTGTCCGGTGCTTGGCGTGTGGGGGTGGGGGCGACGCGCCCTGCCCCCTCGCGGGCGGGAAAACGATCCTGTCGGACGCGGTGCGGCTGGCATAGCGTGAGTCTCCTGCACCGTGTCTGAAGGAGGAGCCGCCCGTGCCCCAGTTCGACCTGCCCCTCGATGAACTGCGCCAATACCGGCCCGAGTTGCCCGAGCCCGACGACTTCGACGCCTTCTGGGAGAAGACGCTGCTGGAGGCTCGGCAGTACGACTTGGGCGTGCGGTACGAGGCGGTGGAGCTGCCCTTGAAGGGCGTACGGGTTTTTGATGTCACGTACGCCGGGTTCGGTGGGCACTCCGTCAAGGGGTGGCTGGTTCTGCCTGCCGGGGCCGAGGAGCCGCTGCCCGCCGTCGTCGAGTACATCGGATACGGCGGCGGACGCGGGCTGCCGCACATGCACCTGCTGTGGGCGGCGGCCGGGTACGCGCACTTCGTCATGGACACCCGGGGGCAGGGCAGCGGGGGGTGGGCGCAGGGCGACACCCCGGACCCGGTGGGCAGCGGGCCCGCGTACCCCGGGTTCATGACGCGCGGCATCGAGGACCCGCACGAGTACTACTACCGGCGGCTGTACGTGGACGCGGTGCGCGCCGTCGAGGCGGCCCGCGCCCACCCGCTCGTGGACGCCTCGCGGGTCGCCGCGCTCGGCGTCAGCCAGGGCGGCGGCCTCGCCCTCGCGGTCGGCGGTCTCGTGCCGGATCTGGCAGCCGTCGCTTCCGACGTGCCGTTCCTGTGCGATTTTCCGCGTGCCGTGACACTCACCGACCGGCCGCCCTACAAGGAGATCGGCCTGTATTTGAAGGCGCGTCGGGGTGGGCAGGAGTGCGTTTTTCGGACGCTCTCGTACTTCGACTGCGTGCATTTCGCCGCCCGGGGGCGGGCGCCCGTCCTCTTCTCGGCCGCCCTTGAGGACCAGACGTGTCCGCCCTCGACGGTGTTCGCCGCCCACAACGCCTACGCGGGGAGCGAGCGTTCGATGGAGGTGTACCGCTTCAACGATCACGAGGGCGGTGGCCCCTACCAGCAAGGAGTGCAACTGCGGTGGCTTGAGGGGTATTTGAGGGGCTGATGGGTCAACGCCCTCTCGGCGCGCGGCCCTTGTCATGGATTGGTCCGACCGGCTAGCTTGCGGGCTTGTCGTGTGTCCGCTGTGTGCAATCCGTGATGACGTGTGTCCGAGGGGGCTCCCAATGGCCGTACGGGGTCGGCATCGCCGGTATCAGCCGAACCGCATCAACCGCGCCTCGCTCACCGTCACCGCGGGCGGTGCGGGCATGGCGCTGCCGCTGACCGTCGCGGGCACCGCCGGTGCCGCCGACGTCGACACCTGGAACAAGGTGGCGGCCTGCGAGTCCGGCAACAACTGGAGCGTCAACACCGGCAACGGCTACTACGGCGGCCTCCAGTTCAAACAGTCCACCTGGGAGGCGTACGGTGGCACGGTCTACGCGCCGCGCGCCGACCGTGCCTCCAAGGACCAGCAGATCGCCGTGGCCGAGAAGGTCCTCGACGCGCAGGGGCCCGGCGCCTGGCCGGTGTGCTCCGCCAAGGCGGGTCTCACCAAGGGCGGCGGTTCGCCCGACGTCGCTCCGGCCCGCGCCCCGGGCAAGCCGAAGCCGGCCAAGCGCGATGTCAAGGACGTCAAGCCGGAGGTGACCCCGCAGTCCACCGCCGGCACCGCCGAGATGTACACCGTGGTACGCGGCGACACGCTCTCCGGGATCGCCGACGAGCGCCGAGTCCGGGGCGGCTGGCGGCAGTTGTACGACAGCAACCGGCGCGTCATCGGCGGGGACCCCGACCTGATCACGCCGGGGCAGCGGCTCTCCGTACACGGCCAGGGCAAGCGTGCGCCCCAGGCGCCCCAGGGGGCGGACAAGGCCGAGCGGCCCGCCAACGCAGCCGAGAAGAAGGCAGCCGAGAACAAGGCGGCCGAGCGGAAAGCCGCCGAGCGGAAAGCCGCCGAGCGGAAAGCCGCCGAGCGGAAAGCCGCCGAGCGGAAAGCCGCCGAGAAGAAAGCTGCCGAGAAGAAAGCTGCCGAGAAGAAGCGGGAGAAGCCGCGGTCCTCCTCGCCGCGCACCGAGAAGGCCAGGCCCGCCACGTCGTCCGCCGCCTTCGCGCCCGTCGCCGCGTCGCCGAGCACGCCCTACCGCGCGGCCGGCGGCTCCTGGTCGAAGGGCTACCACACCGGCGTCGACTTCGCCGTGCCCACCGGGACGTCCGTGAGGGCCGTCGCCGCCGGGCAGGTCGTCGCCGCCGGCTGGGGCGGCAGCTACGGCTACCAGGTGGTCATACGGCACGCCGACGGCAAGTACAGCCAGTACGGGCATCTGTCGGCGCTCTCCGTGAAGGCCGGGCAGAAGGTCGGCGCGGGTCAGCGCATCGCCCGGTCCGGGTCCACCGGCAACAGCACCGGCCCGCATCTGCACTTCGAGGTGCGGACGGGGCCCGGCTTCGGGTCCGACATCGATCCGCTCGCCTATCTGCGGGCCCGCGGGGTGCGGATCTGAGGCCGCGGACCGGAAGCGGCAGCTCCAGGAGGGTGCCTCTCAGGAGCTGATGCGTTCGCGGCGCCTCAGGTGCCGGTGCTGGACCCGGCGGTGCGCCTGCGCCGCCGAGGCGGGCTGGGACGGCACGGCCGGGAGCGTCTCGGGGGCCGTGGCGAAGCGCGGCTCGGCCGGGGCGGGCACAGGTTCGGGCGCCGTCTCCCGCGGCGCGGAAAGCCGCTCGGCCTCCGGAACGGTCGGCTCCGCCCCCGGAACGGTCGACTCGGCCCCGGGAACGGTCGGCTCCGCCTCCGGCACAGTCGACGTCTCCCGCGCGATCCGCTCCGTGGTCAGCAGGATCAGGCCACCCGCGGCGACGACGCCGCAGCCCAGCGCCAGGGCGGTGCCCGTGGTGCCGTAGCGGAAGGTTTCTTCGAAGAGGGTCAGGCCGACCGCCGCCGCGACCACCGGGTTCACGACGGTCACCGTCGACAGCGGTGCCGCGAGGCCCGCGCCCCGGTACGAGGCCTGCGAGAGCAGCACGCCGACCGCCGCGAGCACGGCGATCACCCCGAGGCTCGGGAGCTGCCGGACGAGCGCGACGTCCCGCTCCCAGTCCACCGCCACCGTCTTGGTGAAGACCGAGGCGATGCCGAAGGCCGCACCGGCCGCGCAGGCCAGAAGCACGCTGCGCACCACGGGGTGCCGGTGCACCGCGTGCGCCACCACCGTCAGGGCGAGGACGCCGCCGCCCGTGACCAGGGCCAGCATGAGGCGTTCGGCGTCGTCCAGGGAGTGCGAGCCCGACGCCGAGGTGAGCGAGAGGAGCCCGGCGAGCCCCACCGTCGCCATGATCGCGCCGCGCCACGCGGTGGCCCCGGCCCGGCGGCGCACGAACGCGGCCGCCATCGGCAGGGCGAAGACGATGGTCAGGGCGCCCAGCGGCTGGACCAGGCTGAGCGGGCCGTAGGCGAGCGCCACGACGTGCAGGAGCGCGCCCAGGCCGTTCAGGGCGATCGCCGTCCACCAGGTGCCGCGGCGCAGCGGCGCGTACCGCTGCTCCGGCGTGGTCGCCGCCACGCGCTCCTGCAGGATCGCCCCGCCGGCATACGCCACGGCGGAGACGAGGGAGAGCAGCACGGACAGCGCGAGGGCACTCATGAGGTGCTCCGCGGCATGCGGTGCGTCCGGTGGTCCCGGCGAGGCGAACGGTCGGCTTCCATGGTTACAACGATGCCCCGCAAATCGCCTCACGTCGTCGTACCTGAGCAGGCAATCGGTCCTACTACCGATGGAGTACGCCCCTGGCGGTGTCCTCCCCAGGGCGGGTTACCCCCTACGGGCAGAGGTGGACACCCCGGAGGGACGCCACGGAGGCACCCCGGGGCGTGCGGGCGGCGTGTCGCTTGCTGTACTGCTGTGGTGACCAACCGCATCGACCTGGCAGAACTCGGATCCGTGGGCGGCTTCTTCGCCCTCCGCGCGGGCCCCGCGCCGGGCGGCGCCGCCCGCCCCCTCGCCGACGTGTACGGGCCACCGGCCGCCGCCGACCCGCTGGCGTTCCGCGTCCAGAAGGTCGCGCGGCGACTGGGCGCCCCCGAGGAGCGCATCGCGGTGTCCGTGGCGCAGCTGGGGCTCGCCGCACGGCTCTGGTCCGTCGCGCTCGGCTCCGCGGCGCTGTACGGCGCGGTGCCCGACCTCGACCCCGCCCTCCTGCACTGGGACGCCGACGGGATCTCGCCCGACGACCTGTGGCTCAGCGACGTACGCGCCCTGCCCGCCGACGCTGACGCCGAGACCGCAGCCACGGCCACAGTCGACGCCGAGACCGTACGGAACCTCGTACAGCACGGCCATCTCGCGCCGCTCGCCGACGCGTTGCGCGCCCGCTACCGGATCTCCGCCGGGCTGCTGTGGGGCAACGCGGGCTCCGCGCTCGCGGGCGCCGCGCGCGAACTGCACGGCTGGGCGGTACGGGAGGGGCGCGAGGGAGTGGGGGAGCGGGCCCTCGGCCTGGCCGCCGCGCTCTTCGACCACCCGGACCTGCGCGGCACCGGCACCCTGGCCGGCACCGCCTTCCGGCGTCGCAGCTGCTGTCTCTACTACCGGTGCCCCGGCGGTGGCGTATGCGGCGACTGCTGCTTCGAACGGCCGCCGCAGCGGTCTTCCCCCGGGGCCACCTCTGGGTGACCATGAGGGGGCGCGGCCGACCTCAGGCGGACGACGGAGGGTTCTACGTGAAAGTGGGACTGCTCACCCGGGAGTACCCGCCCGATGTCTACGGCGGCGCGGGCGTCCATGTCGAGTTCCTGGCAAGGGAGTTGCGTCCCCTCGTCGACCTCGACGTGCACTGCTGGGGCGAGGGCGAGGGCGGGAGCGAGGGCGAGGGCGCGGCTTACGGTCCTGTGCGGCACCGGCCCTGGCCCGCGCTCGACGGCGCCAACGACGCGCTGCGCACCTTCTCCGTGGACCTGGCGATGGCCGCCGCGCTCGCGGGGCGCGAACTGGTCCACTCCCACACCTGGTACGCCAACCTCGCGGGCCACGTCGGCAAGCTCCTGCACGGCGTCCCGCACGTGATGACCTCGCACTCCCTGGAGCCCCTGCGCCCCTGGAAGGCCGAGCAACTGGGCGGCGGGTACACCCTGTCGGGCTGGGCCGAGCGCACCGCCGCCGAGTCCGCCGACGCGGTGATCGCGGTGTCCCACGCCATGCGCGAGGACATCCTCGCCTGCTACCCCGCCGTCGATCCGGCGAAGGTCCACGTCGTGCACAACGGCATCGACACCGGGCTGTACCGCCCCGACCCGCGGACGGACGTCCTGGAGCGGCTCGGCATCGACCCCGCGCGCCCCTATGTCCTCTTCGTCGGGCGCATCACCAGGCAGAAGGGCGTGCCTCATCTGCTGCGCGCGGCAAGGGAGTTGGGCGAGGGCGTCCAGCTGGTCCTGTGTGCCGGAGCCCCCGACACCGTGGAGATCGACGCCGAGTTCCGCGTGCTCTTCGAGGAGTTGAGCCGCGCCCGCGCGGGCGTCCGGTGGATCCCCGAGATGCTGCCGCGTCCGCAGGTCGTCCAACTCCTCACCCACGCCACGGTGTTCGTCTGCC
Organism: Streptomyces sp. NPDC003032; assembly: GCF_053591415.1. Taxonomy (NCBI): domain Bacteria; kingdom Bacillati; phylum Actinomycetota; class Actinomycetes; order Kitasatosporales; family Streptomycetaceae; genus Streptomyces; species Streptomyces sp. NPDC003032. Next base: position 87,901 of record NZ_JBSFTT010000002.1, on the reverse strand, counting down.
CTTCGGTGTACGAGCCGCTGGGCATCGTCAATCTGGAGGCGATGGCGTGCGGCACGGCCGTCGTCGCCTCGCGGGTCGGCGGCATCCCCGAGGTGGTACGGGACGACGCGACAGGGCTGCTCGTCCCGTACGAGGTGAAGGATCCGGAAGGCTTCGAACGTGACCTCGGGCAGCTCCTGAACGAGCTGGCCACCGATCCCGGGCGGGCCGCGGCGATGGGCGAGGCCGGACGCCGGCGCGCCCTGGAGGAGTTCGGCTGGGACGCGGTCGCCCGGCGCACGGTCGAGGTGTACGAGGAGACCCTGCACGCCGACAGATAGCCGACAAGGCCCATGAGGCCGACAAGTAGGAGGCCGGAATGCGCGGTGGACCTTCGGTACTCGGAATCGTGCTCGCCGGCGGGGAGGGCAAGCGGCTGATGCCGCTCACCGCCGACCGGGCCAAACCAGCGGTCACGTTCGGCGGGACGTACCGCCTCGTGGACTTCGTCCTCTCCAACCTCGTCAACGCCGACATCCTGCGCGTCTGCGTCCTGACGCAGTACAAGTCGCACTCCCTGGACCGGCATGTGACGACGACCTGGCGCATGTCGAGTCTGCTCGGCAACTACGTCACGCCCGTGCCCGCACAGCAACGCCTCGGCCCGCACTGGTACTTGGGGAGCGCCGACGCGATCCTCCAGTCGCTCAACCTCGTCCATGACGAACAGCCCGACTACATAGCGGTGTTCGGCGCCGACCACGTCTACCGCATGGACCCGCGGCAGATGCTCCAGCAGCACATCGACAACGGCGCCGCGGTGACCGTCGCCGGGATCAGGGTGCCGCGCGCCGAGGCGCCCTCCTTCGGCGTCATCACGCCGGCCCGCGACGGGACGCGCGTCGAGAGCTTCCTGGAGAAGCCCGCCGATCCGCCGGGATTGCCGGACGCCCCGAACCAGGTCTTCGCCTCGATGGGCAACTACATCTTCACCACGAAGACCCTCGTCGACACCCTCCAGCAGGACGCCGAGGACGAAGAGTCGGCGCACGACATGGGCGGCTCCATCCTGCCCATGCTCACCGAGCAGGGCCTCGCGCAGGTGTACGACTTCGACGGCAACCACGTACCCGGCGAGACCCCGCGCGACCACGGCTACTGGCGTGATGTCGGCACTTTGGACTCGTACTACGAGGCCCACATGGATCTGATCTCCGACCACCCCGTCTTCAACCTGGACAACCGGCGCTGGCCGATCTACACCCACCCGGGCGGCCTGCCGCCCGCCAAGTTCTGCGCGGGCGGCATCGCGGGCGAGTCGATCGTCAGTTCCGGCTGCGTCATCCGCGGCCAGGTCACCCGCTCCGTCCTCTCGCCCGGCGTGACCATCGAGGAGGGCGCGGTCGTGCAGGGCTCGGTGCTGCACGACAACGTACGGGTGGGGCGGGGCGCGGTGGTGCGCGGCGCGGTCCTCGACAAGAACGTCGACGTACCGCCGGGCGCGACCATCGGGGTCAATCCGGACCGGGACGAGGAGCTGTACACGGTGTCGAAGGGCGGGGTGATCGGGCTGGGGAAGGGGCAGCGGGTCGAGTGAGCGGCCGCTGACCCTCCGTACGCCGTTTTCTCCTGTTTGTCCGCACGTGCAAGGGGGAACCCGAGGCAAGTCACGATCTTGGACGGTCCCGCGGCACGCCGCCGTCCGTCCACGCCCGACTTCCGCAGGTTCCGCAGGAGGCCTCTTCCCATGCGACAAGGCCAGCACGACGACTCCCGCACCGGTACCGGCGCCCCGGACGACACACCACAGGTGACGTCGGAGCCGAGGCCTCCGTTCCCCGGGGATAAGCACGATCCGCCCCCCGGCACCGAGGCCGACATGTCGCCCCGGCCCCGCTACGAGGCACCGAAGTACAAGGCCGCCGACAAGCTGCTGGACAAGGCCGCGCTGATCACGGGCGGCGACTCAGGGATCGGCAGGGCGGTCGCCGTGCTCTACGCGCGCGAAGGTGCCGATGTGGCCATCGTGCATCTGCCCGAGGAGCAGCGGGACGCGGAGGAGACCCGGCAGGCCGTCGAGAAGGCGGGGCGCACCTGCCTGCTGCTGCCCGGGGACGTGCGCGACCCGGATTTCTGCCGTGATGCCGTCGCGCGCACCGTGGCCGAATTCGGCAAGCTGAACATCCTGGTCAACAACGCCGCCTATCTGAACAGCAAGCTGGAGCTCGAACAGCTGACGGCCGAGGACTGGGACCGCACGTTCAAGACGAACGTCTACGCCTACTTCCATCTGGTGATGGCGTCGCTGCCGCACCTGAAGGGAGGCGACGCGATCATCGCCACCGCCACGGAGGAGGCGCTCAAGGGCAGCACCACGATGATCGACTACGCGGCCTCCAAGGCGGCGCTGATCACCTTCACCAAGTCGATCGCGCCACATCTGGCCAAGCGGGGCGTCCGGGCCAACGTCGTCGCCCCCGGACCCGTGTGGACGGTCCTCAACACCGCCGACCCGCACATGCCGAAGGACGGTCTCGCCCAGGTCGGCAGCGAGACCCCGCTCGGCCGGCCCGCCCAGCCCGAGGAGCTGGCGCCGGCCTACGTGTATCTGGCCTCGGACGCCGACTCCAGCTTCACCGTGGGCGAGGTCATCGCGGTGACGGGCGGCGAGACGGACACGCGCTGATTCACTTTTGCACCACCTTTTGCACCGCCTCTTGCACCACATGCGTCGCATGAGACCCGCCTCTCTCGCAGAGGCGGGTCTTAACCTGTTCTTAACGCAGCGTAGCCTGATCGTACTTGACCGTAATCGCCCGGCGGCGGTTGACTGCACGCTCACCATGACCTCATCGACTGCTGAGACCCCCGACCCGCTCGCACCCCTCGATCTGGCCTTCTGGAACATCGAGACCGCCGAACACCCCATGCACCTGGGGGCACTCGGCGTCTTCGACGCCGACGGCCCCGACGCGGCCGAGCGCGCCACCGCGCTCCTCGCGGCCCGCGCCGCGGCCGTCCCGGGACTTCGCATGCGCATACGCTCCGTCTGGCTGCCGATCGGCGGAGCGCGGCGCGTACCCGTGCCCGCCTTCGACCCACTGGAGCACGTACGGCTCGCCGAGCCCGCGAGTGACTTCCACGCCGCCGCAGGGGAGTTGATGCAGCGTCAGCTGGACCGCGACCGGCCGCCGTGGGAGGCGCACGTGCTGCCGGGCGCCGACGGCGCGTCCTTCGCGGTGCTCTTCAAGTTCCACCACGCGCTCGCCGACGGGCTGCGCGCGCTGACGCTCGGCGCCGCGCTCCTCGACCCCGTCGACCTGCCCGTCTCCCGGCCGCGCCCACCGGCCCCCGCCGCCTCCCGGTGGCCACTGCCCGACCCGCGCAGACTGCCCGGCCTCGCCCGCGACACCGTCAACGAGCTGGGCCAGGCCCTCGGCATCGGCACCGCGGTCGCCCGCGCCACCCTCGGCGTACGCTCCTGCGCCTCCCTCGCCTCCGCCGCCACCGGCACCCGCCGCACCGCCGGCGTCGTCCTCGACCTGGACGACGTGCACCAGGTGCGCAAGGCCGTGGGCGGCACCGTCAACGACGTACTGATCGCCGTCGTCGCCGGGGCCCTGCGGCGCTGGCTCGACGAGCGCGGCGACTGCAGCGAGGGCGTCGAGCCGCGGGCCCTGATCCCCGTCTCGCGCCGCCGCCCCCGTACCGCGCAACCGCCGGGAAACCGGCTCTCGGGCTATCTGATCCGGCTCCCGGTCGGCGACGACGACCCTCTCGTGCGGCTGCGCCGCGTGCGTGCCGCCATGGACCGGAACAAGGAGGCGGGGCCCGAGCGGGGCGCAGGCGCCGTCGCGCTGCTCGCCGAGCACGTGCCGCCGCTCGGGCACCGGATCGGTGGCCCGGTCGTGGCGCAGGCCGCGCGGCTGCTCTTCGACGTCCTCGTCACCAGCGTCCCGCTGCCCGGCATCGGGCTGCGGCTCGGCGGCTGCCCCCTGACCGAGGTCTACCCCTTCGCGCCGCTCGCCGGGGGCCAGTCGCTCGCCGTCGCGGTCTCCACGTACCGGGGCCGCGTGCACTACGGCCTGGTCGCGGACGCCGCCGCCGTACCCGACCTCGACCTCCTCGCGCAGAGCGTGCGGGACGAGGTCGAGACCCTCGTGGAGGTGTGCGCGCGGGGCTCGGGTTTGGTGACGGGGCCCGGAGCTACGTAAAGTTCCACTTTTGGAGCTTCCGCGGACGACCAGGCGCGCCGCGGCACGAATGACACGAGGACAGCGGCGATGACGGTGACAGACGAAAGCCACGAGGGGACCGTCGCGTACGGCCCCGGCATCGACCCGGACCGTCTCGCCGTCTGCCTGAGCGTGCTCGACGAGCTGGACAAGCTGGACGTGGACCACCCCGACGCCGTCGCGGTGCGCCGCGCGACGGCCGGGATCTACCGCACGGTGAAGCAGCGCCGCCGCCAGGAGCGCCGCGCCGCCAAGACCGCCCACGACCGCGCCGTCACCGAGGCCACCGCCACCGGCTCCGCCGAGCGCATCGACGACGAGACGGCGGGCGTCCTGCCCTCCTCCTCGGCGAAGGGCGAGATCGCGGGCATACTCCAGCGCCCGCGCTCCTGCTACACCTGCAAGACGCGGTACGTCGAGGTCGACGCGTTCTACCACCAGCTCTGCCAGGCCTGCGCCGCCGAGAACCGCGCGCGCCGCGACGCCCGCACCGACCTGACCGGCAAGCGCGCCCTGCTCACCGGCGGCCGCGCCAAGATCGGCATGTACATCGCGCTGCGGCTGCTGCGCGACGGCGCGCACACCACCATCACCACGCGTTTTCCGGGCGACGCGATCCGCCGCTTCAAGGCGATGCCCGACAGCGACGAGTGGATCCACCGGCTGAAGATCGTCGGCATCGACCTGCGCGACCCGGCGCAGGTCGTCGCCCTTGCCGAGTCGGTCGCCGCCGAGGGTCCCCTCGACGTACTGATCAACAACGCCGCGCAGACGGTACGCCGTTCCCCGCAGGCCTACAGCGAGCTGGTCGCCGCCGAGTCCGCCCCGCTGCCCGCCGGCGAGCTGCCCGCCTCCGAGGTGATCGGCACCTTCGGCTCCGGCGCCGTGGCCGCGCTGCCGGTCGCCGGGGGCGGCGCGCTGACCGCCGACGACGTCACCGGGCTCGCCCTGGTCACGGGGTCGGCGTCCCTGGAGCGCATCGCGGCCGGTACGGCCATCGACGCGGGCGGCCTGGTGCCGGACCTGCACGACACCAACAGCTGGATCCAGACCGTCGAGGAGGTCGGCCCGATCGAGCTGCTCGAAGTCCAGCTGTGCAACTCGACGGCGCCGTTCATCCTCATCAGCCATCTGCGCCCCGCGATGGCGGCGGCCGCCGCGGCCGACGACGACGGCCGCGCGTACGTGGTGAACGTCTCCGCCATGGAGGGCGTTTTCGGCCGCGGCTACAAGGGCGCGGGCCACCCGCACACCAACATGGCCAAGGCCGCGCTGAACATGCTGACGCGCACCAGCGCGCAGGAGATGTTCGAGAAGGACCGCATCCTGATGACGGCCGTCGACACCGGCTGGATCACCGACGAGCGCCCGCACCCCGACAAGATGCGCCTCGCCGAGGAGGGCTTCCACGCCCCGCTGGACCTGATCGACGGCGCGGCCCGCGTCTACGACCCGATCGTGCGCGGCGAGGCCGGCGACGACCTGTACGGGGTCTTCCTGAAGGACTACGCGCCCGGTAAGTGGTAGGGCGGGCACTCTCGGGGGCGTTCCCAGGGGGCATTCTCGGGCGGGGCTCGCTCCCCGGTCACCTACGTCTCTGTGACCTCACTGCCTCTCTGTGACCCCATGCGTACCGCCCGGTGTTTGTCCGGAATTAACCCGGTCCTGCGCTTCCATCGAGCGCGGCCGCGCTCATTTGGTTAACCTGGGTCGATACGGGTGGCCACGAGAGATCCACGAACATCTCTCGGCCACCCCGGGGACAGGCCGGCAATCACGGCCGCGGTCCCGCCAGATACCGGCGCCACCGCGACCGAACTGCCCTTGTCCTTCCGTTACGCGACACAAAGGAGTGCGCGGTGACACCCGAACTGACGAAGCAGGAAAAGCGACCGGCGGAACGCGGCGGTGAGCGGGCCGGCGGGCCCCCCAAGCTCCGCAACCTGGAGGCGTGGGCCAAGGCGGCCCCCATCCGGCTGGCAGGCTACGAGGACGACCTCGCCGAGCCGCACATCCTCCCGGGTATCGACTGATCGGTACCGCCGGTCGTCCGCTTCGCCCTGTGCCCCCGTCCTGTGGCGGGGGCACAGGCGTGTGCGCTGTGGCGCGGACGACCGTCCCCTCCACGGCCGTCCGCTCCCCGTCGCCATCTCACGCCAGTACCCCTGTGGCGGGGGGAGATTCACACGGGCGATGCCGCGGCCCGGGAAGCCCGCGTAGAAGCGTCGAGGAGGTCGCCGAGCGAGGTGCGCGCGTGCTGCAAGTCCGCTATGCGCGTGTCCAGTTCGCGCAGGTGCGTCTGGAGGTGGTCCAGGACGCAGGTGTCGAGTTCGGGGCCCTCACCGAGGAAGCACGGCATGAGGTCGCGGATGATCCGCGTGGGAAGCCCGGCGGCCAGCAGCGTCCGGATCCGCGTGACGGTCGTCAACGCGGCGGCGCCGTACTGGCGGTGGCCGCCGTCCGTCCGGCACGAGGTGATCAGGCCCTGCTCCTCGTAGTAGCGCAGCAGGCGCACACTCACACCTGCCGCGCGGGCCAGCTCGCCGATCTTCATGTGGCACACCTCACACGTCACGAACTTGAACCTCACATGGATGTGAGATCTTAGCGTTGCCCGCATGACGACAACGCGAGCACCCCTCTCCCTCTACGGCTTCCTGCGCCCCAGGCCCGAACGCGCCGACGAGGTCCGGCAGTTCCTCGCCTCCCTCGTGGAGCCCACGCGCCGTGAAGAGGGCAACCTGGAATACCACCTGCACGCGCAGGACGACGGCCGGCTCTTCCTGTACGAGGTCTGGCGCTCCCAGGAGGACCTGGACCGGCACAACGCGAACCCGCCGCTGCGCCAATTCCTGGACAACCTGCCGGACTTCCTCGAAGAGGCCCCCGACGGCTACTTCGACACGATGGTCAGCCCCTATCCGACGGGCGACGGCCGCTAGGTGCTCCGGCGTCCCCTTGGCCGATTCGTCCGAGGGGTCACCAGGAAATGTCCAAGCGATGAGGCGTGCGTGTGCATTGACACCTCCGGGGCACCCTTCAATCATCGGATGTCATGACCGGACTGCGTTCGATCTCCGTGCCCCGGCCGCGTCGGCTTCTCGGCGCCGCGGTGGCCCTGCTGCTCATGGCGCCGATCCCGGCGGGCGCGGCAGCCACCACCCAGGAAACTCCCCGAAAGGCCCCACGGACCGTCCCCGCCCTGACGAGCTGGGCGCCCGCCGAGGGAAGTTACCGCTACGGACCCGGCGCCCGCATCGTCGCGCGCGACCCCCAGTCACGGCGCGTCGCCGACACCCTCGCGGACGACCTGGAGGCCTCGGGGAAGCGCCGGGCCCCGGTGACGCGAGGTGCCGCGCGCGCCGGGGACATCGTGATCGACGTCGACCGCGCCCGGAAGTCGCTCGGCGCCGAAGGCCACGAACTCCGCGCGGGCGAACGCCTGGAGATCACCGGCGCGACCGGGACCGGCGCCTTCTACGGCACCCGCACGCTCCTCCAACTCCTCGCCCAGGACGACCGCGTACCGGCGGGGCGCACCTTCGACGTCCCGCGCTACAAGGAACGCGGTGTCGGAGTCTGCGCCTGCTACATCAACATCTCCATGCCCTGGCTGGAGAACCTCGTACGCGACATGGCGTACCGCAAACAGAATCAGCTGCTCCTCGAACTCAAGGTCAAGAGCGACCGCCACCCCGAGGCCAACTCCTGGGGCTACTACACAAAGAGCCGGATACGCCGCCTCGTCGCGCTCGGCGAGAAGTACCACGTCACGATCGTCCCGGAGATCAACTCTCCCGGCCACATGGACCCTTGGCTAAAGAACCGCCCCGACCTCCAGCTCACCGACTCCGACGGCAGGCCCCAGCCGTCGCGCCTCGACATCACCAAGGACGCGTCCTTCGCGTACTACACGAGCCTCATCGACGAGTACGCCGACGTCTTCCCCGCGACGTCCTGGCACATGGGCGCCGACGAGTACATGCTGGGCTCCGACTTCGCCAAGTACCCGCACATCCTGGAGTACGCGAAGAAGAAGTACGGCGAGAACGCCACACCGCAGGACGCGTTCGTCGACTTCGTGAACCGCGTGCACGCCTACGCGCAGAGCAACGGCAAGCGGCTGCGCATCTGGAACGACGGCCTCACCGGTGACAACACCGTCCCCGTCGCACCCGGCACGACCGTCGAGCACTGGCTCGACGTGAAGACGAAGCCGAGCCGACTGATCGGCCGCGGGCACCCGTTGATGAACGCGGCCTACTCCCTCTATCTCGTACGCGGCGGATTCCACACCAACACGAAGAAGCTGTACGACGAGAAGTGGGACCCGCGCAGCTTCGAGGGCGAGAAGCTCGCCACGAGCGACGGCGTCACCGGTGCGAAGATCAGCCTGTGGCCCGACAACGGCCGCGGCGAGACCGAGAACGAGGTGGCGGCGGCCATGGCGCCGCCGCTCGACCACATCGCCCAGGTCACCTGGGGTGCCGCACGTCCCGACCCGACGTACGCCGACTTCACGGCGCGCGCCAGGGCCGTGGGGCACGCGCCGGGATGGCGCGACCTGACGAGGGTGCCGGTCGCCGACGGAACGTACACCCTGTCCGACACCAAGGGCCGCGCCGAGCCACTCGACGTCGAGCTGCGGCGCACCGAAGACGGTTACGTCACGCTCAGGTCGGCCGCGAGCGGCAGGTGCCTGGAGACCCGTAGCGGCAGGCTCACGCTCAACGTGCCGCTCCAGCCCGGGACGGCCGTCACCGAGGAGACCTGCGATCCGGCCAACACGCTCCAGCGGTGGCAGCTGACCAGCGCGCGGGGCGGCCACCGGTTCGTCAACGCCATCACGCGCATGGCCGCGTACGTCACGGAGGGCGGGCGGGTTCTCCAGTATCCGCAGGACCAACGGGTGGCAGCGGTATGGACGTTGACCGCCGACTGACCGCCGACTGACCGCGCGCCGCCTGAGCCCTGGAGCCCTGGAGTCCTGGGCCATTAGTACGCCTCACGAGTCACGAATCCTGAGGGAGACCGCACGCCCATGACCTTCAGCAGACGTCTTTTCATGGCCGCCTCCGTCACCACGGCCGTCACCGCGTCGAGCGCATCTCTCGCGCGGGCGGTGACCACCGTCCCCCCGGCCCCGCGCCACAGTGGCGCCGAACCGCCCCACCGCATCCCCGTCGGCCCCGGCGACTCGCCCGAGACGCTCGTCGCCAAGGCCTCCCAAGTCCGGCCCACGCCGCGGCAGATCGCCTGGCAGAAGCTGGAGCAGACCGCGTTCCTGCACTTCGGCGTGAACACCTTCACCGGCCTCGAATGGGGCACCGGAGACGAGGACCCGGACGTCTTCCAGCCCTCCGGCCTCGACACCGACCAGTGGGCGCGTGCCCTGCGCGACGGCGGCTTCAAGCTCGCCATCCTCACCGTCAAGCACCACGACGGCTTCGTGCTCTACCCCTCGCGCTACACCAAACACACGGTGCGGTACAGCAGTTGGCGCGACGGACAGGGAGACGTACTGCGCTCCTTCGCCGATTCCATGCGGCGGTACGGCATCAAGGTCGGCGTCTACATCTCGCCCGCCGACGAGAACCAGTACCTCGACGGGGTCTACGCCAACGGCAGCAAGCGCTCCGCGCGCACCATCCCGACGCTCGTCGAAGGCGACGACCGGGCGGGCGACCGCCCGCGCACCTTCACGCTCGACGCCACCGACTACGGCGCGCACATGCTCAACCAGCTCCACGAAGTGCTCACCGAGTACGGCCCTGTCGACGAGGTCTGGTTCGACGGCGCGCAGGGCCGCATCCCGCCGGACAAGGTGGAGGCGTACGACTGGGACAGCTGGTACACGCTGATCCGCGCGCTCGCGCCGCACGCCACGGTGGCCGTGCGCGGCCCCGATGTGCGCTGGGTCGGCAACGAGGGCGGCCTGGCGCGCGAGAACGAGTGGAGCGTCGTCCCCGTCAAGGACTCCGGCAACGGCAGCATCGACTACGCCCTCAAGTACGACGCCCCGGATCAGGGCAGCCGGGAGGCTCTCGCCGAGGCGCGGTCCGTCGCCCAGTACCTCCAGTGGTGGCCCGCCGAGTGCGATGTGTCCATCAGGCCGGGCTGGTTCTACCACGAGGAGCAACGGCCCAAGAGTGTCGCGCAGTTGACGGACATCTGGTACCGGTCCGTGGGCCGAAACTCCGTGCTGCTCCTCAACATCCCGCCGGACAAGCGTGGACTGCTGCCCGACGCGGACGTGGCACGGCTGCGGGAGTTCCGCGAGCGGATCCGGCGCGAGCTGCCGAAGGACCTCACGCGCACGCGCGGCGTCCGCGTCCGGCACGACCGGGAGGCCGGCACGGTCACCGTCGACCTCGGCCGGGCCCGCGACGTCGACCGGATTCGCCTGGCCGAGGACGTCCGGCACGGGCAGCAGCTGGAGCACGCGGTCATCGAGGCCCGTACCGGCGACGGTTGGCGGGCGGTGGCCGAGGTCGACACGGTGGGGGCGAGCCGCGTGCTGACGCTGACGGCCCCGGTGGTGGCACGGCGGTGGCGGCTGCGGGTGACGCGGTCACGGCACGCCGTGCGCATCGCGGAATTCGGCCTCTACCGCTCGCAGGTGTGAGCGGAGGGATCCTCGGGGGCACATTCCGCGTTGACAGGTGGGGCAGTGGGTGACTGTAATGGTGCTCGTGCCGCGTGGCGCCGACCAAAGAGCAGTGGGCAGGTCGGTGACCGGGCGAGCACCTTCACTCAAGGACGACGCCGATGGATACGTCGTGAGTTCACACCCAGAGGCTCTCGCCTCCGCCTGATTCGCGCGCCTCTCGCGCCTCTCACGTACTTTCGCGAGCGCTCGGCCACGCCGTCACACCGAGCGTGGCCCTCCACCACTCCACCACCTTTCACCGCGGTCGACGCGGCGCCGCCACCTCGTGCGGTGCGCGCGGCGGTCGACGCGGTACCCACATCTGTACGGAGACTTCACACAGCCATGCCCACACCCTTCAACCAGTCCGTCATCGAGGAGTTCCGCGCCAACGGCGGCAAGGTCGGCGGCCCCTTCGAAGGCGGCGATCTCCTCCTGCTCACCACCACCGGAGCCAAGTCCGGCAAGGAGCACACCACCCCGCTCGGCTTCGTCCGCGACGGCGGACTGCTCCTGCTCGTCGGGTCGAACCTCGGCGCGCCGCACCACCCCGACTGGTACCACAACCTCCTCACCCACCCCACGGTGACCGTGGAACTGGGCGCCGAGGAGTTCCAGGCGATCGCCGTCCCCGCCGAGGGGGAGCGGCGCGACCGGCTCTTCGAGTCAGTGGTCGCCGCCGAGCCGGGATACGGCGACTACCAGGCGCGGACCGATCGGACGCTGCCGGTCGTCGTCCTGGAGCGGCCCGCACACGAGGCCCACATCCCCGAAGAGGCCGGCAACTTCGCGGAGAAGATGGTGCAGGTGCACCTGTGGCTGCGCGGTCAGCTGCGGCACGTGCGGGACGAGACCGAGGCGCACTTCGCGGCGCTCGCCGCGCATCAGGGATCCGGGGCGCCGCCGGTGCCGGGCCTCGGACTGCAGATCCGCCAGCACTGCCTGGCGTTCTGCGACGCCCTGGAGTTCCACCACACCAGCGAGGACACGCACCTCTTCCCGACGATGGCGGGCTACCATCCCGAGCTGCGCGAGACCTTCGACCGGCTCGCGCGGGAACACCGTACGGTCGCCCGCATCCAGGGCGAGCTGGCCGCGCTGCTCGCGAACATCGGGAGCGCGGACCCGGAGCGGTTCCGTACCGAACTGGCGCGTATGTCGAATGAGCTGAACCTCCACCTCGACTACGAGGAGGAGTCACTCCTGCCGATCCTGGCACAGCTGCCGTGGCCGCCCCGACCGTGATACCCGTTGCCCGGTAGTCCTGGCGGTGCCGACTCGATCAGTTCGAGCTCCTCATCCGGGTCCTCGGGATCGAGCCCGCTTGTCCCTTGGTCCAGTAAGGCGTCACGCCGCCTCATAGTGGTGCGCGCGTCCGCCCCGCCACGTGATCCACGAGGGGTCGTCGAGCAGCGCTTCCGCGTCCGTCAGGCCGGCCCTGCGCAGGAACTCCACGACGTCCTCGTCGCTGTGGGCGAGGCCGAGGATCTGCCCGCGCACCGTCACCCGTCGGCCGCCCGAGGGGGACGGCCCGTGAACCACTATCGGTACTGGTGTCATGCCTCAAGAGTGCGACGCACGGGCGCGTGGCGCAGCCCCGGGTGTCTTGGGCGCGCTGTCCTGGCGGGCTGCACGCGACGCCGAGGCCATGCGCGGGAGCTGGGGTCCCATCCGCCTGGAATCGGTCCCACGCGCAGTTCGCCGGGACCGCACGGCAGGGTGCCGGCCTCCTCGGCCCCGGCACCCAGGTTCAGGTTCGGACCGCGGACAGCCGCCCCACCTCCCCCTCCGCGGCGGCCGCCGGGCCTAGCGCGCCAGCAGGTACGAGCCCGCGCTCGCCATGCCGGCGCAGAGCAGCATGAGTACGACGCAGACGGTGTGCCGGACGAGCAGTTCGCGGCGCAGAGCGGCGTAGCGGGCCTCGTACTCCTCGCGCAGCTGTGCGGCTCGCTCGGTGACGGTCCGCAGCGCCTGGCGCGTCAGGCCCAGGCGCTGCTCGGTGTAATGGGCCGTCAGGTCCTCGGCCTGGGCCGTGGTGAGCCAGGGCAGGCGCGCGCAGAGGGCCGCGGCCTCGCGCCGCGCCTGCTCGCGCTCGGCCCGCACCAGGAGGTAGCCCTCGACCTCGCCGGCGAGCGCGGCGCCCTGGCGGTCCAGCGGTGCCGCGGGCCGGTCCGCGGCGGTCATGACCGGTCGCTCTCGTGTCCCGACGCGTCGAAGACGTCGCGCTGTCCGGTGTTCTCCTTCTGGTCCAGCCTGACCACCGCGGGGTGGTGCAGATCGAAGGCGGGGGATTCGGAGCGGATCTTCGGCAGGGTGACGAAGTTGTGGCGGGGCGGCGGGCACGAGGTCGCCCACTCCAGGGAGCGGCCGAATCCCCACGGGTCGTCGACCTCGACCCGCTCACCCTTCTTGGCCGTCTTCCAGACGTTGTAGAGGAAGGGCAGCGTGGAGAGGCCCAGCAGGAAGGCGCCGATGGAGGAGACGGTGTTGAGGGCGGTGAAGCCGTCGGCATCCAGGTAGTCGGCGTAGCGGCGGGGCATGCCTTCGGCGCCGAGCCAGTGCTGGACCAGGAAGGTGGTGTGGAAGCCGACGAACAGGGTCCAGAAGTGGATCTTCTCCAGGCGGGTGTCGAGCATGGTGCCGGTCATCTTCGGCCACCAGAAGCTGAAGCCGCCGAACATCGCGAAGACGATCGTGCCGAAGAGCACGTAGTGGAAGTGGGCGATGACGAAGTAGCTGTCGGTGACGTGGAAGTCCATGGGGGGCGAGGCGAGGATGACCCCGGTCAGGCCGCCGAAGAGGAAGGTGACGAGGAAGCCGACGGCCCACAGCATCGGCGGCTCGAAGGACAGCGACCCCTTCCACATCGTGCCGATCCAGTTGAAGAACTTCACGCCCGTGGGGACCGCGATGAGGAAGCTCATGAAGGAGAAGAACGGCAGCAGCACGGCGCCGGTGGCGAACATGTGGTGGGCCCACACCGTCACGGACAGGCCGGTGATCGCGATGGTGGCGCCGATCAGCCCCGTGTAGCCGAAGATCGGCTTCCGGGAGAAGACCGGGATGATCTCGGTGATCACTCCGAAGAACGGCAGCGCGAGGATGTACACCTCGGGGTGCCCGAAGAACCAGAACAGGTGCTGCCACAGGATCGCGCCCCCGTTCTCGGGGTTGAAGACCTGCGATCCGAAGCGCCGGTCGGCCTCCAGTACCAGCAGCGCCGCCGCCAGGACGGGGAAGGCGAACAGGACCAGGACCGAGGTGAGCAGCACGTTCCAGGTGAAGATCGGCATCCGGAACATGGTCATGCCGGGGGCGCGCATGCAGATGATGGTGGTGACGAAGTTGACCGCGCCGAGGATGGTGCCGAATCCGGAGAGCGCGAGGCCCATGATCCACAGGTCTCCGCCGACATAGCCGCTACGGACGGGACCGCTCAGCGGGGTGTACGCGGTCCAGCCGAAGTCGGCGGCGCCCTGGGGCGTGAGGAAGCTGCTGAGGACGATCAGGCCGCCGAAGAGGAACAGCCAGTAGGAGAGCATGTTCAGACGGGGGAAGGCGACGTCCGGGGAGCCGATCTGCAGCGGCATGACCGCGTTGGCGAAGCCGGCGAAGGTCGGGGTGGCGAACAGCAGCAGCATCAGGGTGCCGTGCATGGTGAACGCCTGGTTGTACTGCTCGTTGGAGAGGAGCTGCATGCCCGGACGGGCCAGCTCCGCGCGGATCACCATGGCCAGGGCCCCGGCGATCAGGAAGAACGCGAACGACGTGATCAGGTAGAGGTGGCCGATCTTCTTGTGATCGGTCGTGGTCACCCAGGAGACGATCACCTGTCCCCGGCTGCGACGCCCCTCGGTCGGGACCAAGGTGACCGGTTCTGTCTGCGCAGTCATCTACTTCCTCGCATCGGTAGCAAGTGCCGCATTCCGCCACCAAGCTCCCCTAAAAACCCTCCAAAGTGGTACACAACGCGCTGGCGGGCGCCCTGACAGCATGAAAAGACCCCGGCCGGACGGGGGAGGCCGCGGCCGGGGTCGTCCATGGAGGCCGGCGCCGGTGCGGCGCCGGTGCCGCCGGCGGATCACCGCCCTCCCCGCGGCCCACCCTCCCGCGCCGGCCCCGTGCTCTCCCGCTCGATGAGCCGCGGCAACGGCACCTGCACGGTCGCCGCCGGGCCGTCGTCGAGGAGGGCGAGCAGTTCGCGCGCCGCGGTGCGGCCGAACGCCACGGTGTCCCGGGAGAGGGCCGTCAGCCACGGGTGCACCATGCGGCACAGCGCCGAGTCCTCCCAGGCCACGACCGACACGTCGGCCGGCACGCCGAAGCCGAGGGACGACGCGGCGGCGACCCCGGCCACGGCCATCACGTCGTTGTCGTACACCAGGGCCGTCGGCGGTTCGGCGGACTCCAGGACACGCCGCGTCACGGCGGCGCCTTCCGCGTCGGAGTAGTCGGTCGGCACCGAACGCACGCCGGACATGCCCCGGCTCGCCGCCTCCGCGCGCAGGGTGCGCATACGGCGCTCCGTGTGCGCGAGCCCTTCGAGGCCCGCGATGTGCACGATGCGGCGGTGCCCGAGCGCGTACAGATGGCCCACGACCGACGCCATCGCCCCCGCGTCGTCCGCCCACACCGTGGACAGACCCGGCTGGCCCGCGTCCGGGTCGGGCACGCCGCCCGTCACCACCGCGGGCAGCCCCAGCTCGTCGAGGAGCGCCGGCCGGGGGTCGTCCGTGCGCGGGTCCACCACCAGGACGCCGTCCACCCGGTGCTCGGCCCACCAGCGGCGGTAGACCGCGCACTCGGCGGCCACGTCGTCCACCACCTGGAAGAGCAGCCCCAAGTGCCGCTCGGCCAGTACTTCCTGGACGCCGGAGATGAGCTGGAGGAAGAACGAGTCGACGCCCAGCGTCGCCGCGGGCCGCGCCACGACCAGGCCCACTGTCGCCGAGCCCTCGCCCGACAGAGCGCGCGCCGCCGTACTGGGCCGCCAGCCCAGCTGTTCCGCGACCCGGCGCACCCGGTCCCGGGTGATGTCGGAGACGCCGGGCCGGTCGTTGAGCGCGAAGGAGACGGCGCTCTCGGAGACCCCGGCGCGGCGCGCGATGTCCTTCATGGTCGGCCGGCGCGCCGGTGACCGCTTGCCTTGCACCCGTTGCCCCTTTCCTGGGCCTCCGTCAGCCTCCGTCAGTCTCCGTACTAAAGCGCTTGAGTGGCCCGACGTAAAGCGCTTGAGCGGAGCGACTCTAAAGCGCATTAGTCATCCGCCGCAAGCCTCTCAACTTGCCCTCCTGACCAGGGGTGTTGCTCGACGCGTCGACAGATTTTCGATTTCGGTCCCCCGAATCCATTGACTTCGCGCCACGGTTGGATGCAGGGTCTGCCTCGGCGTGGATCGTCCGGCTTCGACGGGCACAGTCACCGCCGTCTCGCGTTGGGCCGAGCAAAGGAGCCGTTTCACCGTGCGCATCTCCCGCATTCCCCTCTCCCGCATTCCCCGCAGAGCGGTCGCCGCAGGCGCCGTCCTCGCCGTCCTGCTGCCGCTGAGCGCCTGTGGCGACGGAGGTGACGGCGGCGGCTCCACGGACGCCTCGGGCAAGATCGAAGGCAAGATCACCTTCCAGACCTGGAATCTGAAGGCCAACTTCAAGCCCTACTTCGACGGCCTCGTCGCCGAGTTCGAGAAGAAGTACCCCGGCACCGACGTCAAGTGGGTCGACCAGCCCGGCGAGGGCTACGCCGACAAGATCAGCGCCGACGCCGCCGCGGGCACACTGCCCGACGTCGTGAACGTCTCGCCCGACCTGGTCGCCCCGCTCGCCAAGGCCGGTCTCGCGCTCGACCTCGACAAGGCGGCGGGCAAGTACGAGAAGGAGTACCTCGCCGGGGCCTGGCAGAGCCATCAGATACCGGGCAAGGAAGGGACGTACGCCTTCCCCTGGTACCTCAACACGGGGCCGCTCTTCTACAACAAGCGCCTCTTCAAGGACGCGGGTCTCGACGAGAACAAGCCTCCGAAGACCTACGACCAGCTCTTCGACCAGGCCCTCCAGCTGGCGAAGAAGAGCGACGGCAAGGTGGCCACGCTCGCCAACGTCCCCACCATCGAGGACTTCGGGCGCTACGGCGTGCCGCTGATGAACAAGGAGGGCACCGGCTTCACGTTCAACGACGCCAAGGGTG
This sequence comes from Streptomyces sp. NPDC003032, assembly GCF_053591415.1. NCBI lineage: Bacteria > Bacillati > Actinomycetota > Actinomycetes > Kitasatosporales > Streptomycetaceae > Streptomyces > Streptomyces sp. NPDC003032. The sequence continues at coordinate 70,855 of NZ_JBSFTT010000002.1, read as the reverse complement.
TCGAACTCCTCACCAAGTACAAGAAGTTGTACGACGCCAAGGCGCTGGACGGGCAGGCGCTGACCGCCACTCCGGAGTCGACCGGCAAGAAGTTCCTCACCGAGGCCGTCGCCATGAACCCGGGCAGCGCGCTCGACCTGGAGAAGTTCAAGAAGGACGCGCCGAAGCTCTACAAGAACATCGGCATCACCCCGCAGATCAGCAACACCGGCAAGGACAACATGTACGTGATGGGCGTGATGGTCAACGCCCGCACCAAGCAGACGCCGGCCGCCGTCGCCTTCGCGCACTTCGTCACCGACGCGCAACACCAGATGGAGTTCGCCAAGAAGGTCGCGATCTTCCCCAGCACGCAGGGCTCCCTCGACGACCCGTACTTCACCGAGCAGGACGGCAAGGAGGAGACGCGGGTCCGCGTCGAGGCCGCCAAGTCCATCAAGACCGCGGTGAACTACACGCCCGTGCTGTTCAGCGAGCAGATGAAGGTCGAGCTGCGCAACTCGGTCGCCAAGGCCCTGCAGGGCAAGGAGAGCCCCGAGGAAGGGCTTGACAACGCTGTCAAGAGCTGCGACCGGCTGTTGCGGCAGAGCTGAGCGCCGGCGCCGTGCCGAGCCATGACCAGGGAACGACGTCAGCCATGAAGTCCCGTACTGCCAGCATGAAGACCCGTACTGCCAGCAGGACCAGAATCAGGCGCCAACTGCCCACGAGCCCTTGGCTGTTCGCCGCTCCCGGGCTCGCGATCGTCGCCGTCTTCAGCCTCTATCCGTTCGTCAGCACGCTCAACAACTCCTTCACCGACAAAAGGACGTTGATACCCGGCGAGTACGTGGGCCTGGCCAACTTCCGTGAGCTGCTGCACGACGACATGTTCTGGATCGGCCTGCGCAACAGCACACTGTACGTCCTCGTGGTCGTCCCCGCGCTCGTACTGCTGCCCCTGCTGCTCGCCATGCTCGTCCAGAAGCACATCCCCGGCATCACCTTCTTCCGGTCCGCCTTCTACACCCCGGTGGTCGCCTCCATCGTCGTGGTCGGCCTGATCTGGGTGTGGATGCTGGACGAACGCGGCCTGATCAACGCCCTGTTGGAGGCGGTGGGCGTCGGCAAGGTCGGCTTCCTCAGCGACCAGTGGCTGCTGCTGTTCAGCGCCATGGCCGTCACGGTCTGGAAGGGCCTCGGCTACTACATGATCATTTACCTCGCGGCGCTCGCCAACGTGCCGCGCGAACTCCACGAGGCCGCGGCGGTCGACGGCGCGGGCCCGGTACGCCGCTTCTTCAGCGTCACCGTGCCCGCCGTGCGCTCCACCATGGTGCTCGTGGGCGCGCTCTCCTCGGTCGCCGCCTTCAAGGTGTTCTCCGAGGTGTATCTGATGGCCGGGCCCACCGGCGGCCCCGCGGGCGAGGACACCACGCTGGTGATGCTGGTGCAGCGCACGGGCACCGGCCTGACCGGACGGGTCGGCTACGCCTCGGCCATCTCGGTCGTCATCTTCGTCGTCACCGTCGTGCTCATGCTGCTCGTGCTGCGGGCGGACCGGAAGGAGGACGCGTGAGCGTCACCGAGAAGGCCCCCGCGGCGGCCACCGAGCGCGAGGCACCCCCGAGGCCGCGCCGCCGGATCACCGACGAGAACGGCCGCCGGATGGCCCTGTGGGAGATCATCCTCCGCTACGGGCTGCTGCTCGCCGTACTGGCGCTGATGATCGGCCCGTTCCTGTGGCAGCTCTCCACGTCCCTGAAGGGCCCGCACGAGGACATCTTCAGCTCACCCCCGAAGTTCCTGCCCTCCGACCCGACCTTCCACAACTACGAGCGGGTCGCCGACACCATCCCCGTCTGGGACTACGCCCTCAACTCCCTGAAGGTGGCGGCCGCCAACGTCGTCACCAACTGCGTGGGCGCCGCCCTCGCCGGCTACGCCCTGGCGCGCCTGCGCTACCGGGGCCGCAAGGCGGCCACCCTCGTCTTCATCCTGGCCATGCTGGTGCCCGTCGAAGGCATCATCATCGCCCAGTTCACGACCATGCGTGAGCTGGGCCTGAACAACACCCTCATCGGGGTGCTGCTGCCCGGCTGTGTCTCCGCGCTCAACGTCCTGCTGATGCGCAACGCCTTCCTCAACGTGCCCTACGAGATCGAGGAAGCCGCGTTCGTGGACGGCGCGAACGTCTGGCAGCGGTTCGTCAGGATCGCGCTGCCCGCCGTCAAGGGCACCCTCGCCGTCGTCGCGATCTTCGCCTTCATGGGCGCCTGGGACGACTTCCTGTGGCCGCTCATCGTGCTCAGCGACCCCGAGCGGTTCACCCTCACCATCGGCCTGAACTATCTGCACGGCACCTTCGCCAACGACGAACGCCTCGTCGCCGCGGGCACGGTCATCGCCGTGCTCCCGCTGATCGTCCTCTTCGCCTGTCTGCAGCGGTACTTCTTCCGCGGCGTCGGCGAAGGCGCGGTCAAGGGCTGAACGGCGCCACCTCGAACTTACGAAGAACCAGGACCCGCATTGCCTCTCGCAACCCCTTCGGGCGCCCCGCGCTTCGGCGCCAACTACACGCCCAGCCAAGGCTGGTTCCACCACTGGCTCGACTTCGACCTCGACGCCGTACGCACCGACCTCGACGCCATCGCCGCACTGGGCCTTGACCATGTGCGGGCCTTCCCGGTCTGGCCGTACTTCCAGCCCAACCGGACCCTCATCCGCCCCCGCGCCGTCGAGCAGCTGGTCCAGCTCGCCGACGCCGCCGCCGAGCGCGGCCTCGACATCAACGTCGACGGCCTCCAGGGCCATCTGTCCAGCTTCGACTTCCTGCCCGCCTGGACGCAGACCTGGCACCGGCGCAACATCTTCACCGACCCGGACGTCGTCGCCGGGCAGGCCGACTACCTCCGTACGCTGGCCGCCGCGCTCGCCGACCGGCCGAACTTCATCGGCATGACCATCGGCAACGAGATCAACCAGTTCTCGGCCGGTCCGCACCCCGACCCCGACCGCATCACCCCGGAGCAGGCCGACACCTGGCTGCGCACCGTCCTCGCCGCCTGCGAGGAGGGCGCCCCCGGCAGGCTGCACCTGCACGCCGAGTACGACGCCGCCTGGTACCAGGACGACCAGCCCTTCACCCCGGCGCAGGCCGCCCGGCTCGGCGGCGCGACCGCCGTGCACTCCTGGGTCTTCAACGGCACCGCCCAGCGCCACGGGCGCACCGGCACGGCCACCCGCACCCATGCCGCGTACATGATCGAGCTGTCCAAGGCGTGGGCGCTCGATCCGCGCCGCCCCGTCTGGCTCCAGGAGGTCGGCGCGCCCGCACCGCTGATCCCCGCGGAGCACGCGGCCGCGTTCACCGAGGCGACCATCGAGGCGGCGCTCGACTGCCAGGACGTGTGGGGCGTGACGTGGTGGTGCTCCCACGACGTGTCGCGGGGCCTCGCGGACTTCCCCGAACTGGAGTACAGCCTCGGCCTGTTGACCAACGACGGGCAGGTCAAGCCGGCGGGCGCGGCCATCGCGCGGATCGCCGAGGAGTGGCGTGGCCGTACGTACACGCCGGCGGCCCGGACCACGGCGGTGGTCGTGGACGACGCCATGGAGCGGCGCTCCGAGTGCGGCCCCGGGGGAGTGGTCTTCGAGGCGTTCGCTCGCCTCGCGGCGGATGGGGTGCGGCCCTCGGTGGTTCTTGCGGGGCGGGTGTCGGATGCCGGGTATCTCGCCGCGAGGGGCATCACGGAGGTCCTGAACCCGGAGGAGGTCCGCTAGGCCGGTACGACCACCGCAGATCGCGCTCCGCGCTCGTCCTCAAACGCCGGACGGGCTACACACCTTCAGCCTCGGGAGAATCCCATGCATGACGACCGCACCCTGGTCGAAGCCCGCCTCAAGCGCGTTCTGGACGAGCGCATCAGGCCCGCCGTCCACCCCACCTCCGTGCCGCTCGACGTCGCCGTGTGGAACGCGCCGGGCGAGCCCGTGCCGGTGGCCGAAGGGCTCGCCGCCGAGCCGTCGCCGACCGCTGTCGGGGAGCGGTGGGGCGCGCCCTGGGGGACCAGCTGGTTCCGCGTGACCGGGACGGTGCCGAAGGAGTGGGCGGGGAAGACCGTCGAGGCCATCCTCGACCTCGGCTTCGACGAGAACATGCCGGGCTTCCAGTGCGAGGGGCTCGTCTACCGCCCCGACGGCACCCCGGTGAAGGGCCTCAACCCCCGCAACCAGTGGGTGCGCGTCGCCGCGCCCGCCGAGGGCGGCGAAGAGGTGCGGCTGCACATCGAGGCCGCGTCCAACCCCGTCATCCTCGACTACCACCCCTTCCTGCCCACCCGGTTGGGCGACAAGGAGACCGCCGGCAGCGAGCCCCAGTACAAGCTGGAGCGCATGGACCTCGCCGTCTTCGACGAGACGGTGTGGCAGCTCGTCATCGACCTCGAAGTCCTCGGCGAGCTGATGGCGGAGCTGCCCGAGGACTCCGGGCGGCGCTACGACATCGTGCGCGCGGTCGGCCGCGCGCTGGACGCCGTCGACCTCCAGGACGTGAACGGCTCGGCCGCCACGGCCCGCGCCCTGCTCGAAGGCGTGCTCACCACCCCCGCCGAGCCCTCGGCGCACCGCATCAGCGCCGTCGGCCACGCCCACATCGACTCCGCCTGGCTGTGGCCGCTGCGCGAGACGGTGCGCAAGGTGGCGCGTACGACGTCGAACATGACCGCGCTCATCGAGGACGAGCCGGACTTCGTCTTCGCCATGTCCCAGGCGCAGCAGTGGGCCTGGATCAAGGAGCACCGGCCCGAGGTGTGGGCGAAGGTCAAGAAGGCGGTCGCCGACGGGCGGTTCGTGCCCGCGGGCGGCATGTGGGTCGAGTCGGACACGAACATGCCGGGCTCGGAGGCGATGGCCCGCCAGTTCGTGCACGGCAAGCGGTTCTTCCTCGACGAGTTCGGCATCGAGAACGACGAGGCGTGGCTGCCCGACACCTTCGGCTTCGCCGCGGGCCTTCCGCAGATCATCAAGGCGGCGGGCTCCAAGTGGCTGCTCACACAGAAGATTTCCTGGTCGCAGACCAACCGCTTCCCGCACCACACCTTCAACTGGGAGGGCATCGACGGGACCCGGATCTTCACGCACTTCCCGCCCGTCGACACCTACAACTGCTCGATGAAGGGCAGCGAGATAGCCCACGCGGCGAGGAACTTCAAGGACAAGGGCGTCGCCCGGCACTCCCTGGCGCCCACCGGCTGGGGCGACGGAGGCGGCGGCACCACCCGCGAGATGATCGCGAAGGCCGCGCGGATGCGGAACCTCGAAGGCTCGGCGACCGTTCGGTGGGAGACGCCGGAGCAGTTCTTCGAGAAGGCCGAGGCCGAGTATCCGAACGCCCCGGTCTGGGTCGGCGAGCTCTACCTAGAACTGCACCGCGCGACCCTCACCAGCCAGGCCGGCACCAAGCAGGGCAACCGCCGCAGCGAGCACCTGCTGCGCGAGGCCGAGCTGTGGGCGGCGACAGCCGCGGTCCGGTGCGCCGAATTCTCCTATCCTTACGAGCAGTTGGACCGCGTCTGGAAGACGGTGCTGCTCCACCAGTTCCACGACATCCTGCCCGGCTCGTCCATCGCCTGGGTGCACCGCGAGGCCCGCGCGACCTACGCGGCGCTCGCGCGGGAGCTGAACGGCATCATCGACGAGGCGCAGCGCGCGCTCGCCGGCGAGGGCGGCGCCGAGCTGGTCTTCAACTCCACGCCGCACACCCGTGACGGCGTGCCCGCGGGCGGCGCCCGGCCCGCGGCGATCGACGGGCAGTCGCTGATCGCCTCGCGTGCCGAGGGAGGCTTCGTCCTCGACAACGGCCTGCTGCGGGTCGAGATCGACGCGCGGGGCCTGGTCGTCTCCGCGTACGACCTGGTGGCCGACCGGGAGACCGTCGCGCCCGGCCAGGCGGCGAACCTGCCGCAGATCCACGCCGACTTCCCGAACATGTGGGACGCGTGGGACGTCGATGAGTTCTACCGCAACACCGTCACCGACCTCGTCGAGGTGGACGAGGTCGAGCCGGGGGAGGGCGCGTCGGTGCGGATCGTGCGCACCTTCGGCGAATCGCGGCTCACCCAGGTGCTCGCCCTGGCCCCCGGTGCCGGGCGCCTGGACATCGACACCGAGGTCGACTGGCACGAGACGGAGAAGTTCCTCAAGCTCGCCTTCCCGCTGGACATCCACGCGGAGCGGTACGCGTCGGAGACCCAGTTCGGCCACTTCTACCGTGCCACGCACACCAACACGAGCTGGGAGGCCGCCAAGTTCGAGGCGTGCAACCACCGCTTCGTGCACATGGAGGAGCCGGGCTGGGGCGTCGCCCTGGTCAACGACTCGACGTACGGCCACGACGTGACCCGCGCGGTCCGCGGCGAGGACGCGGGCACGACCACGACCGTGCGCGTCTCGCTGCTGCGCGCCCCGCGCTTCCCCGACCCCGAGACCGACCAGGGCGTGCACCGCTTCCGGCACGCGCTGGTGCCGGGCGCGACAATCGGCGACGCGGTGCGCGAGGGGTACCGCGTCAACCTGCCCGAGCGGCGTCTCGTCGGCGGCTCCGAGGTGGCGCCGCTGGTCACGGTCGACAATGACGCGGTGGTCGTCACGGCGGTCAAGCTCGCCGACGACGGCAGCGGTGACGTGGTCGTCCGCTTCCACGAGTCACGCGGCGGCCGCGCGAGGGCCACCCTGACGACGGGCTTCGATGCGGCGTCGGTCACGGTGACCGACCTCCTCGAACGCCCACTCGCGGACACCGCCGCCCCGCAGCTCACGGGCGACGCGGTCCCGGTGAGGCTGCGCCCGTTCGAGCTGGTGACGCTGCGGCTGACGCGGGGCTGACCCTCGCGCGGGGCGGCGATGACCGCCGCCCCGCGTGTGCCGGTCCCTCCTGGGCTGCCTTCCCCGGTGGACGTCACCGGTGGGCTTCACCGGTGCGGGTCAACCGCCTAACCATCCAACTGCGCCCGCAGCCACTCCTCCACCTCGCCCACATGTGCCGCAGCCGCGGCCCTCGCCGCCTCCGGGTCGCGGGCGACCAGGGCGCGGTGGATGCGGGCGTGTTCGCGGCGGGTGCGTTCAAAGGCGCCCTCCTCCTGGTAGCCGCGCCACACCCGGGCGCGGAACGTCCGTGAGGACAGGCCCTCCAGGATCGCGGCCATCGTGCCGTTGCCCGCCGCGAGGGCGATCGCGCGGTGGAACGCCAGATCGTGGGAGAGAATCTCCTCGGGATCGTCCGTGGCGTTCATCGCCTCCAAGTGCTTCTCCACATGGGCCAGTTGGTCTGCGGAGATACGGGCGGCGGCCAGCGCCGTCGCCGTCGACTCAAGGACCCGCCGTACTTCGAGCAGTTCCACCAGGCGCGGCCCGCGCGACAGGTCGGCCACCACTCCGAAGGTCTCCAGCAGATCACCGGCCTCCAACTGCGTGACGTAGATGCCCGATCCGTGCCGGGCCTCCAGTACGCCCATCACCGTGAGCGCCCGGATCGCCTCCCGCATGGAGCTGCGGGAGATGCCCAGCCGCACCGCCAAGTCCCGCTCCGTGGGCAGCCGTTGGCCCGGCTCCAGACGGCCGCCGCCGATCATCACCTTGATCTGCTCGATGGCCCGCTGCGTCACGGTGCCCTTCTGCGGGGCGGACTGGTCTGACTTGTCCACGTGACGCTCCTCCACTGGCCGGGTGCGGCGCAGTCTAGCCAGAGATGTGGTCCGACCACTACGGCCTGAAAGTGGGAAGAGTTGGCGTCGAGGGGTGTTGTGGGCGCCAAGTGGTCTGATAAATATTCGCGTCATCAGATGCTGGAATCCGCTCGATCCCGCTCGATCCCGCTCGATCCCGACCGATCCCGCTCGATGAGGAGCCGTCAGATGGCCGGCAGGACAGTGCGCGACAAGCCGAGCAGGCGGGGCAGTTCACGGGTGGTGCGCGCCGCGGCCGCGGCCGCCTGCGCGTGCCTCGTGCTCACGGCGTGCGGCAGTACGAAGGACACCGCGTCGCCCGGCGGCGAAGGCGGCGGCGAGGGCAAGGTAGGGGTGATCCTTCCCCTGCTGACCTCGCCGTTCTGGCAGTCGTACAACGACTACGTGCCGAAGATGGCGAAGTCGCAGGAAGTGGACGCGATGAAGACCGTCAACTCCAATAGCGACCCCTCGCAGCAGATCACCGACATCAACAACCAGCTGAACCAAGGAGTGAAAGGGCTCGTCGTGGCGCCGCTCGACAGCGCCGCCGTCTCCGCCGGACTCGACCAGGCCGAGCGCAAGGGCGTGCCCGTGGTCGCCGTCGACGTCGCGCCGGAGAAGGGCAAGGTCGCGATGGTGGTGCGGGCCGACAACGTCGCGTACGGCGAGAAGGCCTGCGACTACCTCGGCAAGCAGGTCAGGACCGGCAAGGTCGTGCAGATCATGGGCGACCTGGCGTCCGTCAACGGCCGCGACCGGTCCGAGGCGTTCCGCGACTGCGTGAAGGAGAAGTACCCCGAGCTGGAGGTCCTGGAGATCCCGGCCAAATGGGAGTCCGACACGGCCGCCTCCAAGCTGGACACGCTGCTCAACTCCAACCCCGACATCAAGGGAATCTATATGCAGGCGGGCGGCGTCTACCTCGCGCCGACCCTCCAGACCCTCAAGTCGAAGGGCATGCTGAAGAAGGCGGGGAAGAAGGGGCACATCACCGTCATCTCCAACGACGGCATCCCGCAGGAGTTCGACGCCATCCGCAAGGGCCAGATCGACGCGACCGTCTCGCAGCCCGCCGACGCCTACGCCAAGTACGGCATGTACTACATCAAGGCCGCGATGAACGGGAAGAAGTTCAAGCCCGGCCCGACCGACCACGGTTCCGAGATCGTGAAGCTGCCCAGCGGCATCCTGGAGGACCAGCTGCCCGCGCCCCTGGTCACCAAGGAGAACGTCGACGACTCCGAGCTGTGGGGCAACACGGTCCAATGAGTACGCCGATGACCGAGCCCCCCGCGGACGGCCGGGCCGCGACCGCGCTCGTCGAAGCCTCCGGCATAGCCAAGCGGTACGGGCCCACCGTCGCGCTGCGGGACGGCCGCCTGACCGTCCTGCCCGGTGAGTCCCACGCCCTCGTCGGCCGCAACGGCGCGGGCAAGTCCACCCTCGTCACCATCCTCACCGGGCTCCAGGCGCCGGACGCGGGCACCGTCCTCTTCGACGGCGAGCCCGCGCCCGCGCTCACCGACCGCGACGCCTGGCGACGCAGGGTGGCCTGCGTCTACCAGAAGCCGACGGTCGTGCCCGAACTGACCGTCGCCGAGAACCTCTTCATCAACCGGCAGCCCGCGGGCCGCGGCGGCTTCATCAGCTGGCGCAGACTGCGCGCCGAGGCCGCCGGACTCCTCGACACCTGGGACGTACGCGTCGACCCCGTCGCGCGCACCGCCGACCTCAAGGTCGAGGACCGTCAAATGGTCGAGATCGCCCGGGCGTTGAGCTTCGGAGCGCGCTTCATCGTCCTCGACGAGCCGACCGCGCAGCTCGACAACCGCGAGATCGAACGCCTCTTCACCCGTATGCGCGCCCTCCAGGAGTCCGGCGTCACCTTCCTGTTCATCTCGCACCACCTCCAGGAGGTGTACGAGGTGTGCCAGACCGTCACCGTGCTGCGCGACGCCCGCTGGATCACCAGCGCGCCCGTCGCCGAACTGCCGCGCACCGCGCTGGTGGCGGCCATGGCGGGCGAGGTCATCACCGATCAGGCGGAAGCCGAGGAGGCCGTCGCGCGCACCGAGGTCCCCGCCGACGCCCCCGTGACGCTCGACGTCAGGGGCCTGACCAGCGAGTCGTACGCCGACATCGACCTGACCGTCCGCAAGGGCGAGGTCGTCGGCCTCGCCGGATCGAGCGGCAGCGGCAAGGTCAGCCTCGCGGAGAGCTTCGCCGGACTGCACACGCCGACGGCGGGCACCGCCCGACTGGACGGCGAGCCACTGCCGTTCGGCGACGTGAGCGCGGCCCTGCGCGCCGGGGTCGGCTGCGTCCCGCGCGACCGGCACGGCCAGGGCCTCGTCTCCGGCATGTCCATCGGGGACAACGCCACGATGAGCGTCCTCGACCGGCTCGGGCGGTACGGATTCGTCACCGCCGAGCGCAAGCGCCGGTTCACCGACGACCTCATCCAGCGCCTCGACATCCACGCGGAGGGCCCCGACCAGCCGGTGTCCGACCTCTCCGGCGGCAACGCCCAGAAGGTCGTCATGGCCCGCGCCCTCGCCTCCAACCCGCGCCTGCTCGTCCTCATCAACCCCACCGCCGGCGTCGACGTGAAGTCCAAGGTGTCCCTGCTCGCCCGCGTGGACAACGCCCGCGAGGACGGCACGGCGGTGCTCGTGGTCTCCGACGAACTGGACGACCTGCGCCACTGCGACCGCGTCCTGGTCCTCTTCCACGGCCGGATCGTCGCGGAGCACGCGGCGGGCTGGCCCGACCACGCCCTGATCGCATCGATCGAGGGCGTGGACCAGCCGGGCCCCGTCAGGGGCGCGGGGGACTGCGCGACCAGCCACGACGCACCCGCGGCCGAAGAACAAGGAGACCACCATGGCTGACACCAAGGCCCCGGCCGCGATGGCCGCCACCCCGGCCGCGGGACGCCCCGCCCAGCTGCGCGCAGCGAAAAGCATCGCCCTGCGCCGGGCGCGCGAACTCGCCCTGGTGCCCGCACTGGTGCTGCTGACGCTGCTCGGCGCACTGCTCAACGACTCCTTCCTCACCGAGCGGAACCTCATCTCCATCCTCGGTGCGTCCGCCGCCCTCGCGATGGTCGTACTCGCCGAGTCGCTCGTCCTGATCACCGGCAAGTTCGACCTGTCCCTGGAGTCGGTCGTCGGCATCGCGCCCGCCCTCGGCGCGCTTCTCGTCCTGCCCGCCGCGCAGGCCGGGTTCGGCACGGGCATGCCCGCCGCCGTCGGGCTTCTCGCGATCCTCCTCGTCGGCGCGGCCATCGGCGCCTTCAACGGCGTACTCGTGGTGAAGCTGAAGCTCAACGCGTTCATCGTGACGCTCGCCATGCTGATCGTGCTGCGCGGACTGCTCGTCGGCGCCACCAAGGGCAAGACGCTCTTCGGCATGCCCGAGGCCTTCCACACGCTCGCCACGACCACCTTCCTCACCATGCCCCTGTCGGTGTGGCTCGCGGCGGCCGCCTTCGGCATCGCGGGCCTCGTCCTCAAGTACCACCGCGTGGGACGGGCCCTCTACGCGATCGGCGGCAACCCGGACGCGGCGCGCGCCGCGGGCATCCGCGTCGAGCGCGTCATGCTCGGCGTGTTCGTCGTCGCCGGAGCCCTCGCCGCTATCGGCGGGCTCATGCAGACCGGCTATGTCGGCGCCATCAACGCCAACCAGGGCCAGAACATGATCTTCACGGTCTTCGCCGCCGCCGTCATCGGAGGCATCAGCCTCGACGGCGGCAAGGGCACCATGTTCGGCGCCCTCACCGGCGTACTGCTGCTCGGCGTCGTACAGAACCTGCTCACCCTCGCCCAGGTGCCGTCCTTCTGGATCCAGGCCATCTACGGCGGAATCATCCTGGTCGCCCTGATGATCGCGCGCGCAACGACCGGCCGCGCACAGGACTGACCCCGTACCGGTCCACCGACCCCGTACCGGTCCGCGGCTTCCCGCACCTTTCCGGAAAGGCCTCCTGTGTCCCCGACTCCCGCCCGCGTCACCGCGGTCGACACCTACGACATACGGTTCCCGACCTCACGGGAGCTGGACGGGTCCGACGCGATGAACCCGGATCCCGACTACTCCGCCGCCTACGTGGTGCTGCGCACCGACGCGGGCGACGGCCTGGAGGGACACGGCTTCACCTTCACCATCGGCCGCGGCAACGAGGTGCAGGTCGCGGCGGTCCAGTCGCTGCGCCACCACGTGATCGGCCGTGAGGTCGACGAGCTGTGCGCCGACCCCGGCACCGTCAACCGCGATCTGATCGGCGACAGCCAGCTGCGCTGGCTCGGACCCGAGAAGGGCGTGATGCACATGGCGATCGGCGCGGTCGTCAACGCCGTCTGGGACCTCGCCGCCAAGCGGGCGCGCAAGCCGCTGTGGCAGCTCCTCGCCGACGCCACACCCGAGTGGCTCGTCTCCCAGGTCGACTTCCGCTACATCGCGGACACCCTCAGCCCCGAGGAGGCCCTTGAGCTGCTGCGGGCCGGGCGTAAGGGCGCTTCCGATCGTGAGGCAGTCCTCCGGGAGCGCGGCTTCCCCGGCTACACCACCTCGCCCGGCTGGCTGGGCTACAGCGACGAGAAGCTCACCCGCCTGGCCCGCCAGGCCGTCGACGAAGGCTTCACGCAGATCAAACTGAAGGTCGGCGCGGACCTCGCCGACGACATCCGCCGCTGCCGCACCGCCCGCGAGGCGATCGGCCCCGGCATCCGCATGGCGATCGACGCCAACCAGCGCTGGAACGTCGACGAGGCGGTGGAGTGGACACGCGCCCTCGCCGCGTTCGACCCTTACTGGGTGGAGGAGCCCACCAGCCCCGACGACGTCCTCGGCCACGCCGTGATCCGCGGGGCCGTCGCCCCGGTCAAGGTCGCCACCGGCGAACACGTCCAGAACCGCATCGTCTTCAAGCAGCTCCTCCAGGCGGGCGCCATCGACGTCCTCCAGATCGACGCGGCGCGCGTCGGCGGCGTCAACGAGAACCTCGCGATCCTCCTCCTCGCCGCCAGGTTCGGCGTCCCCGTCTGCCCGCACGCGGGCGGCGTGGGCCTGTGCGAGCTGGTCCAGCACCTGTCGATGTTCGACTACGTGGCGCTGTCGGGCACCACGGAGAACCGCGTCATCGAGTACGTCGACCACCTCCACGAGCACTTCATCGACCCCGTCGTGATGCGCGGGGGCCACTACACGGCCCCGACCGCGCCGGGCTTCTCGGCGACGATGCGGGCCGAGTCCGTCGCCGAGTTCACCTATCCGGGCGGCACGTTCTGGGCCGCCGACCTCGCTCAGGGCAAGGGAGCAGCGGCATGACCGACTTCGACGGGCTCAAGGCACTGATCACCGGCGGCGCGTCCGGTATCGGCCGCGCCACCGCCGACCTCCTCGCCGTCCGCGGCGCCGAGGTCGCCGTCCTCGACCTCGACCCGAGCGGTGTGGAGAAGCCGCTGCGCGCGTACGCCGGTGATGTCGCCGACGACGCATCCGTGCGGCAGGCGGTCGCCTCGGCCGCCGCCGACCTCGGCGGCCTCGACATCCTCGTCAACAACGCGGGCATCGGCGCCCAGGGCACCGTCGAGGACAACGATGACGCCCAGTGGCACACCGTCCTGGACGTCAACGTCCTCGGGATCGTCCGCACCACCCGCGCCGCCCTGCCCCACCTGCGTTCCTCCTCGCGGGCCGCCGTCGTCAACACCTGCTCCATCGCCGCGACCGCCGGCCTGCCGCAGCGCGCCCTGTACTCGGCGTCGAAGGGCGCCGTGCTCTCCCTGACTCTCGCGATGGCCGCCGACCACGTACGCGAAGGGATACGCGTCAACTGCGTCAACCCCGGCACCGTCGACACCCCGTGGGTCGGCCGCCTCCTGGACGCCGCGCCCGATCCGGCGGCCGAGCGGGCCGCGCTCCGGGCCCGCCAGCCCACCGGCCGCCTCGTCACGGCCGACGAGGTCGCGGGCGCCATCGCCTACCTGGCGAGCCCCCTGTCCGGCGCCACCACCGGCACCGCGCTCGCCGTCGACGGCGGCATGCAGGGCCTGCGCCCGCGGCCGGTGAACGGATGAACGCCCTGGCGCGGCGCCCACTGGGCACCGGCGGCGTCGAGGTGACCGAGCTGGCCTTCGGCGCCGCCGGCATCGGCAACCTCTACTCGCCGATCACCGACGCCCAGGCGGCCGCCGCACTCGACCACGCCTGGGACGCGGGCATCCGCTACTTCGACACCGCCCCGCACTACGGCCTCGGCCTCTCCGAGCGCAGGCTCGGCGAGGCGCTGCGCGGCCGCGACCGCTCCTCGTACGTGATCTCCACGAAGGTCGGGCGGCTCCTCGAACCGGTCGACGAGGTGCGCGGCGACGACCTCGCCGACGGCGGCTTCGCGGTGCCCGCGACACACCGCCGGGTCTGGGACTTCAGCGCGGACGGCGTGCGCCGCTCCATCGAGTCCAGCCTGACCCGCCTCGGCACCGACCGCGTCGACGTCGTCTTCCTCCACGACCCGGACAACCACGGCGAGGAGGCCTTCCGCGAGGGCTACCCGGCTCTGGAGAAGCTGCGCTCCGAAGGGGTAGTCGGCGCGATCGGCGCGGGCATGAACCAGACCGGGATGCTCACCCGCTTCGTCCGCGACACGGACGTCGACGCGGTGCTGTGCGCGGGCCGCTACACCCTCCTCGACCACGCGGCCCTCACCGGACTGCTGCCCGCGGCGAGCGAGCGGGGCGCGTCGATCGTCATCGGCGGCGTCTTCAACTCCGGGCTGCTCGCCGATCCGAAGCCGGGCGCGCGGTTCGACTACACCGAGGCGCCGCCCGGACTCCTGGGGCGTGCCCGCGCCCTGCGGGACCTCGCCGAACGGCACGGCACCACCCTGCGGGCCGCCGCGCTCGCCTTCCCCTTCGGGCATCCGGCCGTCGCCAGCGTCCTGGTCGGCATCCACGCTCCGGAACAGGTCACGGACGCCGCCGGGCAGTTCGCGGCCGACGTGCCGGCCGACTTCTGGCGGGAGGCCCGCGCGGAGGGGCTGCTGCCGTCCGAAGTGCCCGTACCGTCCGACGTAGGAGAAGGGGGCCGCCCATGAGAATCGCCCTGCACACCAAGGTCCGCGTCGGCCGCGTCGAGGCGTACGACGCCGCCCACGGCGAGGTACCCGCCGAACCCACCGTCGTGCACGACTACTCCGCCGAGGGCACGGAGGCCGGGCCGCCCGTCGTATGGGGGCTGCCGTGAGCGGCGGCGCCCGCCCGGTGGGACCCGTGGTCGACGCCCACCACCACGTGTGGGACCTCTCCGTCCGCGACCAGGAGTGGATCACCGGCGACGCCCTCGCGCCGATCCGCAGGAACTTCTCCCTGGCCGACCTCGCGTCCGAGGCCCGCGCGGCGGGGGTCGGCGCCACGGTCCTCGTCCAGACGGTGACCGTCCCGCAGGAGACCCCGGAGTTCCTCGCCCTCGCGGCGGACAGCCACCTCGTCGCCGGCGTCGTCGGCTGGACGGACCTGACCCGCCCCGACGTGGCCGACACCCTCGCCTCCCTCCGTGAACTCCCGGGCGGGGAGCGACTGGTGGGCATCCGTCATCAGGTGCAGAGCGAGCCGGACCCCGAGTGGCTGCTGCGCGCGGACGTCCGCAGGGGACTGGCCGCCCTCGCCGACGCGGGGCTCGCGTACGACCTCGTCGTACAGCCCCATCAGCTCCCCGCCTGCGCCAAGGCGGCGGCGGCCCTCCCCGGACTCATCCTGGTCCTCGACCACTTGGGCAAGCCGCCCATCGCCTCAGGGGCCCTCGAACCCTGGGCCTCGGCGGTCCGCGCGCTCGCCGCGCGCCCCAACACCGTGTGCAAACTTTCCGGCATGGTCACCGAGGCCGATCACCGGACGTGGACGGTGGACGACCTGCGGCCCTACGCGGACACCGTCCTGCACGCCTTCGGTCCCGGGCGGCTGATGTTCGGCTCCGACTGGCCCGTCAGTACCCTCGCGGCTTCGTACGTCGAAGTCCTCGACGCCGCACGGCTGCTGACGTCCTCGCTCGACACCCATGAGCGCGGCGAGGTCTTCGGCGGGACGGCGCGCCGCGTCTACCGCTTCTGAGCGGGCGTGGCGAGCCGCGTCGGCGCCAGGAACTCACGGACGAACGTGCGCTCCCAGCAGGCGCCCGTCTCGCGCAGCTCGCGCCAGCTCGTGAACCGGTAGCGGTACAGCCGGGCGCGGATGTACGTGGGCGGGGCGTCGGGCGGGAACGGGGAGCGGCGCAGCAGCCGCAGCGTGTCGCGGTCGCCGTCCAGCAGCCGCTCCACCAGCGGGCCGAACCACGAGCGGGCGTAGGCGGGGGAGAGCCCCGCGAACCACATCATCCAGTCCAGCCGCAGATGGTACGGGGCGAACTGACGCGGCCAGCGGCGTACGTCGCCGGGCTTGCCCTTGAACTCGTAGGCGAGCCACTCCGAGTCCTCGCGCGGCACCGGAGCCGTCGTGCCCTCCACGACGACCTCCTGACGGACGCGGCTGACGCTGCCGAACGCGCCGTAGGAGTTGACGAGGTGCAGCGGGTCGAAGGAGGTGTTCATGACCTGCCGCCGGGACAGGAGGTTGCGGACCGGGCGGTAACTCAGCGCGAGCAGCAGCGCGGTGACGCCGATGACCACCACCTCGTACCAGAGCGGGGTCCGCGGGTACGGCGACGGGGCGCGCAGGCCGGAGAAGTCCACGGCGGACACCGCGACGACGATGGTGATCCAGTTCAGCCAGGCGAAATTGCCGGACAGGACGAGCCACAACTGGGTGACGATCATCAGGCAGGCCGCGCCCGTCGCCACCGGCTGCGGCGTGAACAGCAGGAACGGCACGGCGAGTTGGGTGACGTGGTTGGCCGCGACCTCCACCCGGTGCACGGGCCGGGGCAGGTGGTGGAAGAACCAGCTCAGCGGCCCCGGCATCGGCTGCGTCTCGTGGTGGAAGTCCAGACAGGTGAGCTTGCGCCAGCACGCGTCGCCGCGCATCTTGATCAGCCCGGCGCCGAACTCCACGCGGAACAGCACCCAGCGCAGCAGGAGGAGCACGAGGACGGGCGGCGCGACGTGGTCGTTGCCGAGGAAGACCGCGAGGAAGCCCACCTCCAGGAGCAGCGACTCCCAGCCGAAGCCGTACCACGTCTGCCCCACGTTCACGATGGAGAGATAGAGCGCCCACGGGACCAGCCACAGCAGCATCGCGCCCCACAGCGGAAGCAGGCTGTCGGCGCCCGCGAGCAGTGCCACCGCGACCGCGCAGCCCGCCCACGCGCAGAGCGCGAAGAACCGGTCCGAGTAGCGGAGCTGGAACAGGCTCGGCGCCCGCCGGAACGGCACCCGCTCCACGTACCTCGCCACCGGCAGCATCCCGCGCTCCCCGATGAGCGCCCGGAACTGCAGGGCCGCGCCCAGGAACGCCACCAGATAGAGCGCGGCCAGGGCCCGCTGGAAGATCAGCCGGCTCAATCCGTACGCGTCCGCCGTGAACCACTCCATGCGTCCATTGTGACGCTGGGTGAGCCGCTTCGGCTTGCGAGGCGCCCGGAGCCCCCGCGGACAATGACGGGGCCCCCGTGGAACAGAGCGGGGCACATGGCCCGGCAACGGCGGGAGAACCCGTGCGCGCACCCACCAGGACCCACGCGATGACCTTCGCGATATCCGCGGCCCTCGCGGTCGCGGGCTGCTCCGGCGACGGCGGGAAGAACTCCGCCGACGGCGGCCGCGAACTGTTCATGCAGCCCGTCGCCGCGCAGGGCCCCGATCCGTTCACCGACTCCACCGCGAAGAGCGCCGCGAGTCCACCGCCCGTCACCCGTTCGCCGCAACCCTCGCCCACGGGGTCCGCGACCCCGCAGGGGACCCGTTCCGTCTCGGGCGGTACGCCGGGCCTGTACGGCGGCACGCACTCCGTCGGCAGCTGTGACGTCGACCAGCAGGTGCGCTACCTGACCGGCGACCAGGCCAAGGCCCGTGCCTTCGCGCGGTTGTCCGGCATCGACCAGGCGGCGATCGGCGGCTTTCTGCGCGGCCTGACGCCCGTCGTGCTGCGGGCCGACACCCGCGTGACCAACCACGGATTCCGCGGCGACTCCGCGACGAGCTTCCAGTCCGTCCTCCAGGCGGGCACGGCCGTCCTCGTCGACGAGCGGGGGCTGCCGCGGGTGCGCTGCGCGTGCGGCAACCCGCTGAAGCCACCCGTCGCCCTCAAGGGCTCGCCCCGCCACAACGGGCGCCCCTGGAGCGGCTACCGGCCGACGCGCGTGGTCGTGGTGACGCCGGCGCCGCGGCCGATCACGAACATCACCATCGTGAACATCGTCAACAACACCTGGATCGAGCGGAAGATCGGTGACAAGGACGGCGACCATGACCGCGTCACCAAGCCGCCGGTGCCGCCGACCCCGCCTCCGCCCCCGACGCCCAGCGACCCCGACGAGTCCACTGACGAGAGCGACACCCCGGGACCCACGGAATCCGACCAGGACCAGGACCAGGACCGGGATCGGGACCGCAGCCAGGACCCCGACGAGGACCAGGACCCCGGCCGGAGTCAGGACCCCTCCCGCGAGGATGTCGTCCCCAACGACCCCGGCACGGCCTCGACCGACTGCCCGAGCCCGTCGGAGGGGGCGGGTACTCCCGACGAGCCGTCGTCGCCGCTCCCGCCCGGCTGCCCCTCGCCCCCGACGCAGGAGGAGCCGACGGAGCCGACGGAGCCGACGGAGCCGACGGAGCCCGACGATCCGTATCTGTCCGAGAACCCCTTCTCCGACAGCGATCCGGGCACCTTCGACAGCTGATCCGGCCCGGCGACGCGCCCGTCCCGGCGGCCGACCGAGGCCTGCGAATCAGTCACACGCCACTCGGCGGAGCCACGCTGATCGGGCCAATCGTTCCCCGGCCCTCGTGTCGCTGGCGTCCCAGGCGTCACCTCCGTCCACTCAATGTGCTTCGAAACTGCGTGCTGAAAAGCCGTTGTTTCACTCCTCAGGCAATTGAGCAATGGTTTTCCCTGGATGTGGAATGTCGGCTTCCGGTTGTCTGATGCGTGGCGCATTCACGACGGTAATAGGAAGGCATTGAGTCAAATACCGCTGGTGGTTGATTTTCATATATGGCAGAGTCTTCGCTCGGGTGGCAGGTCAAGTCAGGGGAATTGATCCAGCTGGTCGTCCGGCCGGTCAAGGATCAGCCGTCAGGTGCGGGGGAGAAGTCGGCTCATGAACTTGGTGGAACGTGGTGAAGCATTCTCGATCATGGAAAGCATGCTCGGCTCGTGCGCGGGCGGGCATGGCGGAGTCCTTCTGGTAAGCGGCCCGGTGGCCAGCGGCAAGACCGCGCTCCTGCGCGCTTTCGGTGAGCGCGCGACAGCCGCCGGAGCCCTGTATCTCCAGGCCACGGCTTCACAGGCAGAGAGCGACCTGCCCCTTGGCGTCATGGGGCAGCTGCTGCTCGGTGCCGGACTCGTGGGCGCGGACGCCCGGCGCGCGGCCCGGCTCCTGGGCCTTGTCGCGGGCGCGGCGCAGCCGCACCGCACCGCGTGCGCACCCGCCGCGGCGATGAACGAGATTCCCGAGCTCTGCGGGATTGTCCTCGAAAAGGCCAGGGAAACCACAGTGGTGCTCGGCATAGACGATGTGCATCACGCCGACAGTCAGTCCTTGGAATGCCTGCTGTATCTGGCGCGTCGCATCGACGTCAGTCGCGTTCTGGTCGTCCTGGGAGAGAACAGCGGTTTCCTGGCCGGGAATACGGGATTGCGCGTTGATTTGCTGCGCCTCTCCGGATGCCGCAATATCAGGCTCGGACCCCTCCAGCGGCAAGGAGTGGCCGAAATGATCTCAAGGTCCGGCGGACCCGGGTGGCGGACGCGCAAGCTCGTCACGCAACTGCACCAGATGGGTGGCGGCAGCCCGCTGCTGACCCGGGCACTGATCGAGGACCACCGCTCCTCGGGCGCCGGGCCGGGCGGCGATCTCGTGTCCGGCGAGGCCTTCGTGCAGGCCGTCGCCACCGCCCTGTACCGCAGCGACCCCGCCACGCGGCGCACCGCCTGGGCGCTCGCCGTGGCCGGTCCCGACGTGTCGCTGGCCGAACTGGTGGAGGTCCTCGGCGGCAGCCGGGAGTCCCTCCACCGCAGTCTGCGCGCGCTGAACGACGCGGGCCTGCTCGACGCCGGCTGGTTCCGCCACGAGGCCGGACGCACCGCGGCGCTCAGAAGCATGGAACCCGCGGACCGCACCCGCCTGGAGGCCCGCTTCGCCCAGGTCCTGCACGAGCACGGAGCGGCCGCCACCGTCGTCGTCCAGCATCTGATGGCGGCGGGGAGAGTCGAGGCGCCCTGGGCGGTGCGCACCCTCATCGAGGCCGCCGGGCGGGCCCTCGCCGACGACGAGGTCGACCTGGCCCTCACCTGTCTGCGGGTCGCCCGCGACTCCGGCACCGACGCGCGCCAGGCCGTGGAGATCAAGGCGGCGCTCACCCGGACCGGCTGGCGCGTCAACCCGGCAGGCGTCACTCAGCACCTGCCCGAACTCACCGAGGCCGCGCTGGACGGCCGCCTCGGCCCCGGCGACGCGGACGAACTCGTCGCCCACCTCCTCTGGTTCGGCCAGGTCGAGCGGGCCCTCGATGTGCTCCGGGCCACCGAACAGCGCGGCACCGAGCCCTTCGCGCACCCCGGGCCCGGCACGTCCCACCGGCACGACTGCCCGCGCCGCTGGATGACGTACGCCTATCCGGGGCTCCCCGCCTCCGCCCGCGCCTGCCTCGGCGACGGCCCGCGGCACGAGACGCGGCACGAGACGCCGGACGAGACGGCGGAACACGCCGCTCCCAAACACGCGCGCTCCCGGGCGCGCGGCCCCCACCAGCGGGCGGCGACCCTGATGAAGGCCCTCCTCGACGGGGCGGACGGCGAAGCGGTCGTCCGGGCCGAGCAGATCCTGCAGAGCACCCGCCTCGACGACAACACCCTCACAGCGCTCCTGGTCGCGCTCAACTCCCTGGTCCTCGCCGACCGCCACGACACGGCGGCCTTCTGGTGCGACACCCTCCTCAAGGAGGCCGCCGAGCGGCGCGCCCCCATGTGGCAGGCGCTGCTCGCCTCGGCCAAGGCCCGCATCGAGCTGCGCACGGGCGCGCTCGCCGCCGCCGAGGAGTCGGCGCGCTCGGCGCTCACCCTGGTCCCCGCGGACGGCTGGGGCGTCGCCGTCGCCTCGCCCGTCGCCACCGCGGTGTACGCGAGGACCGCCATGGGCCGTCTCGACGAGGCCGCCGCCCACCTGAACGTCCCCGTTCCCGACCCGGCGTTCCAGACGCCCGACGGGCTGCTCTACCTCCGGGCCCGCGGCCACTACTACCTCGCCGCCGGGCGCCCCTATGCCGCGCTCGACGACTTCCTCACCTGCGGGGACCTCATGACACGCTGGGAGTTCGACCTGCCCGCGCTCGTGCCCTGGCGCACCGACGCCGCCGAGGCCCACCTCTCGCTGGGCGAGAACGACCGCGCCCGGGCCCTGGCCGAGGAGCAACTGACCCTGGTGGGGCGGAGGAACGGCTGGGCGCGCGCCGCCTCCCTGCGGGTCCTCGCGAACACGCTGAACGCCGCGCACCGGCCGCCGCTGCTCGGCGAGGCCATCGAGATCCTGCGGGAGCGCGGACACCGGCTCGAACTGGTCGGCGCCACCGACGAGTTGGCGCGGACCCACCGCGAGCTCGGCAAGAGCGGCCAGGCACGCGCCCTCGCCCGCAGGGCACAGCAACTGGCCGCGGAGTGCGGCATGCCCGTACCCCGGGCGCGGACCGCCGACGCCGACGGCACGCGCCCCGCCGAACAGCCGTGGTCGTCCGGGAACCGCCGACATCCCGACGAACTGAGCAACGCCGAGTTGCGCGTGGCCACGCTCGCCGTGCGGGGCCACACCAACCGCCAGATCGCCGACAAGCTCTGCATCACGGTCAGCACCGTCGAACAGCACCTGACCCGCGCGTACCGCAAGCTCGCCGTCCAGCGGCGCGCCGACCTCGCGGCGAAGCTCAGCCCCTTCGCGGGCCCCGGCGGCCACGAGGGGAACGCGACGCACGACGCCTGCGACCGGCTGCACGTGGGATAGACGGTGGAGGAGCACGGTTGTCTTTTCTACGCGGCGGACGGTCACACGGCGGTCCGAAGATCTGTGACCGACGCACAGGAAGACGCACAGGTACCCTGCTGGCCTGTGACCTGTGACCTGTACGTGACGCGGGTTCGGGCAACGTGGTCCTCATGATCGGTTCTCGGATCCCCTTCCCGCCGCCCGTGTCGCGCTCGGCGAGGGGTGGACCATGAGGGTGCTGGTGGTCGAGGACCACGCCGAACTCGCACAGTCGGTGGCGCGGGTGCTGCGCCGGGAGGGCATGGCGGTCGACGTCGTCCACGACGGCTCCGACGCCCTGGAACGCACCTCCGTCGTCGACTACGACGTGGTGGTGCTCGACCGCGACCTGCCCGGCGTGCACGGCGACGAGGTGTGCAGAAAGCTCGCCGAAGAGCCCCTGCAGGCCCGTGTGCTGATGCTGACCGCGTCCGGCACGATCGCCCACCGCGTGGAGGGCTTCAGCCTCGGCGCGGACGACTACCTCCCCAAGCCGTTCGCCTACGCCGAACTGGTCGCCCGCATCCGCGCGCTCGCCCGGCGGTCCCAGCCCGCGCTGCCCCCCGTCCTCGTCCGCGGCGACCTGAGACTCGACCCGGCGCAGCGGGTCGCGTCGCGCGCCGGGGAGCGACTGCCGCTCACACCCAAGGAGTTCGCCGTCCTGGAGTACCTGCTCGCCGCCCAGGGCCGGGTCGTGTCGGCCGAGGAACTCCTGGAACGGGTGTGGGACGAGGCGACGGACCCGTTCACCACCACCGTCAAGGCGACGATCAACCGCCTGCGGCCCAAGCTCGGCAACCCTCCCGTCATCGAGACCATTCCTCGGGGCGGCTACCGGATTTGAGGGATCCATGCGCCTGCCCTCGCTCGCCACCCCGGCCCTCGCGGCACGGCGGCGACTGACGCCCCGACGGGTGGGAGTACGCCTCACGCTGCTCTACGGCGCGCTGTTCGTGTTCTCCGGAGCGGTCCTGCTCGCGATCACCTACCTGCTCATGGCCCGGTCCCCGGTCGGCGGCGTCATCCTGGGCGGCACGGGCGACGGGCCGCTCCCCGCGCCGGGCGGCGGCATCCGCGTCGACGAAGGCGTCCCCGGCGCGCACGCCCCCCTCTCGCCCGGCGACGTCGCCGGGCAGCTGCGCGAGCAGGCGTCCCGCCAGCGCCGGGCCGACCTGCGGCAGCTGCTCGTCCAGTCGGGCATCGCCCTGGCCCTCATGGTTGTCGTATCGGCCGGTCTCGGCTGGCTGGTCGCCTCGCGGGCCCTGCGCCCGCTGCGCACGATGACCGGGGCCATCCGGCGCATCTCGGCCCGCAACATCCACGAGCGGCTGGGCGTGCAGGGCCCCGAGGACGAGCTGAAGGTCCTGGCCGACACCGTCGACGGGCTCCTCGGCCGCCTCGACGCGGCACTGGACTCCCATCGGCGCTTCGTCGCGAACGCCGCCCACGAGCTGCGCACCCCGCTCACCCTGGAGCACGCGCTCCTGGAGGAGTCGCTCATCGACCGCGACGCCACCACCGAATCGTTCCGGGCCAACTTCGAGCGGCTCCTCGCCATCAGCGAACAGCAGGCACGGCTCCTGGAGTCGCTGCTCACCCTCTCCAGCAGCCAGCGGGGCCTGGACCACAGCGAGCCGCTGGATCTCTCCCTCATCGCCGAATGGGCCCTGCACACCGCGCGCCCGGAGATCGAGCGCCGGGGCCTGCGGGCCGAGCCCGTGATCGGGCCCGCGGACACCGTGGGCGACCCCGCCCTCGTGCAGAGCCTGGTGACCCACCTCGTGGACAACGCCGTACGCCACAACACTCCCGGCGGGCACCTGGAGATCGCGACCCGCACCCGGGGCAAGAGCGCCGTCGTCGCCGTGGCCAACACGGGGACGACGGTGCCGCCCGAGCAGGTCGAGCGGCTCTTCGAACCCTTCCAGCGGCTCGGCCGCACCGTCGGCGAGGGCCATGGGCTCGGTCTGTCGATCGTCCACGCCATCGCCGTCGCCCACGGGGCCGCGATCAGCGCTCGGGCCCGTGCGGGAGGCGGCCTCGCGGTGGAAATCGCCTTTCCACGGCGGTCGGAGCGCCCCGGCGGACACGGAATGGATATTGGGCAGTTGGACAAGGACACGGGACTTCGTTGAGGAAAATCCACGGCACTTCTACGGTGGTACGACAAGTGCGGCGATGAATTTCCCCGAGCGCCGCCGCACATCACCGAACGTATTTCGTTCAGCCCCCGTTGCGTTCCGGATTCCACTGATCCATTCACGTGGGAAATCTCCGAGGAGGAACCCTGTGGTTGTCGTGATGGCCCCGGAGGCCACACAGAACGATGTGGACGCGGTCGTCCAACGGGTGCGCACGGCGGGCGGGGACGCGTTCGTGAGCCGCGGCGTGACCCGCACCATCGTCGGCCTGGTGGGGGACGTGGAGGCGTTCGACGCCCTCAACCTCTCCCAGCTGCGCGGAGTACTCGACGTCGTACGCATCTCGGTGCCGTACAAGCTGGTCAGCCGGGAGCACCACGTCGACCGGACCGTCGTCACCGTCGCGGGCGTGCCCATCGGCCCCGACACCCTGACCGTCATCGCGGGGCCCTGCGCCGTGGAGACGCCCGCGCAGACCCTCGCGGCCGCCGAGATGGCCAAGGCGGCGGGCGCCTCGCTGCTGCGGGGCGGCGCCTTCAAACCGCGCACGTCCCCCTACGCGTACCAGGGGCTCGGCGAGAGCGGGCTGCGCATCCTCGCCGACGTCACGGCGGAGACCGGACTGCCGCTGGTCACCGAGGTCATCGACCCGGCCGGCGTCGAACTGGTCGCCCCCTACGCGGACATGCTCCAGATCGGCACCCGCAACATGCACAACTTCGCCCTGCTCCAGGAGGTCGGCCGGGCCGGTATGCCGGTGCTCCTCAAGCGCGGCTTCGGCGCCACGATCGAGGAGTGGCTGATGGCCGCCGAGTACATCGCGCAGCGCGGCAACCTCGACATCGTGCTGTGCGAGCGCGGCATCCGCACCTTCGAGACCGCCACCCGCAACACCCTGGACATCAGCGCCGTGCCGGTCGTCCAGCGCCTCTCCCACCTGCCGGTGATCGTGGACCCCTCGCACTCCGGCGGCCGCAGGGACCTCGTCCTGCCGCTCACCCGCGCCGCCCTCGCCGTGGGCGCGGACGGCGTCATGATCGACGTACACCCGGACCCCGCGACGGCGCTCTGCGACGGCGCCCAGGCCCTGACGCGGACGGAGACCGCCGAGGTGGCGGGCGCCGTCGCGCAGCTCTCCCCGCTGATGGGCCGCGTCCCGGCGCGGCCGGCCGCCGAAGTGCGGGCCGGTAGGGGTGGTTAGGGGTAGCGGAACCTGTGAGCGCGCTATTAGTGAGGGGTACCAGCACCGAATAGGCGTTGTTAGGGTAAGTGTGTTCGTTCGGCGGGAAATTCTCCGACGAACGCACATTCGCCGGAATGTTCGACTCGGTTTCAACGGGTGATTCAGGACGGCGCGGGCGCACCACTGCGCGCTGCACCCGCGCCCAAAAACCGGGTGAACACTCCGTGCGATCCGGGAGGACCACGTCTGCGGAGCGCGCAGCGCATTCACTTCAGGGGCCCTCGACGAAGGGCGGACGCGTACGAGGCGCGACCCACGCGATCCATCGACGCACTCATCCGGGAGACGTGGCCCAGCCGGCTCGGCCGGCGGCCGCGGGAGGGGTGCGGCGATGCGGTGTGAGTCGTTCAGTGTGCCGGGACGCACACCCACGGGGGACATCAGAGCTTGAGGGGGAGTTGAGTTGGCAACACCTGGGCACGAACAGTTCGACCAGCTGATGGTCGTCGAAGTCGAGATCGGCTCGCTGTCGACGGCGGATTCACCGCGTACGTCCGGAGTGGACCCGGACCACGTGGAGGCGCTGGCGGTCGTACAGACCCCACTGCCGCCCATCACCGTGCACCGTCCCACGATGCGGGTCATCGACGGCCTGCACCGGCTGCGCGCCGCGGAGCTCCGCGGGCAGCGCAAGATCGCGGTGAAGTACTTCGACGGAGCGGAGGACGACGCGTTCGTCCTCGCCGTCGAATCGAACGTCACACACGGCCTGCCGCTGACGACGGCGGACCGCAAGCGCGCGGCCGCACGCATCATCGCCTCGCACCCGCAGTGGTCGAACCGGATGATCGCCTCGGTCAGCGGCATCGCCCAGGGCACCGTGGCGGACATCCGCAGACGGGACCCGGGCAGCGGGGCGGGGGACGGCAGCAGGCTCGGCCACGACGGCCGGGTCAGGCCCATCAACGGCGCCGAGGGGCGCAGGCTCGCCAGCGAGCTGATCGCCCAGAACCCCGGCCTGTCGCTGCGCCAGGTCGCCCGCGTCGCGTCCATCTCGCCGGAGACCGTACGGGACGTACGCAACCGCATGATGCGCGGCGAGGACCCGCTGGTACGCCGCGGAAGGCAGCCGGGCACCGAGGACCGCGTCATCGCGCCCCGGCTCGGCCGCGGCCCCTCGGCCCTGCCCGAGAGGGACACGGCCGAGGACCGCGCCGCCGCCGTCAAGCGCCTCAAGGCGGACCCGGCGCTGCGCTTCAGTGAGATCGGCCGCACGCTGCTGCGGCTGCTCAACATCCACACGATCAGCATGGAGGAGTGGGACCAGATCATCGACCAGGTTCCCCCGCACTGCCGGGGCGTCGTGGCGTACCTGGCCGGGGAGAGCGCGGAGATGTGGACGGAGGTGGCGGTGCGGGTGCAGGACAAGGTCGCCGAGTCGGCGTAACGCCGCGAGCGGCACCACCGGGGCTCCACGCGGCGGCGCTTCCCCCACATGCGCGCGCGGGGGGCTCCGCCTAGCGTGGCCCCATGGACGCGGGTACCGGTGCGTACGACGCGACGGCGCACTGCCGCTGTGGACAGCCGGCCGGGCAGCCGGCCGGCTGTTTCATGGAGCTGTACGGGGCCGCGCTGCGCATGGGCTGCTTCGACTGGGACCTCGACACGGGCCTCATGCGCATGGACGCCACCGCCCACGAGGTCTTCGACGTACGCGCCGACGACTACGACGGCCGGCCGGAGACCCTCTCCGCGCGCGTCCCGACCGCCGAGGCGCACCGCCTGGACCAGATCGTCTCGCACGCGCTGAAGGACGGCAGCCAGACCTACGGCGCCTACTTCCGGGTCCGCCTGCGGGGCGGCGCGCTGCGCTGGACCCACACGCACGGCTGTATCCGGCGCGACGACACCGGCCGTCCCCGCCGCATCGTGGGCATCGTCAGGGACGCCACCCGTGAACTCGGCGACAGCCCGCCCGCCGTGCGGGAGCGGGTCGACGAGGAGGCCGAGCGGCGCCGCAGGACCAGCATCGTCCAGGGCACCACGGCGGCGCTGGCGCACGCCCGCACGGTCGACGACGTCATCGACGTGCTCAAGGACACCCACGGCCTCGCCCACCTCGGGGCGTCGAACCTGGTCATGGGTCTGGTCGAGGCCGGACGGATCCGCCTGGTCGCCGAGGGACCGGCCGGCAGCTTCGTGCCGGGCACCCGGGTGACCCGCATCGACGAGGCGTACCCGATGAGCGAGGTCGTCCGCACGCTCGCGCCGCGCTACATCGAGTCCGCCGAGGACTTCGCGCGGTCCTATCCGCTGCTGTGGCCGCACATCGCCGGGCTCGGCATCACCGCGGCCGCGTATCTGCCGCTGATCGCGCAGGCCAGGCCCATCGGCGCGCTCGGCCTGCTCTACCAGCACAAGACCGGCTTCACCGCGGAGGAGCGCAACGTCCTGGTCGCGCTCGGCAGCAGCATCGCGCAGAGCCTGCAGCGCGCCATGTTCTACGAACAGGAGAAGGACCTCGCCCAAGGCCTCCAGCAGGCCATGCTGCCGCGCACCATCCCCGGCGTGCCCGGCGCGGAGATCGCCGTCCGGTACCGCTCGGCGGCGCTCGGCCGGGACATCGGCGGCGACTGGTACGACGTGATCCCGCTGCCCGGAGGCCGCGTCGGGGCCGTCATCGGCGACGTCCAGGGCCACGACACGCACGCGGCGGCCGTCATGGGCCAGCTCCGCATCGTGCTGCGCGCCTACGCCGCCGAGGGGCACATGCCCGCCACGGTCATGGCCCGCGCCTCCACCTTCCTGCACGAGCTGGACACCGAGCGCTTCGCGACCTGCCTGTACGCGGAGGCCGACCTGACGACCGGCGTGGTGCAGTTCGTGCGGGCGGGACACATCGACCCGCTCCTCCAGCTCACCGACGGCTCCTGCCGCAGGGTGCCCGTCGACGGCGGTCTGCCGCTCGGTCTGTCCGCCGAGTTCGGGCGGCTCGACTACCCCGTCACCACCCTCGAACTCGACCCGGGCCAGACCCTGTTGCTCTGCACCGACGGCCTCGTCGAAGTCCCCGGCGCCGACCTCGACGACGGCATGCGGGCCCTCTCGGAGCTGGCCGCGACCGGCCCCCGCGACCTGTCGAAGCTCGCCGACCGGCTCTGCGGCATCGTCGACGGCCGGGGCGGGGACGACGACGCCGCGCTGCTCCTGCTGCGCCGCCGCGTGATCGACGCGCCCCGCTCGGGCGGCCGCCTCCAGCAGCACGTGGCACCCAGCGACCCGGAGGCGCTCGCCGAGGCCCGGCACATGATCAGGGCCGCGGTGCGCGCCTGGGGCGCGGGCGAGCGCGCCGACGAGATCGAACTGGTCGCCGACGAAATGATCACCAACGCGCTGATGCACACCGACGGCTTCGCGATCGTGACCCTGCGCGTCCTGAGCGGCACCGACCGGCGGCTGCGCGTCGATGTCGAGGACTCCTCCAGCGCCCTGCCGCGCCGCCGGGAGGCGGGCGAGGACGGCGTGTCGGGACGCGGCCTGCTCCTGGTGGACCGGCTCACCGACCTGTGGGGCGTGGACGCGCGCGGCGGCGGCAAATGCGTGTGGTGCGAGTTCGTCGTGCCCGCCAGGAACGAATGGGCCTGAGGGAGAGCGGGAGCCATGCCGGAACTGCCCGAAGTCGAAGCCCTGCGAGCCTTTCTGACGGACCGGCTGACCGGCCGCGAGATCGTGCGCGTGCTGCCCGTCGCGGTGAGCGTCCTCAAGACGTACGACCCTCCGCTCACCGCCCTCCACGGCCGCACCGTCACGGCCGTGGAGCGGCACGGCAAGTTCCTGGACATCGACGCCGACGGGCCGCACCTCGTCACGCACCTCGCCCGCGCCGGCTGGCTGCAGTGGAAGGACCGGCTCCCCGACGGCACCCCGCGCCCCGGCAAGGGCCCGCTCGCGCTGCGCGTCGCCCTGGACGCGGGGGAGGGCTTCGACCTCACGGAGGCGGGCACCCAAAAGCGCCTCGCGGTGTACGTCACCGAGGCGCCGCGGGAGATCCCGGGCATCGCCCGGCTTGGCCCCGACCCGCTCGCCCCGGACTTCGACGAGGAGCGGTTCACCCGCCTCCTCGCGGGTGAACGGCGCCAGATCAAAGGGGCGCTGCGCGACCAGGGCCTGATCGCCGGCATCGGCAACGCGTACAGCGACGAGATCCTGCACGCGGCCCGCATGTCCCCCTTCAAGCTCACGTCCAGCCTTACGGAGGGCGAGGTCCACGGGCTGTACGAGGCGCTGCGCGCCACGCTGACCGAGGCGGTGGAGCGCTCACGCGGCGTCGCGGCGGGCCGTCTCAAGGCGGAGAAGAAGAGCGGCCTGCGCGTACACGGCCGCGCCGGTGAGCCGTGCCCCGTCTGCGGCGACACGATCCGCGAGGTGTCCTTCGCCGACTCCTCCCTGCAGTACTGCCCGACGTGCCAGACGGGCGGAAAGCCGTTGGCGGACCGGAGGCTGTCGCGGCTGCTGAAGTAGGGGGCCGCTACGGCCGTAGCGTCACCAGCCGTTCCCCGTCCGCGGTCCGCACCTCGTACCGATCGGTCTCATCCGGACGCAGGGCCGCGACCGCCGGGATCTCCACGCGCCGCGCGGGGACCTGCCACGTCGTGACGGTCCGCTCCGAACCGTCCTTGCCCACGGCGACCAGTTCGCAGACCGGTGACCGCGGCGCCGGGTCCCGCACCGTGAGCGCCAGCTCCGTCCCCCAGGCGCGGTCGCGGGCCGTCAGCGTCGCGTGGACCCCGCTGCGGGCGTCGCGCGCGCTGAGCCGCTCGGGCCGCCCGGAGTCGGGCCCGGCGGCCGTCACGAGGGCCACGGAGGGTGCGCCGAAGGCCAGCACGGCGGCGAGGGCGAGCGCGCACAGCCGCCTCCTGCGCCGCACCGCGTGCACACGGCCGACCTCGCGCAGGGTGTGCTCCAGGAGCTCCGGGCCGGGCGCGGCGGCGGGCGGCGTCGCGCGGCCGTACAGCTTCAACCGGTCGGCTGTGCGGCGCAGTTCGCCCAGCGCGAGATGGCAGGCGGGGCACTGTGCGAGATGGTCCTCGAACCGGAACGCGTCCGGCTCGTCGAGAACGCCGAGCGCGTAGGCGCCGGCGTCACGATGCCGTTCCAGGGACCTCATGGCGTTCCTTACGGGAGGGGTGCCGCTTGCCCTCCGGTACGTAAGGGGTCGCCGGATCGTTCAAGGGCCGCGTCAGAACAGATGGATCGCCAGATGCCCCAGCGGCAGCCCGAGCCGCCACGCGGGCGTCCACACCTTCGGCCCTTCCTCCTCGCCCGGCACGGCCCCGCCGCCCGGCACCGCGTCCAGATCCGGCGCCAGCAGCTCTGTCTCCTCCAGCCACCGCCAGGCCAGCTCGGCCAGCTCCAGATCGGGGCCCGGCCCCCCCGCCGCGGCGGCGTCCTCCAGGCGCAGTTCCAACCGCTCGCGCACCCACTCCTGCCAGGCCTGGTCGTACTCCGTCAGGGAGAGCCAGGTCTCCAGCTGGGTGATCACCCGGATCCCGGACAGCTCGCCCCTGCTGTCCGACAGGAAGATCGTCAGGGCGAGCGCGTCCCGCCCCGCCCGGTACTCGAACGACGTGGGCGGCATCAGATCACCGGTACGCAGCAACTCGTCGGCGATGTACTCGGCGTACAACCACGCCATCGGCACCGTCAGTTCGCCGCCCCGGGGGCCTTCCGTGTTGCCTCTGCTCTCGTGCAGCATCCCGCTCCGCCTTCCTCCGGTCCGTGCGCGTCACCGGCCTCTGGCCCCCAATCCGGAACACGGATGAGGACAGCCGATTACTCAAGGGGGGTGCCGAGCAAGGCGCTTTACGGAGCCTTGACCCGGCCCACGGTTTCCCCGCAGGTGAGCCGCCCCGTGTTGTTCGCGTCACAGGGCCAAATGATTTGACTCCTTTTCAGCGACTGAGTCGGCATTGGTCCTTGACTGTCAGATAGCTCCGCAGATGTATTCATATTATCTGCTATCACCCTATTCGCGGAGCCCGATCGATGACGCAGCGCGTACGGAACTCACGGCACACAGGGACCCCAAGCACCTCACCGCCCCCACCACGGGCCAGGAGGGGACGGCCGGCGGCCGCCGCCGCGACGGCCCTCCTGATGGCGGGCACCGCGGCGTGCGTGCCAGAGCCGGTGAGCGGGGCCGCCGAGCGGTCCACCCGGCCCGAAGCGTCACGCCAGGCGGTCCCGGCCCACTCCCCGGCGAGCGGCGGCACGGCCGAGCGACGCCCCTTCACCCTCGTCGCCTCCGGTGACGTCCTCCCGCACGCCTCGATCATCCGCCAGGCCAGAGCCGACGCGGACGGCGACGGCCACGACTTCGCACCGATGCTCGCCGGCGCCAAGCCGGTCGTCTCCCAGGCCGACCTGGCGATCTGCCACATGGAGACGGTGTACGGAGCGAAGGGCGACTACAGCGGCTACCCCGACTTCAAGTCCCCGCCCCAGGTGGCCCGCGCCCTCAAGGCCACCGGGTACGACTCGTGCTCCACCGCCTCCAACCACTCCCTGGACGACGGCGCCGCGGGCGTGCGCCGCACCCTGGACGCGCTCGACAAGGCGGGCGTCAAGCACGCGGGCTCGGCCCGCTCCGCCGCCGAGGACAAGAAACCGGCGTGGCTGCGGGCGGGCGGCGCCAGGGTCGCGCAGCTGGCGTACACGTACGGCACGAACGGCTACCCGATGCCGAAGGGCAAGCCCTGGTCGGTCGATCTGATCGACCGCGGCAGAATCGTCGCGGACGCGCGGGCGGCGCGGAAGGCGGGCGCCGACGTGGTCGTCGTCAGCCTGCACTGGGGCACGGAGTGGCAGACCGCGCCCGACCGGCGGCAGCTGCGCCTCGGCAAGCGGCTCACGGCCTCGCGCACGGCGGGCCGCCCGGACATCGACCTGATCATCGGCACCCACGCACACGTCCCCCAGGCGTACGAGAAGGTCAACGGCACCTGGATCATCTACGGCATGGGCGACCAGATCGCCGGCGACATGATCAACGACGAAGGAGACAAGGACCCCCGCGGCAACCAGAACTCCATCGGCCGCTTCACCTTCGCGCCGCCGGCCGCGCGGGGCGGGCGGTGGCAGGTGAAGAAGGCCGAGTTCATCCCGATGTGGTTCGACACGGACGCCGGCCGGGTCGTCAACCTCAACTCGGCGCTGCGCCGCGGGGCGGATGTACGCGACGTACGCGACCGGATCCGCCGCGTCGTCCTCGGCCGGGGCGCGGCCAAGGACGGCCTGGTGATGGCCAAGTAGCCACGCACTACAGAACTGCAGAACTACAGAACTCGGGAACTGCAGAACTCGGGAACTACAGCGCTACTACTGCTCCACGGCGTCCCGCTCCGCCTTCGCCAGCTCCGACTTCCGGTAGGAGTAGCCGAAGTACACGAGCAGCCCGACCGCGAACCACACGGCGAACCGCACCCAGGTCTGCCACTGCAGGAACGTGATCAGCCAGATGGAGAAGACCACCCCGACCGCCGGCACCACCGGCATCCCGGGACACCGGAAGGTGCGCGGCAGGTCGGGCCGCTTGTAGCGCAGCACGATCACCGCGATACACACCACGACGAACGCCAGCAGGATGCCGATGTTCGTCAGTTCGGCCGCCTCGCCGATCGGCAGGAACCCGGCGATGGCGGCCGACGCGAACCCCACGATCCACGTCACGCGCGTCGGCACGTGCCGCGTCTCGTGCGTCTTCGCGAACCACTTGGGCAGCAGCCCGTCGCGGCTCATGGAGAACCACACACGTGTGACGCCCAGCATGAAGGTGAACATCACGGTGAGGATGCCGATGATGGCGCCGACGGCGATGACGTCGGCGAGCCCGCCGAGCCCCACGGCCTTGAACGCGCTGGAGAACCCGCTCTCCGGGTCGATGTCCTTGTACCCCTGCATGCCGGTGAGGACCAGGCACGCGAGCACGTACAGGACCATCGAGATCGCGAGGGAGTAGAGGATCGCCTTCGGCATGTGGCGCTGGGCGTCCTTGGACTCCTCGGCGGCGGTCGACATGGCGTCGTAGCCGAAGACAGCGAAGAACACGGTCGCCGCACCCGTGAACGCGCCACTGACCCCGAAGGGGAAGAACGGCTGGTAGTTGCCGGTGTTGACGTGGAAGAACCCGACGCCGATGACGAGCAGCACGACGAGGACCTTGAGGACCACGACGACCATCTCGAAGCGCGCCGCGTTCTTGATGCCGAGGGTGAGCAGATACGCGATGAGCAGGCAGAGCAGCGCCGCGAAGAGGTCGACCTTGTGTCCGTCGCCGGTGGCGGGCGCGCCGAGCATCCACTTCGGCAGCTCGGCGCCCATGTCGTTGACCAGGAAGTTGAAGTAGCCGGAGATGCCGATCGCGACCACCGCGACGATCGCCGTGTACTCCAGGAGCAGATCCCAGCCGATGAACCAGCCGGCCAGTTCACCGAGCACCACATAGCCGTACGTGTACGCGGATCCCGCCTTCGGGATCAGGCCCGCGAACTCCGCGTACGAGAACGCCGCCGCGGCGCTCGCCACGCCCGCGATCAGGAACGAGACGAGGACCGCGGGCCCCGCCTTCTCGTTGGCGACGGTGCCCGCCAGGGTGAAGATGCCGGCGCCGATGATGCCGCCGACGCCGATCGCGGTGAGCTGCCAGAGCCCCAGCGACCGGGTGAGCCCGCCGCCCGACCCGGTCTCCGTCTCCTCGATGCGTTCGATGGGCTTGCGGCGCAGGATGCCCTGCCCCATCCGGAGTCCCGCCATGAGCTCCACCTCTTCGCGGACGGCAGTCGGCTGATGGCGGATCATGATGGCCCAGCCTCCGTCACGACGGAAGACGCCACACCCCTTGCGCGTGGGGGTTCATTCGGCTTGTGCGTGAGGGGCATTCGACGGGGGCTTCGGTCACGGCACCACTGTCACCGGCCAGCGGCCCGCCTTCACCAGGCGGACGGCGACCGAGCCGACGATGCGGTGGCCCGCCTGCTCGGAGGCGCCGACGACCACGGCGTCCGCCTTCAGCTCGTCCGCCGCGCTGACGAGGCCGTTGTAGGGGTCGCCGCGGAAGGTGTGGAACTCCCACCTCACGTCGAATATGTCCTTCACCCGCTCGGCCGCGTCCCTGATCTCCGCGATGAGCCCCTCGGCGATCTCGTCCGTGGTCTCGGCGACCGGGGCGCCGAGGGCCGCGCCCGCCGCCATCACCGGCTGGATGTACACGACGGCGAGCAGGGCCCGCTGGCGCCGGGCAAGGCCTCCGGCGTACGCCGCGGCCCGCAACGACGAATCGGAGCCATCGACTCCTACGACGATCACCTTGGGCCCGTCGGTACCGCGTTCGAACTGCTGGGACTGGTCTGCGCTCACGCCCGAGAGGTTAACGGAGCGGCGCGGCGCTGCCGCGGGCAGGCGCCCTGCGCAGCGCCTGCGCAGGCCCCGCACCGGCACTGGCGTCCGGCCGCCCCCAGGCGGCTGATCGGGTGCTTTCGGGGAGCGGCCCGGCGTTGGTGTGCCGCGTCGGCCTTCCGCCATGCGACGGATTGGTCATGAAAGACGATCAGCTGACTCCAGGGCGCCGGGTCGTGCTCCGTGCCGCCGTCGCCCTCGGGCTCGCCGCGACCGCCGGATGCGCGGGCACCGGCCGCCCGGCCGCCCCCGGGCCCACCGCGCCCACCGGCAGGCCCGCCGCCGGCCCGGCGCCCGCCCGCGCCCTCAAGCCCTCCGCGTACCGCCTCCAGCCCATGGCGGGACACGGCCCCCCGCGCTCCGCGCGCGCCCTGCCCCGGGTCCGCAAGGCGCCGATCCTGCGCCTGGACCGGCACGAGCGTTCGATGGTGCTGACCTTCGACGACGGGCCCGACCCCCGCTACACCCCGTACATCCTGCGGACGCTGCGCGCGTACGACGTCCGCGCGATGTTCTTCGTGTGCGGGGAGATGGTCGTCGACAACGAGGACCTGCTGCGCGAGATGGCCGACGACGGGCACGTGATCGGCAACCACACCTGGAGCCACCCGCTGCTGCCCAAGCTGAGCCGCTCCAGGACGCGCGTGCAGATGGAGCGGACCTGCGACGTCATCGAGGGCGTGACCGGCGAACCTCCCGAGTGGTTCCGCGCCCCCTACGGCGCGTGGAACCGCAACACCTTCCAACTCGGCGCACAGCTCGGCATGGAACCGCTCGCCTGGACCCTCGACACCCTCGACTGGACCGAGCCCCGCGCGAAGACCATCGTCCGCCGCGTCCGCGCGGGCGCGGCACCCGGAGTGGTGGTGCTCTCGCACGACGCGGGCGGCGACCGCTCCGCCGGCGTCAGAGCCCTGCGCACCTACCTTCCCGAACTCCTCGACTCCGGCTACCGCATCACGGTGCCGAACCGCTACGCCGTGTGACGCGCCTGAGATCAGCGCACGGCGGTCAGGCGGGCGAAGACGACGACGTTCCCGTCGTATCCGGACTGCTTGGTGAAACCGCCGCCGCAGGTGATGACGCGCAATTCGGGAGTTCCGTCATTTCCGTAGACGCGCTTGCCGGGGAAGTCCTTCTTGTCGAATACCTCGATGCCGTAGATCTTGAAAATCGCGGTCTTCTTGTCCTCGCGCCTGATCTCGACGTGCTGTCCCTTCTCCAGGGAACCGAGGCCGTAAAAGACGGCCGGTCCCTGCTGGTTGTCCACATGGCCGACGACTACAGCCGTGCCCTTCTCACCCGGCGAGACGGCGCCCGTGAACCAGCCGGCGAGGTTGGCGTCCTCGGGTGGCGGCGCGTCCACCCACCCCTCGGGGTCAAGACCCACCGCGGTGACCGGCGCGTCCACCTGGATGCCCTTGATGCGCACGCGCTCGGCGGGGGAGAACGTCAGGGGTGCCGGGGCGGCGACCGCGGGGTCCGGTGTGCGGTCCGCGGCCGCGGCGGACGCGGGCTGCGGCGGCCCCACGTCGAATTCCCCCGAGCCATTGCGGATCAGCGCGAGACCGGTCAGCAGGACGAGCGCCATCACGCCCCAGGGGGCGCGCTTCTTCTGCTTTTCGTCCTCCTGGGAATCCTGGAATTCGAACTCGTCGGCCGGGTGGGACGAAGGCATTCTCTATCCCCTCTCGACGCGGCGGGCGCGCCGCGTCGGTTGCGCGTACGAGAACGCTAAGCGCGGGGCGCGCGGCGTGCGAAAGGGCGGGAGCGAACGGGTGGCGCCCCGGCCGGGGTGCGCCATCCGGGTCGCCCCCGGACAGGAAATTTCTGACGGTCCGTGACCTGCGGTGATGTCCGATCGCGTGGACACGTCCCGGCGTGTCGTCTCACCAGGACGGCCGATCCCCGAAATGCGGCCCGGCGCACCGCGTCCGAGGGTCTGACTGGGAGGCGCTCTCGCCGATCGACCGGGGACGGTACCCCCGGGGCGCCTTCCGCGGAGGACTTCCATGCGTACTTCTCGTATGCGTACCACTCGCGCTTCGCGTATGGGTACCACTCGTGCCCTCGCGGTCGCCGCCGCGGCAGGCGCGGTCGTCGGGCTCGCCGCCCCGGCCGCGTCCGCGTGGGCCGACCCGACCAACATCGTGGCGATGCCGAGCGTGATTCCGCGGGGCGGACATCTGACCGTCACGGTCGACGGCTCGTCCTGCCAGGCCGGCGGCAAGATCACCTCGCACGCTTTCCCGGACACGAACCTGCACTCGATCCCCGGCGGCACCACGTCGAGCGCGACAGCCGTCGTCCACAAGCACGCGACCCCGGGCGCGTACGACATCACGGCCCACTGCGGCGGCAAGACGCTCACCCGCCCGGCCGCGTTCACCGTCATCCACGGCGGTGTGCGCGGTGGCTTCGGCGGCAGCTCGCCCTCGGGGGCGACCCCCACCGACATCGCGATCGGTGGCGCCCTGGTGGCGGCGGCCGTGGTCGGCGGCGGCGTGTTCTGGATGCGCCGCCGGGCCGAGAACCGGTCCTGAGCCGCCGGGCGAACCGGCGCCCGCTGCGCCCTCGGGGTCTGGAGACGCCCCGGGGGCGAAGCGGCGGTGCCGAGGGAGGGTCAGGAGCGGGGACGGGAGCCGGTCAGGAGTTGTCCTCGCCGGTGCGGCGCCGCGTCTTGTAGTACGCGGCGCCCAGGCCGCCCAGGACCAGCGCGCCGCCGAGGGCGAACTCGTGCAGGTCGAACCCGCCGAGGCTGCCGCCGATGCCGGCCTTGACACCCTTGTGGACGGGGTTCGGGTTGGGGTTCTGATTCTGGTTCTGGTGGCTGTTGTTGTCGGGGCGGCCGGTGGCGATGGTCAGGTCGGTCTTGCCGGTCTCCCCGTCGCAGGTGAACGTCACCTCGTACATCGCCCCGGGCTTGGCGTCCCAGAACACCTTGGCCGTGGCGGACGACTGTCCCTTGGGGATGTGGGCGTCGTCGAAGACCCCGGAGGTGACCTTGGCGTCGCCGTCGCAGCCTTCGACGCTGAGCGTGACCTGTCCGCCCGCGGCGATCGTCGAGGGGGTCACGCGGAAGCCGAACGAAGTGATGTTGTTGTTCGTGTCGTCGCCCGTGACGGCCGCCGACGCGGGCGGGATGGTCAGCGTCAGGACGGTGGCGGTGAGCAGAGCGGCGGAAGCGACGCGTATCGCGTGCATGGTGTGGATCCTCCGGGTCCCCGAGGAGCAGCCGCGGACCTTCTTCCGCTGACGCCTGAAATGCACCTCGATGACCGAAACGCTAAGTACGCTCCCTCGGGGCCGCGATCGGTGTCGCGCGAACGGGGCAATCCGCTCCGCCGGACAGGGGAACGGCACGGCGTGGCGGACGGGACGGAGCGCGCCCGTATGGCATGGGGAGTGGCGGGTCTCAGTGCCGCGGCTCGGGCCATACGTGAGGGCCGCCGCGCCACTCCACGAGATTCGGGTCGTCCAGCGCGATGTCGGCCTCGTCGAGCCCCGCGCGCCGCAGGAGCTCCACCAGGTCGCGGTCGCCGCGGGCGACGCCGACGTCCTGTCCGCGTACGGTGACCCGCCGCCCGCCGTCGGCGGCGGGCGGATGGACGACGATCGGTGTCTGCCAGGCCATGGCACCAGAATGCGCCGGGCCGGGGCCCGGCGCAGCATGGTTCACGGCCATCGAGCGGCAACTCGCCGCCGCCAAGGCGTACTCCGAGGCGAGTCCCCGCGGTCTCAGCCGCCGCCGATTCCCGGGAACAGCGCCTTGAACGGTTCCGCCGTCGCCGCGATGCCACGGCTGTACGGGGCGTCGAAGTCCCAGATCAGGAAGAGCAGGAAGGCGAACAGGGCGGAGAAGAGACCGGCGAGGACCAGTTCGCGCGGTGTGCGGCGGATCTGCAGCGCGAAGATCATGCCGATCGTCACCAGGCCCCCGATGATCAGGCCGAACCAGACCACGCCGGGCATGGTCGCCCCGACGCTGTCCGCGCGGGCGCTGCGCGCGTCGTCCGCGGCCGCCACCTCGTCGACCAGCGGCTGGTAGGCCTGGGCCTCGAAGTCCGACTTCGGTTCGTAGTCGGTGACGTCGTGGCGGATCCGGGCGAGGAGATCGGCGCCGCGGTCGGTGAGTTCGCCCTTGGCCGCCATGGAGTCCCACTCCTCGGTGACGACATGGCTGACATAGGTGTGTACGTCGGCGCGAATGCGGTCCCGGACGTCCTGCGGATAGACCCGCGCCCGCTCCGAGATCTCATGCAGTGCCTGGGCCTCCACGCGGACGTGTTCCTGGGCGGCGCCGCGCGCCTCCCAGACACCCGCGATGGCCAGGCCGAGCACGATGGCGTACACGACGCCGATCATCATCGTCATGTACTCGATGACGTCCGGCGTCTCCGACGCGTCGTAGTCCGCGCCGGTCCTGCGGTGCCGCAGCAGCGTCACGATGAGCACGACACCGCAAGCGGCCACCATCGCGAGGGTGAGAACAAGCCATTCCGACATGGAGACCTCCGGCGGTCAGCGCGGGCGGAGCGCGGCGACGGCGAGCACCGCGGGCGCCGTGATGAGCAGGGTGAGCGAGACGAGGGACGGGCCGCCGCGCGGCGGCCGCTTGCGGGTTGGCGGGTGGTACGCCGGATATGTCACGGATGGCGATGGCTTGGTTGTTCTGCCGCGGGCAGGAGGCTTCGGCTCGGGCGGCGGCTTCGGCGCGGGCTCGGGCGCCGCGGACGGGGCGAGGGCCGGTGTCGGGACCGGCTTCGGCGCGGGAGGCGGTGGCGGCTCGGGGGCCTCGGGCTCCGGAGGTGGAGGCGGAGGCGGAGGCGGCGGAGGTGGTGGAGCGGGCGGTGGCGGTGGTGGCGGAGGCTTCGGGCGGTGCGTGGGCCCCGCCCAGCAGTCGCCGCCGTCGCCCGCCACGGCCAGGTTGTCACCGCCCGAAGAGGCGCCGCCCCCGTTGACCGACGCGTACGCGCAGTCGTCGGCCGCGGCCGTGCCGGTGGCGGCAGAGGCGCCGAGCAGCAAGGTCAGCGCGAGGAGCGCCAACACCCGTATGACGAGGGGCGGTAAGGCCCGCGAGGTTCCATGCACGACGAGAGCATGGGCGGCGCCCGTCCCCGGCATGCCGGAACGCTCCCGAATGCCCCGAAGGAAGGAGGCGGCCCCCGCGCGGGTTTGACGACGTGAACACCCTCATGCCCTACGACCCGCTCATGTGCCCTACGCCTCACCCTCGCGCCCCACGCCCGCTGCCACGCCCCACTCCCGCGCCGCACCCTCCGCCCGTGCGCCGCACAAAGAATCTTGCGCACCGGTTGAACGCGGCGGCCGCCCCCGCCCGTACCTAGGGCCATGTGTGACGCAAACAGGCGCCACGACACCACAGCTGACAGCGGGAGTGAGAGATGCGGCATCCAAGTGGGCGAGCCCCTCGGGCCTGGCGGAGCGCCTCGCTCGTAGCGACGGCTGCGGCCCTGCTGTCGTTGACGGCGGCGTGCGGACAGGAGAAGGGCGACCAGTCCCCGAATGGCCAGAATGTGGGTAACGAGGCGCCCGCCAAGGGCGACGGATACGGCGCGGGCGACGGATACGGCGCGGACTCAGGCGCCGGGGCCGACGGCGCCGGGGCCAAGGCGAAGCCGGCCGGGCAGCTCGCCGTGTGGGACAGCAAGAAGCTCGGGAAGGTCGTCACCGACAGCGCGGGCTTCACGCTCTACCGCTTCGACAAGGACACCGCCCAGCCCCCCAAGTCCAACTGCGACGCCGCCTGCCTGAAGGCCTGGCCCGCCGTGGCCGCCGACGGTGCCAAGGCCGCGCCGGGCGTCGACGAGTCCCTGCTCGGCGAGGTCACCGGCGCCGACGGCACCAAGCAGCTCACCATCGACGGCTGGCCCATGTACCGGTACGCGAAGGACGTCAAGCCCGGCGACGCCAAGGGGCAGGGTGTGGGCGGCACTTGGCACGCCGCAACCCCCGACGGCAAGAAGGCCTCACCCGCGGGGGCCGGAACCGCCCCCGACGAGACCGCCCCCGACGAGACCGCTCCCGCCGAACCGGCCCCCGCCGACCCCGCGGGCCTGTCCACCCGCAAGGACCCGAAACTCGGCGAGATCGTCGTCGACAAGAACGGCATGACCGTCTACCGCTTCACCAAGGACTCCGCCTGGCCGATCAAGTCCAACTGCGTGGGCGCCTGCGCGGAGAAGTGGCCCGCCGTCGCCCCCGTCGACAAGGCCGATACCGAGGGGATCAAGAAGAAGGGCTATATGACCTACGACCGCCCCGACGGCGGCAAGCAGCAGACGATCGACTGCTGGCCGCTGTACACCTTCGCGGGCGACAAGAAGCCGGGCGACACCAACGGTCAGGGAGTCGGCGGCACTTGGTACGCCGCGAGCCCGGACGGCAAGGCGGTGGGCGCCCCCCAGTAACCCCCCACGGAGCACGGCCGGCCGGCCCGTCCCTCTATCACAAGGAGGGACGGGCCGGTCTTCGGTGTGTGATACGGCACTTGCCAAAGGCAGTGACCGAGAACGGACGGCCAATTTCCGTTTTGACTCGCTCCCTTGGCGGGCGATCAGTAGCCTCACCCTCGAACACCGGATCGCCCGCGTCACCCCCTATGCCTTGGAGTCTTGATGGAGCGTCCCGCCTGGGCCCCGATCGGCATCGACATCACGATGCCCAGCGTGTCCCGCATCTACGACTACTACCTGGGCGGTTCGCACAACTTCGAGGTGGACCGGGAGGCCGGCCGCAGGGCCATGGAGTTCATGCCGGGCCTGCCGAAGATCATGCAGGCGAACCGCGCCTTCATGCGGCGAGCGGTCCGGTACGCCGTCGACCAGGGCGTCACCCAGTTCCTCGACATCGGCTCCGGCATCCCCACCTTCGGCAACGTCCACGAGGTGGCACAGCGGGCCAGCGACGAGGCACGCGTCGTATACGTCGACCACGACCCGGTCGCCGTCGAACACAGCAAGGCCGTACTCGACGGCGACGAGCGCACCTCGGTGCTCGCCGCCGATCTGCGCAAGCCCCGGGACATCCTGGGCAGTCCGGAGGTCGGCTCGCTCCTCGACCTGGACCGGCCGGTGGCCCTGCTGCTCGTCGCCGTCCTGCACTTCGTCGAGGACGCGTACGATCCTCGCGCGGCGGTCGCCGAGTTGAGGGACGGCCTCGCGCCCGGCAGCCTGATCGTCCTGACCCACGCCTCGTACGAAGGGATCCCGGTTCCCCCCGAGCAGGCCGACGGGACGGTCGGTGTATACAAAGACATCCGCAACCCACTGATCATGCGCTCGCGCGAGGAGATCGCGCGGTTCTTCGAGGGGTACGACATGGTGGAACCCGGCCTGGTGCCGATGCCGCACTGGCGGCCCGACACGGCGCTCGAGGAGGAGGACCCCTACTCCTTCTCCGGGTTCGCGGGCGTGGGACAGAAGCGTTGAGCGCCGAGCCGGACGGACCGGAAGGAAGACTCCGCAGGTTCGCCACCATCTGGAGCCGCGCGATCTTCCCGGTGACAGCCACCTCACTGACCCGCCCCGAGTTCGAGCGGCAACTGCTGCCGCTCGCCCGGCGGTTGCGCGACGCGCTCCAAGAACGGGTCTTCGACGCGAGGCAGGGCCAGGCCGTCGGCGCCGCCCTCATCGACATCCACTGCACCGACCCCGACGCGCTCAGCCGCACCCTCGACTGCGTCGACGCCTATCTGGTCCTGTACTGCGGCGGCGAAGGCCCGCGGGAGGAGCTGCGGGCCCGCTGCGCGCGAATCCAGCACGCGGTCGCGGCGGGCTTCGCCAAGGCGCTTCGCGAGCGCACCCTCGCCGAGCAGGAGGCGATCTCCCGCGCCACGCTGAGCGCGCGCAGCGCCGTCGCCGAGGCCCTGCACGCGAGCGAGGCGCGCTTCCGGGCCGTCTTCCACGGCGCGGCGATCGGCATCGGCATCGCGGACCTCGACGGCACGATCCTGGAGGTCAACGACGCGCTGGTGCGGAT
The DNA here is from genome assembly GCF_053591415.1 of Streptomyces sp. NPDC003032. Taxonomy (NCBI): domain Bacteria; kingdom Bacillati; phylum Actinomycetota; class Actinomycetes; order Kitasatosporales; family Streptomycetaceae; genus Streptomyces; species Streptomyces sp. NPDC003032. Next base: position 28,202 of record NZ_JBSFTT010000002.1, on the reverse strand, counting down.
GTTCGGCGGCTTGGAGAGCAACCTGCGCGGGCGCAACGCGGCGGAGTGGACACACCCCGACGACTCCCCCCACGTATGGAAGCTGTACGAGGAGCTGGTGCGCGGCGAGCGTGAGCACTACCGCGTGGAGAAGGCCTTCTACCGCCCCGACGGCACGGTCCTGTGGACCAATCTGACCGTCTCGCTGCTACGCGACGCGGACGGGCTGCCGCAGTACCAGCTGGCGTTGATGGAGGACACCACCGAGCGTCGGCTGCTCAACCTGCGCCTGCGCTACGAGGCGACGCACGACGCGCTCACCGGGCTGCCCAACCGCACGCTGTTCTTCGAGCGCCTGGAGAAGGCGCTCGCGGCGGGCGACGACGCGCGGTTCGGGCTCTGCTACCTCGACCTCGACGGCTTCAAGACCGTCAACGACAGCCTCGGCCACGCGGCGGGCGACCGGCTGCTCGTCGAGGTCGCCGACCGGCTTCAGTCCTGCGCGACCGCGCCCGGCGAGATGGTGGCCCGGCTCGGCGGCGACGAGTTCGTGGCGCTCACCACGGGCGCCGACACCGAGACCGAGGTGGACGAGCTCGCCGGGCGCATCATGAACGCCCTCGCCACCCCGATCCGCGTCGACGGCCGCGAGCTGACCGTGCGCGGCAGCATCGGCATCGTGGAGGGCCCGGCGGGGGAGCGCGGCGCGGCCGACGTGCTGCGCAGCGCCGACATCACGATGTACCGCGCCAAGTCCGCGGGCGGCAACCGCTACGAACTCGCCGACCCCGAGGCCGACGCCCGCGCCATCACCCGGCACGGTCTGACCACCGCGCTGCCCGCGGCCCTGGAGCGCGGCGAGTTCTTCATCGAGTACCAGCCGCTGGTGCATCTCGGTGACGGCAGTGTGCGCGGCGCCGAGGCGCTGGTGCGGTGGCTGCACCCGCAGCACGGCGTGATCGGCCCCGACCGGTTCATCCCGCTCGCCGAGCACACCGGTCTGATCGTGCCGCTCGGCCGCTGGGTCCTGGAGGAGTCCGTGCGCCAGGCCCGCCTCTGGAAGGCGCGCCCCTTGAACGGGGCCGTCACCGGACCGCTCCGGGTCAACGTCAACCTCTCACCCATGCAGCTCACGCACCCGGGCCTGGTCTCCGACACGGTCGACATCCTGGAGCGCGAGGGCCTGGAGCCGGGCGCGCTCTGCCTCGAAGTCACCGAGTCGGCGCTGATAGGAGCCGACGACGACCTGCTCAAGCCGCTGCGCAGGCTCGCCGAGATGGGCGTGGACATCGCGCTCGACGACTTCGGCACGGGCTACTCCAACCTCGCCAACCTGCGCCGGCTGCCGGTGAGCGTCCTCAAGCTCGACCGGTCCTTCACCCAGGGCATGCAGCACTTCCCGGCCGACCCCGTCGACCTGAAGATCGTCGAGGGGATCGTCGCGCTCGCACACAGCCTCGACCTCGCGGTCACCGTCGAGGGCGTCGAGACGGGGGCGCAGGCGGATCAGCTGCGGGAACTCGGCTGTGACACGGCTCAGGGCTGGTACTACGCCCGGCCCGGCCCGCCGGACCGGCTGCATGAACTGGCGTTGGCGGACGCGGTGGGCTGACGGCGGGACCCGCGCCCCGAAGGGGCGCGGGGAACTGCGCGACCAGCCACAACGCACCCGCAGCGGGAACACGACGGGCCTACCCCTCCCGAGCCAGAAGCATCCTCTGGAGTTCCCGCGCCGCCCGCGGCGGAGCCACGTCGCTGCGGTGCGCCAGGGCGATCGTCCGGTGCAGGCTCGGCCGGGACAGCGGCGTCATCCGCAGATCGGAGCCCGACCGCTCCGCCACCATGCGCGGCACGACCGCCACCCCGAGCCCCGCCCGTACGAAACCCAGCACCGCGTCCATCTCACCGCCCTCCACCGCGAACTCCGGCTCGAAGCCCTCCGCACGGCACGCGCCGACGGTGAGCTCCCGCAGGTCGTACCCGTGCCGGAACATCACCAGGCGCTCACCCTGGAGGTCGGCGATCCGCACGGACCCGCCGAGCCGGCGCCGCGCCCGCGGGGACGACACCACGACCAGGTCCTCGCGCAGCAGCTCCACGGTGGTCAGGGCGGGCGACGGGCTGGGCAGCGGGAGCACCACCAGCGCCAGGTCCAGGGCGCCGCGCGCCAGTTCGCGTACGAGGTCGTGGGAGCCGCCCTCCTCGATGAGCAGCTGGATTCCCGGATGCCGGTCGTGGAAGGCGCGCAGGACGTCCGGGAGCAGCCCCGTGCAGACACTCGGGGTCGCGCCGAGCCTGATGCGGCCGCGGCGCAGCCGCGCCAGCTCCTGCACCTCGATGCGGGCGGTGTCGGCGTCCGCGAGGATCCGGCGGGCCAGCGGCAGCAGCGCCTCGCCCGCGTCGGTCAGCGCGATGTTGCCGCGGGCCCGGCTGAACAGCTCCGCGCCCAGCTCCTTCTCCAGGGCCCGGATCTGCTGGGAGAGCGAGGGCTGGGAGACGTGGACCTGTTCGGCAGCCCGCGTGAAGTGCCGCGTCTCGGCGACCGCGACGAAGTAGTGCAGCTGCTGGAATTGCATACACGTACGGTACGACGCTCGATAGGCTGAGGCTATCGAGATGAGCCGAACCATCTCTTGGACCGATCGGGACCTTCGGCCGTAGCGTCGCCGACATGGCTCTGGCAACGCGGACGGACAAACGGCCGTCCATGACCCGTACGCTCTGGGACTCCACCATCGGCAAGAAGACCGTGATGGCGGTGAGCGGTCTGATCATGCTGCTCTACCTGGTCACGCACATGGTCGGAAACCTGAAGATCTTCTTCGGGCCGGAGGAGATCAACCACTACGCCCACTGGCTGCGCACGGTCGGCGAGCCCTTCATGCACTACGAGTGGACGCTCTGGCTCGTCCGCGTGGTCCTCGTCGCCGCCGTCGTCGCCCACGCCACGTCCGCCTACCAGCTGAGCCGCCGGGACATCAGGGCGCGCCCCACCAAGTACGTGCACAAGAGGGCACAGGCGAGCTTCGCCACCCGCACCATGCGCTGGGGCGGCGTCATCCTCGGGCTCTTCATCGTCTGGCACATCCTCGACCTGACGACCGGCACGGTGCACCCGGGCGGCTACCAGCACCTGCACCCGTACCAGAACATCATCGACACCTTCTCCACCTGGTACGGCAACGTCATCTACATCGTCGCCGTCGTCGCCCTCGGCCTCCACGTCCGGCACGGGCTGTGGAGCGCCGCGCAGACCCTGGGCGTCGGCACCGCGGCCCGCGACCGCGTCCTCAAGCCCCTGGCCAACGGCCTGGCCCTGGTGCTGACCGTCGGCTTCGTCTCCGTACCCGTGGCCGTCATGACCGGACTGGTGAGCTGAACCATGAACTACTCCAGTGAGTACGCCGCCTACACGACCGGAGAGCCGCTCGTCGACACCAAGGCCCCGAGCGGCCCGATCGCCGACCGCTGGGACACCCGCCGCTTCCAGGCGAAGCTGGTCAACCCCGCCAACCGCCGCAAGCACACGGTGATCGTCGTCGGCACCGGCCTGGCCGGCGGCTCGGCCGGGGCCACCCTCGCCGAACAGGGCTACCACGTCGTGCAGTTCTGCTACCAGGACTCACCGCGCCGCGCCCACTCGATCGCCGCGCAGGGCGGCATCAACGCCGCGAAGAACTACCGCAACGACGGCGACTCGGTCCACCGCCTCTTCTACGACACCGTCAAGGGCGGCGACTTCCGCGCCCGCGAGTCCAACGTGCACCGCCTCGCGCAGATCTCCGTCGAGATCATCGACCAGTGCGTCGCCCAGGGCGTGCCCTTCGCCCGCGAGTACGGCGGACTGCTCGACACCCGCTCCTTCGGCGGCGTCCAGGTGTCCCGGACGTTCTACGCGCGCGGCCAGACCGGTCAGCAGCTGCTGCTCGGCGCCTACCAGGCGCTCAGCAGGCAGATCGCCGCCGGGAACGTCGAGATGCACCCCCGCACCGAGATGCTGGACGTCATCGTCGTCGACGGGCGCGCCCGCGGCATCGTCGCCCGCGACCTGATCACCGGCAGGATCGACACCTACTTCGCGGACGCCGTCGTCCTCGCGACCGGCGGCTACGGCAACGTCTTCTACCTGTCGACGAACGCCATGAACTCCAACGCCACCGCCGTCTGGCGGGCCCACCGGCGCGGCGCCCACTTCGCCAACCCCTGCTTCACACAGATCCACCCCACCTGCATCCCGCGCACCGGCGACCACCAGTCCAAGCTCACGCTGATGAGCGAGTCGCTGCGCAACGACGGCCGGATCTGGGTGCCCAAGGCGCACGGCGACCAGCGGCCGCCGAACGAGATCCCCGAGGACGAGCGCGACTACTACCTGGAGCGCGTCTACCCGTCCTTCGGCAACCTCGTGCCCCGCGACATCGCCTCCCGCGCCGCCAAGAACGTATGCGACGAGGGCCGGGGTGTCGGTCCGGGCGGGCAAGGTGTCTACCTCGACTTCGCCGACGCGATCCGGCGGATGGGCAAGAAGAAGGTCGCGGAGAAGTACGGCAACCTCTTCGACATGTACGAGCGGATCACCGCGGAGAACCCGTACGAGGTGCCGATGCGGATCTACCCCGCCGTGCACTACACGATGGGCGGCCTCTGGGTCGACTACGACCTCCAGACCACCGTCCCCGGGCTCTTCGCCGTCGGTGAGGCCAACTTCTCCGACCACGGCGCGAACCGGCTCGGTGCGAGCGCCCTCATGCAGGGCCTCGCCGACGGCTACTTCGTCCTGCCGTCCACCATCAACGACTACCTCGCACGCAACCCGCACAACGACGAGGTCGGCGCCGAACACCCCGTCGTACAGGAGGTGCTGGCCGAGACCGAGGACCGGCTGAACCTCCTCCTCGCCGTCGACGGCGACCGCACCCCCGACTCCTTCCACCGCGAACTCGGCGAAGTGATGTGGGAGTTCTGCGGCATGGCCCGCACGGAGACCGGCCTGCGCAAGGCCCTGGAGCGCATCCCGCAGATCCGCGAGGAGTTCTGGCGCCGCGTCAAGGTCCCCGGCACCGGCGAGGAGTTCAACCAGTCCCTGGAGAAGGCCAACCGCGTCGTCGACTATCTGGAGCTGGCCGAGCTGATGTGCCTCGACGCCCTGCACCGCGCCGAGTCCTGCGGCGGCCACTTCCGCGAGGAGTCCCAGACCCCGGACGGCGAGGCGGCGCGCGTGGACGAGGAGTTCTCGTACGCGGCCGCCTGGGAGTTCACCGCCACAGGCGAAGCCCCCGTCCTTCATAAAGAAGACCTCGTCTTCGAGTACGTCCACCCCACTCAGCGGAGCTACGCATGAAGCTCACCCTGCGCGTCTGGCGCCAGAAGAACACCGACGCCGACGGCGCGATGTCCACGTACGAAGTGGACGGCATCTCCTCGGACATGTCCTTCCTGGAGATGCTCGACACCCTCAACGAAGAACTCATCGTCAAGGGCGACGACCCCGTCGCCTTCGACCACGACTGCCGCGAGGGCATCTGCGGCGCCTGCTCACTCGTCATCAACGGCGACGCGCACGGCCCCGAACGCACCACCACCTGCCAGCTCCACATGCGGTCCTTCAAGGACGGCGACACCATCGATGTCGAGCCGTGGCGCGCCGCCGCCTTCCCGGTCGTCAAGGACCTCGTGGTCGACCGCTCGGCGTTCGACCGGATCATCCAGTCCGGCGGCTACATCAGCGCCCCGACCGGCTCCGCACCCGAGGCGCACGCCGCGCCCGTGCCCAAGCCCGACGCCGACTCCGCCTTCGAACACGCCGAGTGCATCGGCTGCGGGGCATGCGTGGCGGCCTGCCCCAACGGCTCGGCCATGCTCTTCACCTCGGCGAAGGTGAACCACCTCAATGTCCTGCCGCAGGGCGCGCCCGAGCGCGAGACCCGCGTCCTCGACATGGTCGCGCAGATGGACGAGGAGGGCTTCGGCGGCTGCACGCTGACCGGCGAGTGCGCCACGGCCTGCCCCAAGGGGATTCCGTTGCCCTCCATCGCGGCCATGAACAAGGAGTGGCTGCGGGCGACCCGGAAGGTCAGCCGCTGACCGTGCGGGTCGCCGGTGGCTGATCGCGCAGTTCCCCGCGCCCCTGCGAGGCGCGTACCTTCGCCGCATGTATCCCGGAGCGTACGACCCCGCCAGGACGGCCGTCGTCACCGCCGACGGCACACGGGCCCTCACCTACGGACAGCTCGAAGAACGCTCCCTGCGGCTCGCGGATCATCTGCGGACCGTAGGGCTGCGTCGGGGTGACCACCTCGCCCTGCTCTGCGACAACGACCCGCGTGCCCTGGAGGTCTACTGGGCCGCCCTGCGTTCCGGGCTCTATCTCACCGCCGTCAACCACCACTTGAGCGCGGACGAGGCCGCCTACATCGTGCGCGACTGCGGGGCGAGCGCGTTGATCGTCTCCGGGACGCTGGACGAACTCGGCGCGCGTGTGCGGGATCTGGTGGGAGGGCCGCCGCATGTGCTGGGCCTCGATGACGGGACGTACGAGAAGGCTCTGGAGGCCGCCTGCGCCGAGCCGCCCGCGCAGCAGCCGCTCGGCACCGACATGCTCTACTCCTCCGGCACCACCGGCCGGCCCAAGGGCGTCAAGCCGACGCTCCCCGACGGGGACGTGCGCGAGCAGCCGACGACGTACACGCTGATCTTCCAGGCGATGTACGGCTTCGGCGAGGACACCGTCTACCTCTGCCCGGCGCCGATCTACCACGCGGCGCCGCTGCGCTTCTGCGGCGCCGTCACCGCGCTCGGCGGCACGATCGTCCTCATGCCCTCCTTCGACGCCGAGGGCGCCCTCGCGGCCGTCGCGCGCCACCGGGTGACGCACAGCCAGTGGGTGCCGACGATGTTCGTACGGATGCTGAAGCTGCCCGCCGAGGTGCGCGAGCGCCACGACCTGTCGTCGATGAAGGTCGCCATCCACGCCGCCGCGCCCTGCCCCGTGGAGGTCAAGCGGCGGATGCTGGAGTGGTGGGGGCCCGTCCTGTACGAGTACTACTCGTCGACGGAGGGCAACGGCATCACGTTCATCTCGCCCGAGGAGTGGCTGCGCAAGCCCGGCTCGGTGGGCCGCGCCGGACTCCTCGGCACACTGCGGATCTGCGACGAGGCGGGCGCCGTACTGCCGCCGGGCACGACCGGCACCGTCTACTTCGAGCGCGACGAGGCGCCCTTCCGCTACCACAACGACCCGGACCGCACGCACGAGACGCGGCACCCCGAGCACCCCCACTGGACCACCACGGGCGACATCGGCCACGTCGACGAGGACGGCTATCTGTTCCTCACCGACCGCAAGGCCTTCATGATCATCTCGGGGGGCGTGAACATCTACCCCCAGGAGATCGAGGACGTCCTGGTGCTGCACCCCGCCGTCGATGACGTCGCCGTCATCGGCGTCCCCGACCCGGAGATGGGCGAGGCGGTGAAGGCCGTGGTCCAGGCCGCCGAAGGGGTCGAGGCGGGGCCCGAACTGGCGGAGCGGCTGCGGGACTTCGTCCGCGAACGCGTCGCCCACTACAAGGCGCCGCGCACCGTCGACTTCACCGACCGTCTGCCGCGCACACCTACCGGCAAGCTCGCGAAGTCACGGCTGCGCGAGGCCTACCGGGGCGGCTGACCGGTCGCGCGGGCCAGATACGGCGCGGTGCGGCTGCCTTCCGCGTGTGCCAACTCCGCCGGGGTGCCCGCCGCCACGATCAGGCCGCCCTCGTCGCCACCGCCGGGTCCGAGGTCCACCACCCAGTCGGCGCCCGCCACCACCGCCATGTCGTGCTCGACGACGACCACCGAGTTCCCGGCGTCGACCAGCTCGTGCAGGCGGTGCGTGAGGACCTCGACATCGGCGGGGTGCAGGCCCGTCGTCGGTTCGTCGAGGAGGTACAGCGTGTGGCCGCGCCTCACCCGCTGCAGCTCACTGGCCAGCTTGATCCGCTGGGCCTCACCGCCCGACAGCTCCGTGGCCGGCTGCCCGAGCCGCAGATAGCCGAGACCGACGTCGAGGAGCGTGCGCAGGCTGCGTACGACGGACGGGGTGTCCGCGAAGAACTCCGCGGCCGCCTCTACCGTCAGGTCGAGCACCTTGGCGATGTTCCTTCCGCGGTACGCCACTTCGAGCGTCTCGGGGTTGTAGCGGGCCCCCGCGCAGTCCGGGCACGGCGCGTAGGTGCTCGGCAGGAAGAGCAGTTCGACGCTGACGAAGCCCTCGCCCTGGCAGGTCTCGCACCGCCCGCCCGCCACGTTGAAGGAGAACCGGCCGACGCCGTAACCGCGCTCCTTCGCCGCGCCCGTGCCCGCGAAGACCTTGCGTACGACGTCGAAGAGGCCCGTGTACGTGGCGAGGTTGGAGCGCGGCGTGCGGCCGATCGGCTTCTGGTCGACACGGACCAGCCGGCCGACTCCGGGGAGATCCTCGGTGATCTCGCCGACGAGCGTGGACTTGCCCGAGCCCGAGACGCCCGTGATCGCCGTGAACGCGCCGAGGGGCAGCTCCGCCGTCACCGCGCGCAGATTGTGCCGGGTGACCGGGCCGACCTTCAACCAGCCGCGAGCGGTGCGGACTTCGCGTACCGGAGCCGGCGTGCGGTCGAAGAGGAAGCGGGCCGTCGCGGACTCCTGTACGCCTTCGAGATCGGCCACCGGGCCGCTGTGCAGCACCCGCCCGCCGTGCTCGCCCGCCCGCGGGCCGACGTCGACGAGCCAGTCCGCGTGGCGCACGACATCGAGGTGGTGCTCCACGACGAAGACGGAGTTGCCCGCGGCCTTGAGGCGGTCGAGGACCGACAACAGGGCTTCGGTGTCGGCCGGGTGGAGGCCCGCCGACGGCTCGTCCAGGACGTACACCACACCGAAGAGGCCCGAGCGGAGCTGCGTGGCGAGACGCAGACGCTGTAGTTCGCCCGCCGACAGGGTGGGGGTCGCCCGGTCGGGGCTGAGGTATCCGAGCCCGAGTTCGGTGACGGTCGTGATACGGGCCAGCAGGTCCGCGGTCAGGACGCGCGCCGACTCGGACGAACCCGCCTCGCCCTCAAGGGTATTGGCCAGCTCGGAGAGGGGGAGCGCGGCCAGCTCGGCGATCGTGCGGCCCGCGAACGTGACCGCGAGCGCCTCGGGACGCAGCCTGCTCCCGCCGCACGCCGGGCAGGGCGCGCTCGCCAGGAACCGTTCCGCCTTGGCGCGCAGCGTCTGGCTCTTGGAGTCCGCGAAGGTCTTCATCACATAGCGCCGGGCGCTCATGTACGTACCCTGATAGGGGCGTTGGATCCGGCCCGCCTCGCGCACCGGGCGCACGGTCACCATCGGCTGCTCGTCCGTGAACAGGATCCACTCGCGGTCGGCCGCGTCGAGCTCGCGCCACGGGCGGTCCACGTCGTGGCCGAGGGCGTCCAGGACGTCGCGGAGGTTCTTGCCCTGCCAGGCGCCGGGCCAGGCGGCGATGGCGCCCTCGCGGATGGAGAGTGAGGGGTCGGGGACTAGCAGCTCCTCGGTGGTGGTGTGGACCCGGCCGAGGCCGTGGCACTCGGGGCACGCGCCGGCCGCCGTGTTCGGCGAGAAGGCGTCGGAGTCGAGCCGCTCGGCGCCCTCGGGGTAGTCGCCCGCGCGGGAGAAGAGCATCCGCAGGGAGTTGGACAGCGTCGTGACCGTGCCGACGGAGGAGCGGGAGGTCGGCGCCGAGCGGCGCTGCTGGAGCGAGACCGCGGGCGGCAGCCCCGTGATCTCACCGACCTTCGGGGCGCCCACCTGGTGGATGAGCCGCCGGGCGTACGGGGCGACGGACTCGAAGTAGCGCCGCTGGGCCTCGGCGTAGATCGTCCCGAAGGCGAGCGAGGACTTGCCGGAGCCGGAGACACCGGTGAAGACGGCGAGAACGTCGCGCGGGACGTCCACGTCGACGCCCTGGAGATTGTGCTCCCGGGCACCCCGGACGCGTACGTACGGATCGTGGGGGCTGTGCATGGGCGGACTCCGTACGCGGCTCGGGGACAAACCCCACGATTCTAGGCCGTGGGGCGGAGCGCGAGCCGGGGGCCCGCCCGTAGGGGTACCTGGAGATATGCGGCCTTGTTAGGGTGTGGCCTCTTGTCGGGGCGTCAGGCGGTGGGGGAAATGGCATCTGGAACGGGCACGGGTATGGGTACGGGCGCGGCCACGGGCACAGGTACGGGCACGATTTTGAAATTCGACGGAATGCGCGGCTTCGGGTTCATCGCGGCGGATGACGGCGGCGAGGACGTTTTCCTGCACACCTCGGTCTTCGCGGGTGACCCCGGAGCTCTGGTGCCCGGGGCGCGCGTCGAATTCCAGATCATCGCCAACGACCGCGGCCGCAAGGCTTTCGCGGCGCACCTCACGGACAGCGCCGCGCCGCCGTCGCCCGCGGTGAACGGGCACGTCACGCCCGCCGGCGCCGCCGCGGCGCAGGGCGCGGCCGGTGACGAGGGCGTGTGCGACGTCCTGTCGCGCGACGAGTTCGCGCACGAGATCACCGAAGTCCTGCTGACGGCCGTGCCGGACCTGACCGGCGGGCAGATCGTGCGGGTGCGCGCGAGCATGCTGGAATTCGCCGAGAAGCGGGGATGGGCGGACGCGTGAGACCCGGGCGAGGCGCGCCGCGCCTACGGCCCGCGGCCGTGGGCCGTGCGCAGCTCCCGTGCCTCGGACACGCCCGCGCAGCCCGCGAGGCCCAGCGCGTCCCGTAGTTCATCGGCGAGGAGTTCGAGGACCCGCCGCGCCCCGGCCTCGCCGCCCAGGGCGAGCCCCCAGAGCGGCGGGCGGCCGACCAGGACGCCGCGGGCGCCGAGCGCCAGCGCCCTCAGTACGTCCGTACCGCTGCGGATGCCGCTGTCCAGCAGCACCTCGCAGCGGCCCGACAGGGCCGACACGACCTGCGGCAGCGCGTCCACGCTCGGCACCGCGCCGTCCAGCTGGCGGCCCCCGTGGTTGGAGACCACCACGGCGTCCACCCCGCACTCGGCGGCGCGCACCGCGTCCTCGGCCGCCAGGACGCCCTTGAGGATCAGCGGCAGCCGGGTCCGCGCCCGCAGCGCCGCCACCGACGACCACGTCAAGCCCGCGGAGAACGCCGCGTCGGTGTGGACGGCCAGCGCGGAGACCGGTCCCGCCTGGGCCCGGTGCGCCTGCGAGGGACCGGCGGCGAGGTGGGCGGCGCGCACCTGGTCCGGCAGCGCGAACCGGTTGCGCATGTCCCGCAGCCGCCGCCCCATCCACGGCACGTCGACGGTGAGCACGATCGCCTCCGCGCCGGCGTCCTCGGCCCTGCTCACCAGGGTGAGGGCGTGGCCGGGCTCCCGCAGCCAGTAGAGCTGGAACCAGACGGCCGCGCCGGTCGCGGTGAGCCGCTCGACCGGGACGCTGCTGAGCGTGCTCACGGTGAACGGCACGCCCGCCGCGCGCGCCGCCCGGGCGGCGGCCAGTTCGCCCTCGGGGTGCACGAGACGCTGGTAGGCGACGGGCGCGACCGCCACGGGCATGCGGACCGGGCGGCCGAGCAGCGTGGCCTTTGTGGTGCACCGCGACACGTCCCGCAGGACGCGCGGGACGAGGAAGACCCGGTCGAGGGCGGCGCGGTTCGCGTCGAGCGTCGTCTCCGCGCCGCTGCCACCCGCTATGAAGTCCCGGACGCCGGCGGGCAGGACCGCGGCCGCGGCGCGCTCCACATCGGCGAGGCACCGCACGTCGGCCGGGACCCGCGCTGCCGCGTCAGCGCTGATGGAATCCACGCTGCTTCGTCCGCTCCAGCTCCACGGCTTCGTAGAGCGCCTTGATGTTCGCGCTGCCGAAGGTCTCGGCGCCCTGCCGCTCGATGATCTCGAAGAACAGCGTGCCCCGGGGGTGGTCGGAGGCGGTGAAGATCTGGAAGAGCTGGCCGTCGTGGTCCTCGGCGGCCAGGACGTTCGTCGCCCGCAGGTCCCGCAGCCGCTCCTCGGTCAGCGAGACCCGCCGGCCGAGCAGGTCGTAGTACGACGACGGTGTACGCAGGAACCCGACACCCCGTTCGGAGAGGACCCGCACCGACTCCACCGCGTCGCGCGCGGAGAACGCCAGGTGCTGGACGCCCGCGCCCTGATGACTCTTGAGGAACTCGTCGATCTGTCCGCTCGCGGCCGACGTGTCCGGCTCGATCAGCGTCAGCGTCACCGTGCCCGACACGCTCTGCACGGCCGTCGACTCCATCGCCTGGGCGCCGACGACGATGCGCTCCTCGAAGATCTCCCGGAAGCCGAGGGCGTCGCGGTAGTAGTCCACCATCGGCGCGAGGTCGCCCGCCTGCAGGCACACCGCGATGTGGTCGAGCTCCAACAGGCCGCTGTCCGAAGCCGGTTCGTGGACCGAGGCGGTGGGGACGTACCCTGCGGGCAGCCCCGGACCCTCGCCGGGCTCGCGCCGGACGAGTGTGTGCACGACGTCACCGAAGCCGCGGACCGCCGCGGTGACGGCGGGGCCGCCATCGGTGTGCCGCTCCGGTGACCGGTGCGCGAGGGCGCCCCGCGCGAGCGCCGCGTGGAACGCCGCCTCCGGGTCGGCGGTGCGCAGCGCGATGTCGGCGATACCGTCGCCGTGACCCATCACGTACGCCGACGCGGGGTGCTGGTCCGAGGTCGCCTGCGTGAGGACGAGAGTGATCCGCCCCTGGCGGAGCGCGACGCCGCGATGGTCCGAGGACGTGCTCGTGCCGACCACGCCGAAGGCGTACCGGTCGACCCACGACGACGTCGCCGCGTCCAGGTCTTCCACGTACATCTCGACGTAGTCGATCGACAGGTCATCCAGTGGATTTCCCGCTTCTGATAAAGAGCTCATGAATGTCTCCAGATCCGGAGAGAAATGAGTTTCTGGGACTCTACGATCCGGGCCGCGTATCTGGCTACAAACCAAATGGACGGCCGACTTTGCTGTCCCGAACCGTCCAGAATAAAGTGAGCGGCCTTTCGGTTGATGGGCGATGTCCTTTCGAACGGGTGATGTTCAGTGATGCGCACCATGACCGTCATCGGCACCGGTCTCATCGGCACTTCCGTCGCGCTCGCCGTGAGCGGACGGGGCGTGACGGTTTTCCTGTCCGACCGGGACCCCGGCGCCGCGAGAACGGCCGCGGCCCTCGGCGCCGGTCTGGCGCGGGAACCCGGCGAAACCGTCGACCTGGCCGTGATCGCGGTCCCGCCCAGCCGGGTCGGCGCCGTCCTCACCGAGGCCCAGGAGCGCGGCCTCGCCCGCACGTACACCGACGTGGCGAGCGTGAAGGCCGAGCCCGAACAGGCGGCGCTGCGCCGCGCGCCCGACCCCGCCCGCTACATCGGCGGCCACCCGCTGGCGGGCCGCGAACGCTCGGGCCCGCTGGCCGCCCGCGCCGAGCTGTTCCGGGACCGCAACTGGGTGCTCACACCGTCCCGGCTGACCTCGGACGAGGCCTTCGAGCGGGCCCTGGAACTGGTCGCCCTGTGCGATGCGGTCCCCGTGGTGATGCGCAGTCAGGAACATGACGCGGCCGTGGCCGTGACCTCTCACGTGCCGCACCTGATGGCCAGCCTGATGGCGGCCCGGCTGCGCGAAGGCCCCGCCGGGCTCTCCCGGGTCGCGGGGCAGGGACTGCGCGACGCCACCCGGATCGCCGCCGGCGACTCCCGGCTCTGGAGCGACATCCTCCAGGCCAACGCGGCAGCCGTCGCGGGCGTCCTCAAGGACCTGCACACAGACCTGTCCCGCCTCGTACCGGCGCTGGACGCGCTCGCCCGGCCCGGCGGCGCGGACCGGGACCTCGGGATGCGGACCCTGGTGGACCTGCTCGACCGGGGCATCTCCGGCCTCGCCGGAATCCCGGCGGCCGGGCCCGGCTCCGGCGGCCCCGCCGACGAGGGCGGCGACGGGCACGGGGTGCGGGTGGCGGTCGCGGAGCGCCCCGGAGAGCTGGCGCGGCTCCTCGCCGCGGTCACGGACCTGGGTGTCGCCGCGGAGGACGCCGCCGTCGACACGGCCGGCGGCGGCGCGGGATTCACCGTGCGGTTCGCCGTTCCGGCCCGGACCGCCGACAAACTCGCCGATGTGCTCGGTGCCGAGGGATGGGACGTCGTACGGGAGGGACAGGCGGGGTCCAAGGTTTCCAGCGCGTGAGCGACGCCGTGTCCGATTGCGTCCCGTCATGTCCAAGCGCGCGAATCGGGCGGTTGGACGACGCTGTCGGACCGTCGGGATTTGTGTGACTCTGAGCGTCGATGCCGAATTCACGACAACTGCCGGACGCCGGGGAGAAATTCATGGCGGAGCAGATCGCCGACGAACCTGCGCGTTCCGCGCACGGAGATCACCAGGGCGCTGATTGCGTGCAGGGCAATTCATCGACGGCCGACCACGCATCCGCCGCGAACCTCGACGCCTTCGACCGGATCGGTCTGCGACAGAGCCGGGAGAGCCAACGGCGCCGCCCGGAGCGGAAGGCGAGCGCCGGGCCGCCCGAGACCACCGTGAAGATCCTCGACCGCAGCTGGTCGGCGCCGCTGGTGGTCGGCCCGCTCGACGCCCCGGCGCGCCCCGGCGGCGAACTCGCCGTCGTCAAGGCCGCCGCGGCGGCCGGGCTCCCCGCCGTGGTGAGTGCCTTCGCCGAGCGCACGTTCGCCGAGCTGGCCTCGGCCTGCGACGTCCCGCTCTGGCTGCGGACCTACGCGTTCCGGGACCGGGAGAGGGCACGGCACCTCGCCGGCCGGGCCGAGGACGCCGGGTTCGGGGCGCTGCTCCTCGCACTCGGCGACCGAGACGACGTCCGCGCCAGGCGCGTCGCCGCCCCCGCCGACCTGGGCGTGCCGGGCCCCTTCGACGACGTACGCACGCTGCTTGAGGCCCGCGCCGACTGGTCCGACGTGGCATGGCTGCGCGCGGCCACCGCACTGCCGCTGCTCGTCGCGGGCGTCCGGGACACCGCCGACGCGCGGCGCGCCCTCGACACCGGCGCCGACGGCATCGTCGTCACCGCCCTCGACACGCTCCCGGAGATCACCGAGGCCGTGGCGGGCCGCTGCCCCGTCCTGCTGAGCGGCGGCGTCCGCCGCGGCGCGGACATCCTCGCCGCGGTCGCCTCGGGCGCCGACGCCGTCTTCGCGGGCCGCCCGGTCCTCGACGGACTCCGGGCGGGCGGGCGCGCGGGCGTGACGGAAGCGCTGGACGGCCTCGTCCGCGAGCTGGCCGACGCCATGGCGTTCACCGGCGCCGCCACGGTCACGGAGATCGGCCCCGAAACGATCCGCACCGGCCCGCGCCCGGCGGACGTGGCACCGGCCCGGGCCGCGCAGCCGCTGCGGAAGACCGACCTGCACGCCAGCGTGTCGGACCCTGTCCTGGACACGATGACGTTCCTCAACGAGATCACCTCCCGCTACCCGGAAGCGATCTCCTTCGCGCCGGGCCGCCCGTACGACGGCTTCTTCGACAGCGAGCAGATCTTCACGCACCTGCGCCGGTACCTGAACCACCTCGAAGAACAGGGGAGTTCGCCGCAGCAGGTGCGTACCGCCATGTACCAGTACGGGCCCACCGCCGGCCAGATCCGGGAGATCATCGCCGACTCGCTGCGCGCCGACGAGAACATCGACGTACCGGCCGGGTCCATCGTGGTGACCGTCGGCGCGCAGGAGGCGATGCTCCTCGTGCTGCGCGCCCTCATCACCGGACCCGACGACGTGCTCCTCGTCTCCAGCCCCTGCTACGTCGGCATCACCGGCGCGGCCCGGCTCCTGGACATCGCCGTCACCGCCGTCGAGGAACGCGAGGACGGCATCTCCTGCGCCGACCTGGAAGCGGCGATCAGGGACGAGCGGGCACGCGGCCGCCGCCCCCGCGCCTTCTACGTCGTACCCGACCACTCCAACCCGTCCGGAACCACGATGGGCCCGCGCGCCCGCGCCGAACTCCTCGCACTCGCCGCCCGGCACGGCATCCTCGTACTGGAGGACAGCCCCTACCGTCTGGTGAGCCCCGGCAGGCCGCTGCCGACCCTGAAGTCCATGGACCGCGCGCACACCGTCGTACACCTGGGCTCGTACTCGAAAACGGTGTTCCCCGGCGCCCGGGTGGGCTTCGTCATCGCCGACCAGCCCGTCCTGGACGACGCGGGCCGCACCGGGCTGCTCGCGGACGAACTCGCGAAGATCAAGAGCATGGTGACGGTCAACACGTCGTCGCTCAGCCAGGCCGCCGTGGCGGGCGCGCTCCTCGCGGCGGACGGACGTGTCTCGGAGCTGAACACCGCGGCCGCCGCCTACTACGGCGACGCCATGCGGGCCACGCTCAGGGAGCTGGACCGCCACCTGCCGCAGGCCCGGCGCGAGGCCCTCGGCGTGCGCTGGAACGAACCCACCGGCGGCTTCTTCCTCACCCTGCGCGTGCCGTTCCGCGCCGACAACGCCGCGCTGATCCGCTCGGCGCAGGACTTCGGCGTCATCTGGACGCCCATGACGTACTTCCATCCCGGCGGTGGCGGCCTCCACGGAATCCGCCTCTCGACCAGCTATCTGACGCCCGCCCAGATCGCGGAGGGCACCGCGCGGCTCGCCCGCTTCATCGAGGCACAGAGCCGAATTCACGGCACCACGACACCAGAGGGGACAGCACAGTGACCGGCACCAGCGCCATGCGAGAACCGCGTCGCAGCAAGCCACGTATGTGGGGGTGGACCTTCCGATGACCGTCGACACAGCAGGGCCGACCGTCGACACCGCACCGCCGACCATCGACACAGCACCGACCGGGGTTCTGGACGACATCCGGATGATCGGCGTGGGCACGGCCGTGAGCGCCACCTCCTACTCCCAGCGGGAAGTGCTCGACGCCTTCGGGATCACCGACCCCAAGGTCCGTTCGGTCTTCCTGAACAGCGCCATCGAACGGCGCAACCTCACACTTCCCGCCGAGGACGCCCACGGCGTCCGCGTCCCCGAGTCCCAGGGCGACCTGCTCGACAAGCACAAGGCACTGGCGCTGGAGATGGGCGGCGAGGCCCTGCGCGCCTGCCTGAAGAACGCCGGAGCCGAACTCTCCGACCTGCGCCACCTGTGCTGCGTGACCTCCACCGGCTTCCTCACGCCGGGCCTCAGCGCCCTGCTGATCCGGGACTTGGGCATCGACCGGCACTGCGGCAGGGCCGACATCGTCGGCATGGGCTGCAACGCGGGACTCAACGCCCTGAGCGTGGAAGCCGGCTGGGCGGCCGCCCACCCCGGCGAACTCGCCGTCGTGCTCTGCGTGGAGGCGTGCTCGGCCGCGTACGCGATGGACTCGACGATGCGCACGGCGGTCGTGAACAGCCTCTTCGGCGACGGCGCGGCAGCCGTCGCGCTCCGCGCCGAGCCGCGACCCGAGCGGGGCCCGGACCGTCAAGAGGGCCCGGCCGTCCTGAAGTTCGCCAGCTGCATCATCCCCGACGCCGTCGACGCGATGCGCTACGACTGGGACCGCGACCAGGGCAGGTTCAGCTTCTTCCTCGACCCGCAGATCCCCTACGTCGTGGGCGCGCACGCGGAGATCGTCGTCGACCGCCTGCTGGACGGCACCGGGCTGCGCAGGAGCGACATCCGGCACTGGCTGGTGCACTCCGGTGGCAAGAAGGTCATCGACGCCGTCGTGGTCAACCTCGGGCTGACCCGCCACGACGTACGGCACACCGTCGGTGTGCTGCGCGACCACGGGAATGTGTCCAGCGGCTCGTTCCTCTTCTCCTACGAACGCCTCCTCGAAGAGGAGGCCGCCCGGCCCGGCGAGTACGGAGTGCTCATGACCATGGGTCCGGGCTCCACGATCGAGACGGCGCTGGTCCGATGGTGAGGACGAGCCGACGTCAGGACGAGCCCATGGTGAGGACGGACGGAACCATGAAACCCCTGCGCGCGCTGGAGCTGGACGGCTCCGAGCCCCTCACGGCCACGGCCGTCGAGGCCGTCGCCGACCTCTGCGACCGGGCCGAGGACCGGGACGGCCACGGCATCGCGGTCGTCCATGGCATCGCGGTCCTCCACGTCACCGGGGCGCCGGCCGGCGACTGGACCGGCGGCCTCGACGTCATGCTGGTCACCAAGTGGGAGCGCGCCCTGCGCCGCCTGGAACGGCTGCCCACGGCCACGGTCGCGGCGGCCCGCGGCGACTGCGGCGGCACCGCGCTCGACGCGTTCCTGGCCGCCGACCTCCGCGTGGCCGCCCCGGACACCCGTCTCCTCCTGCCGCGCGACACCACGGCCACCTGGCCCGGCATGGCCGGCTACCGCCTGGTCCAGCTCGCCGGGGCGGCGCGGGTCCGCAAGGCCGTCCTGTTCGGCCACCCCATCGAGGCCGCCGAGGCGCTGGCGCTGGGCATCGTCGACGAACTGGCCGACGACCCCGCGGGCGCCGTGAGCGCCGCGGCGCGACTGACGGACGGCCTGTCCGGCAGGGAACTGGCCATCCGGCGGCAGCTGCTGTTCGACGCCGCGACGACCAGCTTCGAGGACGCCCTCGGCGCACACCTCGCGGCCTGCGACCGCGCCCTGCGGCAGGGGGCCGACGAGGAGGTGGCGGCCTCGTGACGACCGTCCACCACACCACCGCCGAGGCGGGCGGCCGGCCCGGGCCCCGCGCACGGCCCGCGCCATCGGAGCGCGACGACGTCAGGGACATCTGGTCGGCCCTGGCCGCCTCCTCCGGAGCCGTCGCCCGCGTCGACGAACTGGCGGCGGCCCTGCCGGAGCCGCCCGCCCGCACGCCCGGCGAGCGGGCCGGGATGACCGCCGCCAAGGACGCGGCCCGCGCGCTGCGGGCCGCCTTCCTCGACACGCACGCCGACGCCGTGTACGACCGGCTGACCACCGGCCGCACCGCGTCCTTGCGGATCGACGAACTTCTCGACGCCGCCGCCGCCGAGCTCCCCGGCCTGGTGCCCGACGAGGCCCGGCTCGCGTCCGAGCGGAGCAGGCCCCAGGCCGCCAAGGAAGGCCACGAGATCGACCAGGGCATCTTCCTGCGCGCGGTGCTCCGCTCACCGACCGCGGGCCCGCACCTGCTCGACGCCATGCTCCGCCCGACGCGGCGCGCCCTCGACCTGCTCGCCGAGTTCACCGCCACCGGCGTGGTGCGGATGGAGTCCCTGCGCCTGGAACGGAGCGACGACGGCGTGGCCCGGCTGACCATGTGCCGCGACGACCGGCTGAACGCCGAGGACACCCGCCAGGTCGACGACATGGAGACCGCCGTCGACCTCGCCCTGCTCGACCCGGCCGTACGGGTCGGACTGCTGCGCGGCGGCGAGATGAGCCACCCGCGCCACCGCGGCAGGCGCGTGTTCGGCGCCGGCATCAACCTCAAGAGCCTCAGCTCCGGCGACATCCCGCTGGTCGGCTTCCTGCTGCGACGCGAACTCGGCTACCTCCACAAGCTCCTCCGCGGCGTGCTCACCGACCACCCCGGCCAGTGGCACTCGCCCCGCGTGGAGAAGCCCTGGGTCGCAGCCGTGGACGGCTTCGCCATCGGCGGTGGCGCCCAGGTCCTGCTGGTCTGCGACCACGTGCTCGCCGCCTCCGACGCCTACCTCAGCCTGCCCGCGGCCAAGGAGGGCATCATCCCCGGCGTCGCCAACTTCCGGTTCAGCCGGTACGTGGGCCCCCGCTTCGCCCGGCAGGTCATCCTCGGAGGCCGCAGGATCCGGGCGGCCGAACCCGCGGCCCGGCTCCTGGTCGACGAGGTCGTGGAACCCGAGGAGATGGACGCCGCCGTCGAGCGCGCCCTGGCACGGCTCGACGGCGCCGCGGTGCTCGCCAACCGCCGCATGCTCAACCTCGCCGAGGAACCACCGGACGCGTTCCGCGCATACATGGCGGAGTTCGCGCTCCAGCAGGCCCTGCGGATCTACGGCCAGGACGTCATCGACAAGGTCGGCCGGTTCGCCGCAGGCTGAAGGGACCCTCATGCCGATCGTCCGGAAGGACGGAATCCAACTCTCCTACGACGAGTACGGCGCCGGAGAGCCGGTCGTCATGGTCACCGGCACCGGCGCGCCCGGCCGGATGTGGCGCACCCACCAGGTGCCCGCCCTGACACGGGCGGGCTACCGGGTGATCACGCTCGACAACCGGGGCATCCCGCCCAGCGACCCCTGCCCCGAGGGATTCACCCTCGCCGACATGGCGGCGGACATCGCGCGCCTCATCGAGCACCTGGGCGCGGGCGCGTGCCGGGTCGTCGGATACTCCCTGGGCGCGATCGCGGTCCAGGAACTGCTCCTGGCCCGCCCCGAACTCGTGCACCAGGCCGTCCTGATGGCGACCAGCGGACGAACGGACGCGCTGACCGCCGCCATGACGGCCGCCGACCTCGAACTCGCCGAGGGCCACGGCAAGTTGCCGCCGCGCTTCGCGGCCTATGTGCAGGCCGTCCAGAACCTCTCGCCGCGCACCCTCAACGACGAGGAGCGGCTGCGGGACTGGCTCGCCGTCTTCGAGATGTCGGCCGCGGACCTGACGGGCATACGCGGCCAGCTCGCACTCCAGCTGGTACCGGACCGCCTCGAAGCGTATCGGCGGATCAGCCGGCCGTGCCTGGTCATCGGTTTCCAGGACGACCTGGTCATCCGCCCGCGGCTGTCCCGCGAGGTCGCCGACAGCATTCCGGGCAGCGACCACGCGGAGATCCCCGGATGCGGCCACTACGGATATCTGGAGAGGCCCACCGCCGTGAATTCGCTGATCACTGACTTCTTCGCCGGCCGAAGGCCGTGAATTGCGCCCAGGCGCCATGCATTTACTGGACGGCCTTGTCGGCCCGCAAGGGCCCGGCTAGCGTGAAACACATCCTACGGAAATTGATCGGAGTGGTCATGCCGAACCCGTTCGACGACGAAAACGGCACCTTCCTGGTTCTCGTCAACGACGAGAACCAGCATTCACTCTGGCCTTCCTTCGCGGAAGTGCCGGCCGGTTGGAAGACCGTCTTCGGCGAAGACACGCGCAAGGCCTGCCTGGAGTACATAGAGGAGAACTGGACGGACATCCGTCCCAAGAGCCTCATCGACGAGATGGACAAGTACGAAGCCGCCGGCTAGACGCGCCCGGATCGCAACGACAACGAAAACAGGAGGTTTTCGTGGCCATGATCGGTGGCCCGGGGCCGGTGATAATGAGCGGTATGGGGCCGGACGAGCCGGTGACCAAACAGCGAATCAAGCCCGGCACGGCGAAACGCGTCATCCCCTACACAAAACCGTATCGGCTCAACATCGTGCTCCTCCTGGCCATCACCGCGCTCAACGCGATCAATGTGGTGGCCACGCCCATCCTGTTCATGTACCTCATCGACAACGGCATCGTCGAGCGCAACACCTCGGTGGTCGTGTGGATCTCCGTCGCGGTCGCCGGCATCGCGCTGCTGAGCACGGCGCTCGGGTTCGCGGAGGCCTGGTACTCGGGCCGGATCAGCGAGGGGCTCATCTACGACCTCCGCACCAAGATCTTCGACCATGTGCAGCGGCAGCCGCTGGCGTTCTTCACCCGCGCGCAGACAGGGTCGCTCGTCAGCAGGCTGAACACCGACGTGGTCGGCGCCCAACAGGCCGTCACGACCCTGCTGTCCACGGTGGCCTCCGCAGGGCTGACGCTGATCCTCGTACTGATCACGATGTTCTATCTGTCCTGGGTGGTCACACTGATCTCCCTGGTGATCATCCCGCTGTTCATCCTGCCCGGAAAGCTCGTCGGCGGGCGGTTGCAGCGGATCATGCGGGAGCACATGCAGGTCAACGCCGAGGTCGGCTCGTTCATGAGCGAGCGCTTCAACGTGACCGGTGCCCTGCTGGCCAAGCTGTACGGCCGTCCCGCGGGCGAGACGGGCATGTTCTCCGGGCTGGCCGCCAGGGGCCGTGACCTCGGAGTCCAGACCGCCGTCTACGGAAAGATGCTCTTCCTGACGATGATGCTGGTGGGCTCGCTGGCCACCGCGCTCGTCTACGGCCTGGGCGGCAGCCTCGTCATCGAAGGCACCTTCCAGATCGGCACGCTCGTGGCGCTGGCCACCCTGCTCACCCGGCTCATGGGGCCCATCAACCAGCTCGCCGGCGCGCAGACGAGCGTACTGACCGCGCTCGTCAGCTTCGACCGGCTCTTCGAGATCCTCGACCTCAAGCCGCTGATCTCCGAGAAGCCGGGCGCCGTGCCCCTGCCCGCCACGGGCGACGGCGGAGGGGCGCCGGAGATCGAGTTCGACGGGGTGTCCTTCCGCTACCCGAGGGCCGCCGACGTCTCGCTCGCCTCGCTGGAGTCCATCGCCCTGCCCATGCAGGAACGCACGCAGAACACCTGGACCCTGAGCGACCTGACCTTCACCGCGCCCGCGGGCAAACTGACCGCGCTGGTCGGCCCGTCCGGGGCCGGCAAGACGACGATCACCCACCTGGTGCCGCGGCTGTACGACCCGGTCGAGGGCGCCATCAGGATCGGCGGCCACGACCTCCGCGACGTCACGCTCCAGTCGCTGAACGACACCGTCGGCATGGTCACCCAGGACGCGCACCTCTTCCACGCGACCATCCGCGACAACCTGACCTACGCGCGGCCCGACGCCACCGAGCAGGAACTGATCGACGCGTGCAAGGCGGCACAGATCTGGGGCCTGATCGAATCGCTCCCCGACGGCTTCGACACCGTCGTCGGAGACCGCGGCTACCGGTTCTCCGGCGGTGAGAAACAGCGCGTGGCCATGGCCCGCCTGCTGCTCAAGGCCCCGCCCATCGTCGTACTCGACGAGGCCACCGCACATCTGGACTCCGAGTCCGAAGCGGCCCTGCAACTGGCCCTGAAGACCGCGCTGCGCGGGCGGACCTCACTCGTGATCGCCCACCGGCTCTCCACCATCCGGGACGCCGACCAGATCCTGGTCGTCGACAAGGGCCGCGTCCAGGAACGCGGCACGCACGAGGAACTGATGGAGCTGAACGGGCTCTACGCGGAGCTGTACCGCACGCAGTTCTCCCGCCAGCCGTCCAAGAACGGCGACGCGCCGGTGCCCGAGCCGGTCGGTGGACCGCAGGGCCCTGGCCGCGTCATCAACGGTGGCCCCGGCGGTCCCGGTGGTCCCGGCGGCCCCATGACGGTCGCGGGGCCACCTGGCGCCTTCCAGGGGCCGCAGCCCCCGGGGGTCTACTACGCACCAGGTCCTGGCCCTGGTGGCCCGGGTCCCGGTCCCGGCCCCGGTGGTCCGCCGGGTGGTCCCCATGGGGGCCCGCCGCCCCCGGGCCACGGATGAGCCCGCCCGCTCACCGCACGGAACACGGCATCCGCGACGCGCTCTGCGCGTCGCGGATGCCGTGCTGCCGCGAACAGCCCTCCTGAGGGCGCGGCGCGCCGGTAGCCTGGACGGCGGATGCGCTTCGTGCGGGGCCGCGGCGGTGCCGTCGGCCACGACGAGACCATCGCCCGCTGTGGGAACCGGACTTGACGATGTGATGTGAGATGCCGATGCGTCTGCCCAGCTCGCCCCGCGCGGCCAGGTTCCGGGCCTGGGCGGCCTCCCGTCTCCTGCCCAAGCGGGTCCGCATGCGGCTCACACTGCTGTACGGTTCGCTGTTCGTCGTGTCCGGCGCCGTCCTGCTGACGATCACCTATCTGCTGGTCAGCCGCTCCAACGGCATGTACCTCTTCAGCCGCGGCGGGTCCGGCACACCCGCGCCGGACGGCGTCCACATGTATACGGGCAGCACGTCGGCCGCGCTGGACAGCGTCGCCGAGGCCCGCCGCCAGCAGGCGATGCGCCAGCACGAGCTGGAGATGAGCCGCCTGCTGATCGAGTCCGGCGTCGCACTGGCGATCATGTCGGTGATCGCGATCGGCCTCGGCTGGTTCGTCGCGGGGCGGGTGCTGCGGCCGCTGCGCACGATGACCTCCACCATCCAGCGGATCTCCGCCCACAACGTGCACCAACGGCTGGCCGTCGAGGGCCCCGGCGACGAGCTGAAGGGCCTGGCCGACACGGTCGACGGGCTGCTCGGCCGGCTGGAAGGCGCGTTGGACTCCCACAAACGCTTCGTGGCCAATGCCGCGCATGAACTGCGTACTCCGCTGACCGTCGAACACGCGCTCCTTGAGGAGTCGCTGATCGACCGCGACGCCACCGTCGAGTCGTTCCGGTCCAACTTCGAACGGCTGCTGGTCCTGAGCGAGCAGCAGGCGCGGCTCCTGGAGTCGCTGCTGACCCTGTCCAGCAGCGAACGCGGCCTGGACCGCCGGGAGCCGTTGGAGCTGGCGGAGCTGGCGAGGAAGGCGGTGCTGGGCTGCCGCGAGCAGGCGGAGCGGCGAGGGCTGCGGATGGACGCGGCGACCGAGGCCGCGGGCACCTGGGGCGACAGGGCGCTGATCGAACGCCTGGTGGCCAACCTCATCGACAACGCCATCGGTTACAACGTGCCCGACGGGTGGGTGAAGGTCGTCACCCGCGTCGAGGGCGACAGCGCCGTCGTCCGGGTGGCCAACTCCGGCAACCGGATTCCGCCGGACCGGGTGAGCCGGCTGTTCGAGCCGTTCCAGCGGCTCGACCGCACCGCGGGCGACGGCCACCACGGCCTCGGCCTGTCCATCGTGCGCTCCATCGCGGCGGCCCACGGCGCGACCCTGAACGCGCACGCCCGGTCGGATGGCGGTCTCGTCGTGGAGGTCGCCTTCCCGCTGCAGGCGGCGGAACGCCGGCAGACCCGGCACCAGCAGAACGGTGGGGGGCATCGCCTGCCCCAGGCCGCCTCCGTGACGGCCGCGGGCGGCTCCTCCTCCGGATGACCCCGTCTCCGGGTGGCTTCGCCTTCCGCCGTCACCGCGGACGCTCGCCTCAATTCCCCTCTCGGGCATAGCATCGAATTCACCGCGCTTGTTATGCGCCTGCCCTGTGTCCAAGCGCGCAAGGTGCGCGGTTGGACGGCTCGGGAATAAATAGCCGACGCGGCGGATCGCTCGGCGAGGGGGAAAGATGAACGGCAAAGCTGGTCGCACTCTGCCCTTGTTCGATTCCCAGGAAGGAATCTGGCTGGCGCAGCGCGTGGAAGGCTCCCGTCGGATGTACAGCGTCGGCCAGTACGTCGAGATATCAGGACGGGTTGACGAGCGGGTATTCGAGCGGGCGTTGCGGCAGGTAGTCGCCGAAACGGAAATCCTCCAGGTGCGATTCGTGGAAGACGGCGACAAGGTTTCACAAGTCACCGCCCCGGAGAATCTCCCCTCCCCTCTTCTGCACTACGTCGATCTCGGCGATCTCGGCGATCTCGGCGATCTCAGCGACGTCGGCGATTCCCGGACGGCTGCCGAAGAATGGATGCGGGCGGAACTGCGCCAGGAGACGGGCCCGCACGCCGGTCACCCCTTCTCCTACGTCCTGTTCCGACTGGCTCCTGACCGGCACATCTGGTTCCAGCGCTACGACCACCTGCTGATGGACGCCTTCGGGTGTTCCCTCGTGGCCCGTCGCTTCGCGGACGTCTACTCGGCGATGCTGCGCGGGCAGTCCCCGGAACCGGCCGGACACGCCTCGCTGGGCGACCTCCTCCAGGAGGAGTCCGCGTACCGCGCCTCGGAGCGGTACGCCCTCGACCGGCAGTACTGGCTCGACCATTTCGCCGACCGTCCGGGCCTGGCCACCATCCCCGGACACGGCCCCGGTCCGGCCGCCCGGCCCGAGAACGCGCGCGAGGTCCTGCGCGAGACGGGCCACCTGACGCCTTCCACCGTCGAGGCCCTGCGCGCGGCGGCTGCCCGTGCCGAGGTGAGCTGGCCCCGGCTCGTCGTCGCGGCGGTCGCCGCCTTCACGGGCCGGTTGACCGGATCGGACGAGGCCGTCCTGAGCCTGCCGGTCTCCGGCCGCGTGAGCGACCAGGCGCGACGGACCCCCTGCACGATGGCGAACATGCTTCCCCTCCGGCTGCCCGTGGCCGCCGGCATGAGCCTCGTGGACCTGGCGCGGGAGGCGGCGCGCGAGATCGGCGGCCTCCTCGACCACCAGGCCTTCCGAGGAGAGCGGCTGCGCCGCGAACTCAACTGGCCGATGGGCGACCGATGGCACTTCGGCCCCTCCGTCAACGTCATGCCGATGGCCGGCGAGATTCTGCGGTTCGGCGAGCACCGGGGCACCGTGCGCGACCTTTCGAGTCGACGGGTCGAGGACTTCGGCGTGCTGGTGAGCGGCTGGTCCGAGGACGAGGGCATGCGGGTCACCTTCGAAGCCAACCCCGCGCTCCACCACCGTGACTGGCTCCGGGCGGTACACCGGTCGTTCCTGACGTTCCTGGAGAAGGCGGTGCGGGACCCGTCGGTGCCGGTGGGCCGTGTCGAGGCGGTGGACGGGGCGGAGCGTGACGCGCTGGTGGAGGGCCGACACGCCCCCCGGCGGCCGCCGGCCGCGGACTCGGTGCCCGCCTTGCTGGCCCGCCAGCTCGGCTGGTCCATGGACGCGGTAGCGGTCGTCGACGGCGAACAGTCTCTGACGTACGGGGGGTTGGACGCGGCGGCCGGCCGGTTCGCGTCGTACCTGGCGGGTGTCGGAGTGCGGCGCGGGGATCGGGTCGCGGTGGTGATGGAGCGCTCCGCGGACCTGATCGTCGCCCTGCTGGGGGTGTGGCGGGCGGGCGCGGCGTTCGTGCCGGTGGACGTGGAGTATCCGGCTGAGCGGGTGACGTTCCTGCTGGCCGACTCGGACCCGGCGGCGGTGGTCTGCACCGAGGCGTACCGGGACGCGATCCCCGTGGACACCCACGGGGAGCCGGTGGTCCTCGACGACCCCCGGGTACGGGCAGCCGTCGCCGCGTGCCGGATCGACGGCCCCGCGGTCCCGGTGGGCGCGGAGGACCTGGCGTACGTGATGTACACGTCGGGCTCGTCGGGGGTGCCGAAAGGCGTGGCGGTGGCGCACGGAGGTGTGGCGGCGCTGGTGAACTCCGACTCGGGCTGGTCGGTGGGCGCGGGCGACACGGTGTTGATGCACGCCCCGCACGCCTTCGACGTGTCGTTGTTCGAGGTGTGGGTGCCACTGGTCGCGGGTGGCCGTGTGGTGATCGCCGAACCGGGTGTGGTGGACGCGGGGCGGGTCCGCGCGGCGATCGCGGACGGTGTGTCGGCGCTGCATGTCACGGCGGGGATGTTCCGGGTGCTCGCGGAGGAGTCCCCGGAGTGTTTCACCGGCCTCGGCGAGGTGTTGACGGGCGGTGACGTGGTGCCGGCCGGTGCGGTGGCACGGGTGCGGGAGGCGTGCCCGGAGGTGACGGTGCGCCATCTGTACGGGCCGACGGAGATCACGCTGTGCGCGACGTGGCATGTGGTGCCGGTGGGTGCGGCGAGCACTCCGGTGCTGCCGATCGGCCGCCCGCTGGCCAACCGTCGGGTGTACGTGCTGGACGCGGCGCTCCAGCCGGTCCCGGCCGGTGTGGTGGGCGAGCTGTATGTGGCGGGGGCGGGTCTGGCGCGGGGCTATCTCGGGCGCTCGGGGCCGACGGCGGAGCGGTTCGTGGCGTGCCCGTTCGGTGCCGGCGGGCGGATGTACCGCACCGGTGACCTGGTGCGGTGGTCGGCCGATGGCGAGCTGTCGTTCGTCGGGCGTGCGGACGAGCAGGTGAAGGTCCGCGGGTTCCGGGTGGAGCCCGGCGAGGTCGAGTCGGTCCTCGCCGGGCACGAATCGGTGGCCCAGGCGGTCGTGGTGGCCCGCCAGGACGGCGGTCCCGGCGGCTTCGGCGGTCCCGGTGGTCCCGGTGGCCCTGGCGGGGACAAGCGGCTGGTCGGCTACGTCGTACCGAACGGGCAGCGGGACGCGGACCCCCGGCTGCTGCGGGACCACGTGGCGAGGGCGCTCCCGGAGTACATGGTCCCGTCGGCGGTACTGGTCCTCGACGCGCTGCCCCTCACCGCGAACGGGAAACTCGACCGGGCCGCCCTGCCGTCCCCCGACTTCATGAGCGCGGGAAGTGGCCGTGCACCCGCGACACCCGTGGAGGAAGTGCTGTGCGGGCTGTTCGGCGAGGTCCTTGGCCTGGGGCGGGTCGGCGCCGATGTGTCGTTCTTCGATCTGGGCGGGGATTCGCTGCTGGGGATGCGGCTGATCTCCCGTGTGCGTGCGGTGCTTGATGTGGAGGTGGGGATCGGTGAGTTGTTCGGTGCGCCGACGGTGGCGGGGTTGGCGCGGCTTGTGCG